>JBQTGW010000133.1:0-12527 GCA_052390495.1 Pseudonocardiales bacterium
GGCGCGCTCCGGACCGGGACCCATCCGCTTGAGATCCCTCTCGGCTGCCCGTTCGATGCGGACTTCAGGCACTCGCCTGGCCCTGGTCCTCGTCGTCCAGTTCGGCGAGCACGTCGTCCAGCGGCCGGCCGAATTCGCCGCGGGCGAAGCGCTCCTCGGCGGCCTTGCGGCCAGTGACGAACTCGGGGGCGTGCGCAAGCACATAGTCGTAGAACGCTTCGGCGTCGATCGGGGCCAACACGGCGATCGGGTGCCCGCGACGGGTGACGATGACGGGCTGCCCGCCTTGCTCCAGTTCGTCGAGCACAGCTGAGACCCGGTTGGCGAGGTCCCGCACACCGACTGT
This sequence comes from Pseudonocardiales bacterium, assembly GCA_052390495.1. GTDB lineage: Bacteria > Actinomycetota > Actinomycetes > Mycobacteriales > Pseudonocardiaceae. Next base: position 347 of record JBQTGW010000133.1, read on the forward strand.
CTCCACCACGCTCACCTCCGATGTGGGTACAGGCGAAGTACTACAATAGACGGTACATGCTGGGGGCCGCTCGCACCAGGATCCCTGTTCAGCAGACGAGGCCGGGCTGTGCGGAGGCGGGTCTCGGTGAGTAACTGAAAGCGCCCGCTCAGCGATGTGAGTGTGATTGACTCAGGCCGATCATCTTCGTGGTCGGCGTGTTCTGGTAGGGAGGGGCGGCGTGGCCGAGCGGCTGGTACGTGCCGGGGGCGCGGAGTTCTACGTCGAGGTCAGTGACGCCGGGGGGCCGACGACGATCCGCGACACCGGCCCGTTGTCGTTCGACGGGGTGCGGGCGACGGTGGAGGGCATCGCGACCGAGCTGGCGCAGGTCTGGCAGAAGGTGAAGCCGTCGGAAGCCAGCGTGGCGTTCGGGCTCAAGCTCACCGCGAAGTCGGGCAAGCTCACCGGCCTGGTGATCGAGGGCGGCGGAGAAGCCAGCCTCACGGTGACTCTCACCTGGAAACCACCGCCGGACGCTGAGTGATGCTGCCCACCGGGGAAGAGCAGTTCCGGCGATTCGTGGTCCGGATCGATGCCCCGGACAGTTGTGGCACAGGGGTGCTCGTGGCGCCGGGCTGGGTGCTCACCTGCGCGCACGTCGTCAAGGGTGCAGACGCCGTTCGTGTGCTGCTCGACCGGGAAGCGGGAGCTACGGCAGATGCGGTGCCACCGTGGGTCCAGGCGCGGGTCCGGGCCCGTTCCGAAGCCTGGGAGGTGTCGTCGGCGTCGGCGTTCTGGCCGTTCCCGGAACTGGCGCTGCTGGAGCTGGACGGCTGGACCCAGCACGTCTGCGCGCCGCTGACCAGGAACAAGCCGGTGCGCCCCTGCGAGCCGCACACCTGGGGGTTCGGCAGCCGGGAGCAGGGCGTGGCCTCGCCGGGCTCCGCCGCCTGGAAAAGGTTCGGCCAGACCTGGCACGGCCCGAGATGGACCGTTCCGGGCATAGCCGAGGTGGACCTGTCGGCAAACAGGTACGCCAGGTCGCTAGACGTGTTGCTTGAGGCGTACGACTTTGCGCTGTCCGGGCGAGTATGGCGTCCCGGTGGGTGGCCACCGCTGGACCGGGCGCTTGATCACGAGACCCGGCATTGGCGATCCCGGATGTCCGGCGTTGATTCCCGGCTGTTGGAGCGGTGCGTGGCTCTCGCTACTTTGGCTGGTGCCCGGGACAACACCGAAGCCCAGGCGCTCTTCGGGCTTGTTCCCGCGTTGGCTGGCGAGTCGGCGACCGCTGTGCGGGGCCGACTCGACCACTGGCTGCGGGGTCTTTATGAGGGGCCCGACCGGCAGCATGATCGTCCTGCGGCCCGAGAGAGGAACCAGTTCCCGCAAACGGCGAGCCGGCTCCTGAGCTTGCCCCGATCGGGCATAGGGTGCGCTCACTCTGACCACTGGGAGGAAGTGGGGGATTGCTGTGAGCTATGGCCACGCGCAGAATCTGACTGGGAAACAGGCTCCTACCGGCAAGCCCGAGCGTCCGCCGGTGAACCCGGCGTTGTGGTGGCGTACGGATATGCGGGCCGCGCTGCGGGTCCGTGATATCGGCGCGGTGTACCGGCTGGTCCTGGAGGCGACCGGATGTCGCAGCACCGGCTGGCCGAGTTGGTCGGCCAGGCCCAGTCCGAGGTCTGCGAGATCCTCAAGGGCCGCCGGGTCAAGGACGTCACTGTCCTGGAGCGCATCGCCGACCGGCTCGGCATTCCCCGGGAGCTGATGAGCCTGAGCGCCTACGCAGCTCGGGCAGAGCATCGCCTGGAAGATCCCCTCGGATCTCGACCGGAGCACGGTGCTGGCGGGGGAAGGTTCCCGGGTGGCCCTGGAGGCGTGCGGGCTCGCGGACTCCGCGACTGCACTGGCCGTGCTCGGGGATGTGGAGGCGGCCCGCGTCGGCACCGACGCGAGGGAACTGGCCCGGATGGCCTGGCAGGTCGCCGCGACCCGGGCGTGACGTAGTCCGATCGGGGGCGGCAGCAGGGCGATCCCAGGCCGCGCCGCTGCGTCACGGAGGCGGGAGATTTCCTTATGATCGAGAGTCGTTCCGGCGGAGGCGCAGCGTGGCGGAGTTACGGTTTTTGTGGTTAGAGCTGACCGGAAAATGCCAATTAGCGCAGGCCGCGTGAACGCGGCGCTATGAGGTGAAGAACTTTCCCGGGTTGCCCAGGAAGGTCCGCCACAGGCTGACCATCTCCAGCTCCTCCCAGGCCCGTTCGCGGATTCCGTCCTCGGACAGCTCCAGGATCTGCGCCCCGGGCAGCGCTGCAACCAGCGGCGAGTGGGTGGAGTAGATGATCTGCGCCCCGTCGGTCTCGGCCAGATCCTGGAGCCGGTACAGCAGTTGCAGCGTGGAGAGGAACGACAGCGGCCCCTCGGCCTCGTCCAGCAGGTACAGGCCCGGTCCGTCGAACCGGCCCACAATCGTCTGCAAGTAGGACTCCCCGTGGCTGACCTCCCAGGAGCAGGCCTCCCCGTAGCCGGGGATCTTGTGCTCAGTCATCCACGCCAACACGTCGTAGGCGGTCTCGGCCCGCAGGAAGAACCCCTTCGCCTTCGTGCCTTTGAAAGATCTGCCTTCCTTGGTCCGGTACAACCGGATCGCCTTACCCAGCGGACTCTTGCCCCACACGTTCGCGCGCTTTCGCCCGCCGTGACCTCCGGAAGAGTCCAGGCCGTAATTCTCCGCGATCGCCTCCGACAGGGTGGACTTGCCCGATCCGTTCACGCCGATGAACACCGTGATATTCGCGGTGAACGTCAGCCCCTGTTCGATCACCTGCCGCACCGCCGGGATCGTCGCGGGCCACTCACCCACGTCGAGCCGGCCCCGGTCTAGGTCCAGCGAGTCAATCAGCACTACCGCAGCTTAACGACCTGATCCCGTTCCGGATGGAGGTCGGTGCGCCGCTGGGACGCCAGCTCGATGGTCTGCTGGTCGGGGTGCACGGTGAACAGCCAGTCCGGCTCGTCGGGGCGGCCCTGCTCGACCCACCAGGCGTGCGCGGCACAGACCTCGTCCCACAGCCGGCGGAACGGTGGTCGTGGACTTCTCGCCGTGGTAGTCACCGCGTACCACGTCGACCACCCGGAAGCGAGGGAAACGCTGGTCACGCAGTGTTGTCGAGGGTGGGTAGTGGCCAGCTTGGGCCGTCGGGGTCTTTGAACCAGATGGTGTGGCGGGTGGGGGTGGCGGTGAGTCCGGACTCGTGCCATGGCGGGGTGCCGAGGTCGGTCCACTGCTGCCATGCGGTCTCGATGTGCGCCCACAGTGGTGTGGGTCCGGCCTCTCGCACGTGGTAACGGGCCCCGGGGTCCGGTTCGCGGGTGACCTCGGCCCACGACCCGTCCGGTGCGCGGAGTTCGGTGACGGTCGTGCCGTCGTGCCCGTCTGCGGAGTCACGGTGCCACATGCTGCGCAAGACACCGTGGGGGAGGTGCAGCTGGGCCGGACGCCCTGGCGTTGGCCCACGGCGCGATCACCCCGGTCGTGCGGCGCGGCTGGGCGGCACTGGGCGAGGACCGATACGCGGTCGCGGTCGGCGACGTGTGGGTGCTCAACGACCCGCTGCGATCATGAGAGGGTTTGCAGCCGTCAGGAGTCGAGCTGTCGGTGGAGGTGGGTAGCGGTGGCATACGAGGCAGATCCCTATTACGCATCGTTATATCGAAGCCTGATCCCGATACCCTCCGCGCACCAGCTGAATGTGTACCTGCGGAGATGATCTGTATTCAGTCCCCGGATTCGGGGCCTGAACCACCGGTCACATTTATGCCGACTCGGGAAACGTCGGTACGTGCGAAGTCCTCGCCCACGTGCAGGAGCGCTTCCCCGGACGAGCGGGCGAGTGCGTAGGCGAAGCAGTCGCCGAAATTGAGGGCCGCTGGGTGGCGGCCCTTGCCGTAGCGGCGCCAAGCCTGCCGGGCGATCTCGACATGGTCGGCGGTGACAGGGACCGTGTCGACGCGCACGCGGTGCAGCAGCAGGTCGAGCTCACGCCCGGCGGGCTCACCCCGGCGAGCTTCCACCACCAAGGCGCATTCCAGCAGGTTTGCCGCCGATATCAGGCGGACCGGATCGGCCTCGATGGCCTCGTTCAGCGCGCGGCGGCCGGGTTCGTCGAACAGGATCGCCACCACGGCGGAGGTGTCGAGGACCATCAGCGTCCAGCCTGTAGCGGCAACCCGGCCGCGTCGTAGCCGAGGATCTCGTCCTCGGATCGCTCGTCCAGCACCGGCAGCGCAGCGCAGCGCAGCGCGATCTCATCGAGCTCGTCGGCCAGTGACCGCCCGGTTCGCCTGCCCTGTACCCGGGCGAGACGCTCCCGGACGGCGATCGTCACCGCCCGCGTGATCGTCTCACCGGTGGCCTCGGCCAGTTGCCGCGCCAGTCGATCGGCCTCCGGATCCTTGATATTGAGCATGAAGAAAGAATAGTCCTAAAAGTAAAGAATCTCAACGATCGATCCAGTTCTCGACGGTGAGCTCAGGAACGCGCTGGAAGTGCCGCACGTTGCGGGTCACGAGGATCAACCCTCGGGACAGCGCGATCGAGGCGATCCGCAGGTCGGGCTCGGCCAGCGGAATGCCACTGCGTTCGAGTGTCGCCTTCAGAGCGCCGAAGGTGCGGGCGGCGAGCGTGTCGAACGGCAGCACCGTCTGGGCGTGGCGAATGATCTGCTCGACCCGCGTGGACAGCTCCACGCGTCCGGCCCGCTGTGCGCCGTAGATCAGCTCCCCGACCGTGATCGACGTGGTGAACTGGTCCTGTGGCGCCACGGTGGCCAGGCGGCGGATGAGGTGCAACGGCGGCGCGGGCTTGATCGTCGCGCTGAGGATGTCGGTGTCGAAACAGTATCCCGTCACGTGAGGTCCGGAGCTGGGCGGTCGGACACCTGCGCTCGCGCGGCGACGATCTCGGCCATGTCCTCCTCGACGGTGTCCCATTCACCGGCTAGGGCTCCGGCGAACGCGGCGAGCCCGATCGAGAGCTGCGGCTCCTCGTCGGCGACCCGCTGGGGAGGGACGAGGGCGACGACGGGACGGCCTCGGCTCACGATCACGAAGGACTCGCCTCGGCCGACCCGCCCGGCCAGCTCGGAGAACCTTCGCTTGGCATCGGCGACACCGATGCGCTCGATTTCCATGTCTTGAAGTCACCTCATGCCAAAGATGACTTCAAGTTATCATGCCTTCGGATGTCTGCGGAGAGTCGGCTGACCCCGCCCACTGTGCCCTCGACGAGATCAATTCGATGAAGGCTTGCCCGTCAGTGCTCCGAGGGATATGTTGTGTCTCGCAACAAATCTGGTGGCCGACTGAGGTCGTGCGGTGACCGGAGGGGCACAGCGGAAGGATCGGCACATGGGCAGGATCAGGATGGCCATGGTCGCGGCGGGTGCGGGGCTCATGCTCACCGCGTGCGGGGCGAGCAGCTCGGGGGCGGATCCGAAGGTCGGCGTGATCCTGCCGGAGACTGCCACGTCGGCCCGCTACGAGAGCTTCGACAAGCCGCTGCTGGACAAGGCGCTACGGGCCGAGGGGCTCGATCCGGACATCCAGAACGCCCAGGGCGACGTGCAGAAGTTCATCACGCTGGCCGATGGAATGATCAACAGTGGGGTGCGGGTTCTGGTCATCGACGCGCCGAACAGCGAGGTCGGGTCGGCGGTCGCGAGGAAGGCGCAGGCGGCAGGCATCCCGACCATCGACTACGACCGGCTCAACCTGGGCGGGTCCTCGGACTACTACGTCGGGTTCGACGCCGTCCGGGTCGGCGCGCTACAGGCCGAGGGCCTGATGCGGGGGGTGGGCGACAAGCCGGGTGCGAACATCATCGAAATCCAGGGCGCGCCGACCGACCACAACGCCACCCTGCTCCACCAGGGCCAGCAGTCGGTGCTGAAGCCCAGGTACGACTCCGGTGCGTACCAGCTCGTCGGCAGCCAGCGCATCCTTGGTTGGGACAACCAGTTGGGTGGGGTCACGTTCGAGCAGCTCCTCACGGCCAACGGCGGCAAGGTGGACGGCGTGATCGCGGCGAACGACGGGATGGCCGCTGCGGTGATCACCGTCCTGAGGAAGGCCGGGCTGGTCGGTAAGGTGGCGGTGACCGGCCAGGACGCCACCCCGGAGGCGCTACAGGCGATCCTGCGCGGCGACCAGTACATGACGGTGTTCAAGCTGATCGCGGACGAGGCCAACGCCACGGCCAAGCTGGCCGCCGCGTTGGCCAGGGGCGACCGGACCTCGGCCGATGCGCTGGCCACGGTGACCGTAACGGATCCGACGGCCAACCGTACGGTCAAGTCGGTGCTGCTGACCCCAATCCTGATCACCAAGGACAACGTCAAGCAGGTTGTTGACGCCGGGGCGGTCAGGGCGTCCGAGATCTGCGTGGCCGATACGGCCACCGTCTGCGGGCAGCTCGGCCTGGTGAGTACGCCGTGACCAAGCCGATCCTGCAACTCAAGGCGGTCAACAAGAGCTTCGGTCCGGTGCGGGCACTGCGCGACGTGGACCTCACGGTCCGGCGCGGTGAGGTCACCGCGCTGGTCGGGGACAACGGCGCGGGCAAGTCGACGCTGGTCGAGTGCATCGCCGGGATCCATTCGATGGACTCCGGGGAGATGTTCTGGGCGGGCGAGCCGGTGCGGCTGAACGGTCCGAGGGACGCCGCCGCCCTGGGCATCGAGGTCGTATACCAGGATCTTGCGCTGGCCGACAACCTCGACATCGTGCAGAACATGTTCCTGGGCCGGGAACGTGGCCGAGCCTGGGCACTGGACGAGGCGAGCATGGAGCAGGCCGCGCGCAACACGCTGGCCACCCTGGCGGTGCGCACTGTGGAGTCGGTGCGTACCCCGGTCGCGGCCCTCTCCGGTGGGCAGCGCCAGGCCGTCGCCGTCGCCAAGGCCGTGTTGTGGAAAAGCAAGGTCTTGCTGCTCGACGAGCCCACCGCCGCGCTCGGCGTCGCGCAGACCCACCAGGTACTGGACCTGATCAGCCGGTTGGCCAAGCAGGACATCGGTGTCGTGCTGATCAGCCACAACATGGCTGACGTGTTCGAGGTCGCGGACCGTATCGCGACCCTCTACCTCGGTCGGCTAGTCGCCGACCTGCCCACTGGAGAGCTCACCCACAGCCAGGTCATGGAGCTGATCACCGCTGGCCGGTCCGGCGAGCTCGGCTTGCCCCGTCCCGACACAGTCACCCTCTGAGGCCTGCGGTCGCGGGCCGAAGCATCAGCACCAGGCGAGGATCAGCGATGACTGACACCACCCGGGTCGGCGCGCCGACCACACCGGCCGAACCCTCCCGGTCCGAGACGGCTGCCTTCGGCATAGACACCACCGCGCGCAGTACCAGTGAGGCGCTGCGTGACTATCTGGCTCGGGTCCGGGGTGGCCAGCTCGGATCGCTGCCTGCGCTGCTCGGGCTGGTTGTGCTGGTGATCGGGTTCTCCGTGGCCTCGGACAGCTTTCTGACCTTGGGTAACATCGCCAACCTGCTCGCGCAGGGCGCCGGCTTCACGATCATCGCCATGGGTCTGGTGTTCGTGCTTTTAGTCGGCGAGACCGACCTCTCGGCGGGCACCGCGTCCGGGGTCACTGCGGCGGTCCTTGCCCTGCACCTTGGCTCCGACGGAAACCTGCTGGGCAGGCTGGGTCTGGGTGTGTTCGTGGTGTTCTGCGTGCTGCTGGTGCTGGCCATCGGGATCGGTATCCAGTTACGGATCTGGGCCGCCGCTCTCGCACCGACGATCGCGCTGGCCATGGTGCTGTTCGGGGAGGGGACCAACCCGTGGCTGGCGATGCTGCTCGCGGTGTGTGTGGGCACCTCGATCGGGCTGCTTACCGGCTTTCTGGTGTCCCGGATCGGCATCCCGTCCTTCATGGTCACCCTGGCGTTGTTCCTGGCCTGGCAGGGCGTGATCCTGCAGCTCATCGGTGAGGGTGGGACGCTGGGCCTGCGCGAGGAGACGCTGTTCGCGGTGGCCAACGGCAACCTCTCGGTGGCCGGTAGCTGGGTGTTCTTCCTGCTCGCCGCCGGTGGGTTCGGCGCCGTCGTACTGGGCAGGCACTACCGGCGGCTGCGCGACGGCCTGGTTGCCCAGCCCACCCCACTGGTGTTCGCCAAGGTCGGGGTGACCGTGGTGTTGGCGGCGGTGGGCACCTACCTGCTGACCCGCAACCGCTCGCAGAACGAGCTGATCGAGATCAGCGGCGTGCCTTACGTGGTGCCGATCGTGCTGTTCCTGCTGGTGGTCGGCACCTACATGTTGGACCGGACCAGCTATGGTCGACACATCTACGCCGTCGGCGGCAATGCCGAGGCCGCCCGGCGGGCAGGCATCAACGTGCCCCGCATCCGGGCTAGTGTGTTCGTCATTTCCGCGTCGTTGGCCGCTGTCGGCGCGATCGTCTACTCCTCCAAGGTGGGCTCGGTCGACCCGAGCGCGGGCGGCGGTACCACGCTGCTGTTCGCGATCGCCGCCGCGGTGATCGGTGGGACCTCGCTCTTCGGCGGACGGGGCCGCCTGAGCAACGCGGTGCTCGGCGGCGCGGTGCTGGCGTTGGTCGGCAATGGTCTGGGGCTACTGCGCCAGCCGACCTCGGTGGTCCTGGTCGTCACCGGCCTGGTGCTGCTGCTCGCGGCGAGCGTCGACGCGCTGTCCAGGCGAAGGGTCACGGGCACTCGGTGATCGCGTGGGTGTGACGCTGGTGGGTGTGGGAAGCACAGCCGCCGAGGGCGCTCGCCCGGACGATGCCCGGCGGCACAACCGGGAGGTGGTGCTGCGGCGGCTGCACGTGAACGGCCCGTGCACGCGCGCGGAGCTGGCCGCCGAGCTCGGCCTGAACCGGAGCACGATCAAGGCTGTGGTGGACGGGCTGGTGGAGTCCGGGTGGCTCAGCGAGCGGCTTCCGGCTCGGCGCAGCGGTGCGGGCAGGCCCTCGCTGCTGGTGTTGCCGCGCCCGCAGGCTGCCGTGGTGTTGGCCGTGGACGTGCGCGTGGACCGGGTGTCACTGGCGTTGGTCGGCCTCGGTGGTGAGAACCTCAGTCGATGCAGCTGGCGGTTGCGCGCTGGCGCTGAGGTGCCCCGCGAGGTGGTGACCGGGGTGGTGGAGTCGGCCGCGCTACTGGCAGGCGAGCTGGGTGCGCCGATGGTCGCGGCCGGGGTCTCGGTGCCGGGTGTGGTGCGGCGCACGGACGGGCTGGTCCGGGAGGCGCCGCAGCTGCGCTGGGTGGACGTGCCGCTGGGCGAGCAGTTGTCGGCCGCGCTGCGGATACCGGTCGCGGTGGCCAGCGACGGCGAGCTGGGCGCGCTGGCCGAGCACACCCGTGGTGTCGCGCGCGGGGCGTCGAACGTGGTGTTCGTCGTCGGCGACGTCGGTGTCGGTGGCGGGGTGATCTCCGGTGGTACGGTGCTGCACGGCGCCGGTGGTTACCTCGGTGAGTTCGGGCACATGATGGTTCGCCCGGACGGGCGGGAGTGCCACTGCGGCTGCCGAGGCTGTTGGGAGACCGAGGTGTGCGAGGCGGCGCTGCGCCGTGCCCTCGGGTTGCCGGTCGGCATCGGCCGAGGCGAGCTGATCGCCGAGCTGCGGGAGCTGGCCGAGGACCCATCCGGCGCGCTGACCCAACTCGAAGAATTCGCCGGTTGGCTGACGATCGGCCTGGTCAATGTGGTCAACATGCTCGCTCCCGAACTGGTTGTGCTCGGCGATCTGCTGACCGAGCTGCCCGAGCCGGTACTCGACGCGGTGGCCGCCCAGGTGCGCAGGCGGAGCATGGTCAGCCGGGCGGTCGGGCACACCCGGGTGGTGCGCTCCGTGCTTGGCGGACAGGCCCAGCTGGTCGGGGCCGCCGAGCTGGCGTTCGGCCCGGTACTGGACGCTGCGGCCGACGTGGCAGCCACCTAGGACTGCGCCTTCGACCGTTCAGCCCTGAGCCGCACACTTAGAGTAGGTGGTAGGGGCATTGGGGTTGCCCGCGATGGTCGTGATAGCACGAGCAGAGAGCGCCACCATGGTTGACATCGGCATTGTCGGCGCGGGGATTTCGGGGTTACACCTTGCGCTGCGCCTGCAACAGCTCGGTGTGGACACGACCCTCTACGCCGATCAGGGGCCTGACCAGCTGCGGGCAGGCAGGCCGCCGAATCTCGTCGGCCGGTTCGAACAGACCCGCGCGCGGGAACGCATGCTTGGCGTGAGCCATTGGGATTTCCCCGGCTCCGGGCTGTCCTGCATGCATTTCACGGTGCAGGCCGATCCGGGCTTGTCCTTTGGTGGGTGGCTGTCGCGGCCTTTCAGCGCTGTCGACTTCCGTATCTACCTGCCCCAACTGTTGGAGGATTACGAGTACCGCGGCGGCCGGGTCGTCCTGGGTCCGGTGGACCCGCGAGGCGTGGCGCGCCTCGCGGATAAGCATGACCTGATGGTGGTCGCCGCGGGCGGTCGGTCGATGGCGGGCCTGTTCGAGCGCGACCCTGGTCGCTCGCCATATACGGCGCCGCAGCGGCAGTTGTGCGGCGGAATTTTTCTCGGCATGGCCTATACCGAGCCGTTGGGGCTGACATTCCAGCTCATCCCAGGGGTGGGAGAGATCTTCAACTTCCCGTTCTACTCATTCGGGGGTCGGCTTACCGGCATGACGTTCGAGGCTGTGCCCGGTGGCCCGCTGGAGATCCTGACCCAACTGCCCTACGGCGCGGACTCGGGCGAGTTCGAGCGCACCGTGTTGGACCTGCTCGCCCGTTTCGCGCCAGGGATCCGTGAACGTGTCGATGACCGCTCGTTCACCTTGGCCCGGCCGATCGACCGGATGCGCGGCGCGATCACCCCGGTCGTGCGGCGCGGCTGGGCGGCACTGGACGAGGGCCGATACGCGGTCGCAGTCGGTGACGCGTGGGTGCTGAACGACCCGATCGCCGGTCAAGGCGCCAACCTGGGGTCGAACTGCGCGTTCGCGCTTGCCGAGGCGATCGTGAACGCCACGCGTTTCGACGAGGGCTTCTGCCGCGCCGTCGTGGAATGGATGTGGGGCATTGCCCGCCCCGTGACCGAATGGTCGAACGCGTTCCTGCAGCCCCCACCTCCGCACGCGATGCACCTATTGGCAGCCGCGGCCGCGGACCAGCGCGTCGCCGACAAGCTGATCGACAACTGGAACGACCCGACCGCGGCGTGGGCAGCCTTCGCCTCGCCCGCAGGCGCTGCGACTTTCCTCCGCTGCCTCAGAGCGCCTGGAGCGGTGTGATCGCCGGTCTCTCTACCGATAATCTTGATGGAGTCGTACCCGAGGGCGTCACCGGCCCGGTCGGCACGCTGCCGCGATGACGCGCTGGCGTGGCGATACCGTTACGCATGCCATTGACTGAACCACTCACTACCGAAGATCTTGACCAGGTCGGCTGCTCATTCAGCCAGCAGCCGCTGGAGAAGGCGGCGGAGTTAATCGAGGCGGTCGAGCGAGGGCTGTTGGCCGACCAGGCCGATACCGGGTATGCCCTGCTCCTGGCCGCCGAACTGAACGAGCGCGAGGGTGACCTGGAGGCTGCTCAGCTGCTGGCCGAGCGAGCCACCGAGGCGTACCGCGCTCATGATGATTCGGACTACGGCTATGCGCAGGCTTTCCGGGCCGGATTGCTGCTGCAGCTTGGTCGTGAGGACGAGGCGATGGCCGAATGGACGGCCCTGCGCCCGATGCTGTCCAAAGACTACGACATCGTGTCCTACCTCAGTGACGCGTTGGAGGAAGCCGGACGCGCCGAGCTCGCCGAACAATGGCTGTCCGAGGCGCTGCCCGTTGCCCTGCAACGCCAGCAGGAGCTGGAGTCCCAGCGCGGGGAGCCGGCCTACGCGCGGATCGCGGAAGCGATATACGCGCTGGTCCGGCAACGCTACCGGTTACGCCGTGACCTGGACCTGCCCCACGATGAGCATGATGATCTCTATGACCCCGACGCCAGGTGGCCGGGGTCATGACCGCCGGTGCGGTCCGGGGCTGAAGTACCTGAGCCGACGCGCGTCAGCCGATCGGGTCAGCTGAACGTGCCGGTCCGGGCGCTGGTGAGGAAGGCGTGCCACTCGGCGTTGGCGAACGCCAAAACGGGCCCAGCAGGATCCTTGGAGTCGCGCAGCGC
>JBQTGW010000134.1:0-3328 GCA_052390495.1 Pseudonocardiales bacterium
GAGTGCAGGTGCTGCGTCTGGAATTGGAGGAAGCGCTGGCCACTACCAGCGTGACGCATGTGGTGGATTTGTGTGATTCTCGTTCACGCCGCCACCGCTGGCCAGGGTGGAACCCAGGGCAACGTCAAGGTTGCTGATTGTTCTGCGCGGTAACTCACTGCCCATCACCATCACCATCACCATCACCCGAGCAACCGACCCACCAGGAAGACCCCGGAGACAGCGGACAGCACGATCATCCCTCACGCAACTACTTTAAGTCATCACCAATGAACGCTGAGTCGTCATGACGTGGCCCTGGGGTGGAACCTCGCTCCATCGGGTTCGTCGGTACCGGCAAACGGATCGGCAACACCGCGGTCGTTACGCACGCCGCGCGTAAGTTGGCCACCGATCGTCGGCCGGTGGTGGCGATGGGCCGCTGCGGACCAGCCCGGTCGCGCGGAACGCTCCGATAGTCTTCGGCCGACACAAGCCGCGGGCACTACCTGGCCAGCCTACCCTGACCGCCGAACTCACAGCCCTGGTCGAGTCAGCCGGTCTCGCTCACCAGACCGGTGTCGGGGTTCGCGCCATCGGCGAAGGGTAGCGCAGGGCTTGCCACAGGAATGCCACCAGCACGGGATCGCGGTTGCCACCCGGAAACAAGTTTGCTTCATGGCAGGAACGCCGACCCAGCTACCGTCCTCGGCATGCTATTCAGAGAGATCGAGGTCAGCCCACGCCAGCAGCCGTAAACAAGGAGTAACGATGTCTAACAGCACCCTGCCGCCCTCTGAAGTCGATTCGGACGATGCGTTGACCGAGCTAGCGCGGTTCTTCACCGTGGTCGTTGGCAGTACTCAGATGTGCCCTATGTTCTCGACCTACATCGACCAGGCGTGGCACACCATGCTCTCCACACCGGACGCGTATGCCCAGTTCAGCCGGGATGCCTGTGGCCAGGTTCTCGGCCACCAGGCGAGACTGGGAGAAGGTCGGATTCCCTGGATCTCCAGCTATGAGGGGCACTTCGGGACGCTGCCTCCGCTGTGGTTCGCCGATGCGACCGGCGTAGTTGATCAGACCGCTTACGCTACCTATCGGGCGACCGGTGAGGTCTTCCATTCCTGGGACTGTAACCCGATCACCGATGACGACGAGGAATAGCCAGTTCTCGGCCCCTGCCAGGCAAAATTGCGGGCAGCGTGAAAAGGGCCACCCTGTTACGGAGGGGTTGATGTTGCGTTTGTCCGTCAACTACACCACCGAACCCGAAACCATCGCGCCCGGGTTCAGCGGTTACCTGGACGCGATGACCGGCTATTGCCCCTTCCTCCGTCCGTCCCTCCAGCGCGGTTTCACTCGCTGGATCCGCTATGAGACAAGCGTGGAACCCCATCAGCTGCCTCATCTTCAGCGGGAGATTTTCGCCGCTGCGGTCGAGCATATGGAGTTTCTCCGCGAACAGCGCCGCTCCCGGCCCGCGACGGACGCTGTCCTGCTCTGCGACAACCTCGCCGTCCGGTGGATCGGAGTCCAGGACGCGGCCGCACACCGCGATGCCCTGGAATGGCCGCACTGGATGCTCAAAACCATCTACACGCCGCTGGGCTACATGATCGGCAAGTTCTCCTTGCACGCCCAAGGCGCCGACCGGCACGGTAGGCAGGTGCCCCCGGTGCCACTCAGCTTCCTCTCCCTCCGGGTTGCCGTGCAGCGCAGGGACCCCCAGTTCCTGCACCAGACTCCCCACATCGCGGAGCAGCTCGCCGCCGCACACGACCATGGGCAACATCCCTTTGCCCACATCCCCGACCTGGCCGACATCCCTCTCAGTCGCCGCGCACTGCGGGTACCCGAGCGGTACCAACGGGTGAACGCGTGGGCGCGAACCCAAATCCCTCGACGACAAGCTGGCTCGTGACAGCCATGCTGGTCAGCCTCGCCGAACACCTGGGGAGCCGTCTCGGGGAAACATGCAGCGGCATCGAGCTGGTCGTCGACCGGCGCGGATCCCGCGTCTACCGCCTCCAGTTCCCCACCGCTGACGTGGCACTCAAACTCGCCTCCCATAACCCCGGGGCAGACGGTGTACGCCAGGCGGAACACCTCGCCCGCCGCGAGGCCACCGTGCTGACCCACCTGGACGATTTCGCTTCCGGCTACCTCATCGACTCCGGTGACCTGGACGGCGGTGGTTCCTGGATGGCCCTGCGCTGGCTCGACGGCATCACTCCGCACCGGCTTTTCAAACCGGCCCGGCACGGCGACGATTCATCCGTCCGACGCGACAGCATCCGCCACACCGCCGCCGACATCGCGGACCGGCTGGCAGTGCTGCACGCCCTGGGATGGCTTCACGCGGACATCCAACCCGCCCACATCCTCCTCGGGTCCACCGTTCACGTCATCGACTTTGCCCTCGCTCAAGGCCCCCACCCGATCTCATCAGACGTCACCTACCGGGGCGGTATGGTCCACTTCACCGCTCCCGAAACCGCCGCCCATATCCTCGCGACCCCAGACGATCAGCCCATCACGATCGACGAACGTGCCGAGGTATACGCACTTGCGGCCGTCCTGCACCTCGCCTGGACCGGCTTTCCGCCCACCATCTACACCCGCGACCAAGCACTCTGGCGAGACAAACTCAAAGACATAGCCCAGGGACGCCAACACGATCTCGCGGCCGTGCGACCCTGGTCATGGCTCCCGTTCGAAAATGCCTTACACCACGCACTCACCCCCGAACCCAAGGACAGAATCCCATCGATGGCAAGATTCAGCGACGCCCTCGCATTCCCGAAAATCTTGACCTGACCTCTCTGAACGAACACGTCCAGCAGCGCTGGCGTACCCGCCGCCCGCCTCACTCCCACCGTGATCTGGGAGCCGGACCGGCAGGTCACTTCGTGATCAGGTGGCCATCCTCGAGATACGCCGTGGTGCCGACCCGACGAGCGTGCACCGCTGCAACCATTCGCCGCGCCAGCAACGGCGGCAACACTGAACCGACCTCCGTGAGACCGAAGAACCCGAAACCACGGAGCTCCTCCGGCGGTACGACGATGCGCGCCACCTCCATGGATGACAACACGCCGCCATCGAAAACGGCGATCACTCCCTCGGACCTGTTGGCAGCTGGCGGAACCCAGTCCAGGACAAGCAACCGACCCGCGGGGTAGTCGAGGCCCAACTCTTCGGCGATCTCGCGCTGAGCCGCATTCCGCGGGGATTCATCGGCTTCGACCACACCACCAGGAAATTCCCAGTGTTGTTTGTAGGTTGGTTCGACAAGCAGCACCTCGCCCTCGATGTTGGAGAACAGCATCGAGGCAGCCATCCG
>JBQTGW010000135.1:0-8416 GCA_052390495.1 Pseudonocardiales bacterium
CATCGCCACTCACAGGGGGTTCCGCAGGAACCCCCGAAGCAGCGCCGTGGTCTCGTCCGGTGCCTCTTGCTGTATACAGTGCCCGATGCCGGGCAGCACTTCGTAGCGGTAGTCAGCGCCCGCCCACTGGGCGGAGCGGCGGGCAGTGCGCTCCAGTATCAGCGGATCGCAGGCACCGTGCACCTGTAGCACCGGCGCCGAGGTCACCCGTTCCATCGCACGGGAGAAGCGGCGCCCGTCGAGCCGGAATCGGGAGCGGCCGACCCACCGGTAGTACTCCAGCGCGCAGTGCGCCGCGCCCGGGATCAGCATGGCCTCGCGATAGCGTCGGACCGCCGTGGTGAACTCACGTGACGCGCACCACCGCGGTCCGGTCTCGGCCCTCAAGATGCACTCCACCTGTGCGGCAGCGTCCCGAGTGAGCATTCGCTCGGGCAGCCACGGGGCTTGGAAGCCCGCCATGTACCTCGCGGCGCAGCGTTGCGCTGGGTCGCGCAGCAGCGCCTGGAACAGCGCCAGCGGATGCGGCGCGGCCAGCGCTGCCACCGAGCGCACCACCCTGGGGTGCAGCGCGGCAGTGCACCAGCCGAGGATTCCTCCCCAGTCGTGGCCGACCAGGTCGGCTTGACGTTCTCCGAGCGCCCGTACCAGACCGGCCACATCGCCGGAGAGCGTCCACAGGTCGTAGCCGCGGGGCGGCTTGTCCGAGTCGCCATAGCCGCGCAGGTCGACCGCAACGGCCCGGTGTCCCGCCGCGGCCAGCGCGGGAAGCTGCGCGCGCCAGGACCACCAGAACTCCGGGAAACCGTGTAGCAGCAGCACCAGTGGACCCGTACCGGCCTCAACCACGTGCAGGCGGATCCCGTTGGCCGACACCTGGCGGTGTGTCCAGGGCCCGGCGATCCGAACCGAGCCGGGGTCCGGCGGGCGGATCACCCTCCGCGGTGATCGTCGAGCTGAAGCTGGGTGGTTGGCCTGCTGTCGAGCTGCCGCCCGTCGCGTTGTTGGCTGTCGCGTTGTTGGCTGTCGCTCGGTTTGGTCGTCTTCGGGTGGGTCAGCGCCGCTCCGGTTTCGCGGACGGAGCTGATGGTGCGTTCCGGTTTGCGGACGCTGCGTACCCGGCGCCAGCCGAGCAGTGCGCACACCGCCGCAGCGCCCACCATGATCCCGAAGATGATGCTGAATGCGGCCGACCGAGGCAGCCAGATGTCGAGCACCTCTCCCAGCGCAATGAAGAGGAAGACCAGGCTGAAGATCGCGATCGCGAGGGCCACGATGAAGAGCAGACTGCCCTTGACGGCTTTGCGGGCCTCTGCGGTCACCTCCGCCTTGGCCAGCTCCACCTCCGAGCGCAACAGAGTCGACAGGTGCGTGGTGGCTTCCCGGACCAAGTCTCCCAGGGATGCCTCGCCAGGCTGCGGTGGAGGCTGCGGTGACAGGGACAACGAGGGCGCCTTGGGTGGTGGTTCCGGTTTGGCGTGCCTGCCGTTGCGATGAGGCTGCGAGCTGGTCACCCGCGTCATGGTGCCATGACTCCGGCAATCAGGCTCGATCGCACCGCGCGAGTGCACTCGGCTGCGGTGTAGTAGAGCCACGGCGCCGACGAGGGAGGCGATCGCCGAAGACAGCGGAACGGCCGCCTTGGCCCGCTCCCGCCTCCGTTCCGGCCAGCGCGAGCTCGGCGATCAGCAGGCTGGCCGTGAACCCGACACCGCCGAGGATGGCCACGGAAATCCACAACAAGGCACCAGATGCCTACACAGAGTTCTATCGGACGTGGTAAATCTTTCGCATGAAGCGGATGATCGGACGCAGCGTGGTCGCACTGATGCTGTGCCTGACGCTGGCCGGGACGCTCTGGGGAGTATCTCGAATAGCCGGATCCGGAGATCCGGTGTTGAGCGCGCCGGGATCGGCGGCCCACCTCGACGCTCCGCTGCCTCCTTCGGCCCAGCTTCGACTCGACCCGACTCCCGCGCAGGCCCGGGTGGTGCCCGCGCAGCAGGGGCAGCCTCCCCCACCGCAGCCGGACCCGCTGGTTACGTGGGCCGCGGAGACCTCGGCCATGCTCGGTATCCCGGAACCGGCGCTGATCGGCTACGGCGTTGCCGACCTGGTCATGCAGGACCGGGCGCCGGACTGCGGGCTGTCCTGGATCACGCTGGCTGCCGTCGGACGCGTCGGCCCTGAGGGGGCACACTCCCAGACCGATGTCCCGGCGGCCGTGTCCACCGCGGAAACAATGTGCGCCAAGGGCCGCAACACCACAACCGATGCGGGCTGGGAATCCGCGGTGCGCTCGGTCGAGGACGACACCGCGCACGTGCACCGGGTACTCGCGGCCGCCACGGCTTACGCGACAGCCGTCGCGTCCGGCGTCCCGATCAACCCGGCCGCCCGGACCGCGATCGACTTCGCCATCGACAACATCGGCCTGCCGTATGTCTGGGGTGGCAATGGCCCCGAGCTAGGAGATGCCGGGTTCGACTGCTCGGGTCTGACTAAGGCCGCGTACGCCACTGCGGGGATCGAACTGCCCCGCACCGCCCACACTCAGTACTTCGCCACCCGCCACATCCCCAACGGTGATCCACTCCAGCCCGGCGACCTGCTCTTCTATGGCAATCCCAGTACCAAGATCCATCACGTCGGGATCTACATCGGGAATGGTCAGATGATCAACGCCCCAACCTTCGGCATGCCGGTCCAGGTCGCCTCCTACCGCTTCAGCGACTTCGCCGGTGCGGGCCGTCCGGTTGGGTAGCGGTAGCTCCATGGGTCCTGGTCCCCTCGGTGGTTCCGTGCTACCGCCGCCCTAAGGTGCCCATCCGGCGTCCCCAAAGGGCAGCTTCGAGCGCCCTCGTTCCTCGCCCGAGGGCAACTACGACGCTCGTGCCGGTTCGGTGAGGCTGGACGCCAGCAGTGCGCCAGCGGGAGGTGCCGAGCGGAGGTGATAGTCCGGTGATCGTCTGTCGCACTTGCGGAGGCCACAACGGCGATGCGGACACCTTCTGCGGCTCCTGTGGCACATTCCTCGAGTGGACCGGAGAGAAGATCCAGCCCGCCGTCCAGCCGCCCGCTCCGCCCGTCGTTCAATCTCCCGCCCCGCCCGTCGTTCAATCTCCCGTCCAATCCCCCATGCAACCTCCCCTCCAATCCCCCATGCAACCTCCCCTCCAGGCTCCCGTCCAATCCCCAGTCCAGATCCCCGCCCACCCCCCAGTCCAGCCCCCCGTCCAGCCCAAGGCGCAGCCGGTCGCGATGACTCCGCAGGCGTCGGTGCCCAGGCGTCCGACGGCGCCCACGACGCCTTCGCCCCCCAGCCGGGTCCTGCAGCCCGATGACCTGATCTGTGGCGACTGCGGCGAAGGCAATCCCCCTACCCGGCGGTTCTGTAGCCGTTGCGGGAGTTCGTTGCAGACTGCCACCGTGGTGCCCACCCCGTGGTGGCGACAGTTTCTGAAGCGCTTCGACCGCACGGCGCGCCCGGTGGGCAGCAGACCGAGCCGGTTCAAGGCCCGCACCCTGCGCGGCGTTTCCACCGCGTTACGCCGCGCACTTCTGGTCGGTGTGCTGATCCTGGCGTTGCTCTACGCCGTCATCCCCTCGATGCGCAGCCTGGTGAACGGGGGTGTGCTGGGGATCAGGGATCGGGTGGAGGCGTTGTTCGTGCAGCAATACGCCCCGGTTCGGCCGACGTCGTTACGCGCCACCGCCGAGATCCCCGATCACCCCCCCGAGCTGGCCTTCGATTTGATCACCAATACGTTCTGGGCAGCACCCAATGCAGCCGCCGAGCCGACGCTCGTGGTGGGGTTCGACCGCCCGACCCGGTTGGTGCGCGCCATCGTCCGGGTCGGCGGGGGTGAGGACTTCCAGGCGTTCGGCCGCCCGGAGACACTGCACCTGGTGTACTCCGCGGACGGGACCAACATCGGCACCTCCGACGTGGTGCTCAAAGACACTCCCGAGGCACAGGAGGTCATGTTCAGCGGAGGCGACGGCGCGACCAGCGTCGAGATCCACGTGGTATCCGTGTACCGCTCCGTGCAGAGCCAGAGCCCCGGCGTGGCGCTGAGCGAGATCGAGCTCTTCGAGCGCCGGTGACTGGTGACTGCGCAATGATTCACGAGGTGGACGAGGCGCTGCGTCGGCTGCTCCGCGAGCAGGCGCTGGATGGCTCCGAGGTCGACGTGGTGTTCGACGCACCGACCAAGGACTGGGCGGCCCGGCGCAACGCCCCGACCGTGAACCTCTACTTGTACGACATCCGGGAGGACCTGCGCCGACGGGAGCGCGGGCTGATCAATGAGTACGACGAGGATGGCGCCGTCACCGCCCGGCATCTGCCACCGCGGTACATCAAGCTCTCCTACCTGCTCACCGCGTGGACTCAGCGACCGGAGGACGAGCACCGGCTGCTCTCCGCGCTGCTGACCTGCCTGCTGGGTCACGAATCGATCCCGCTCGAACTACTCACGGGTCCGCTCGGCCAGCTGGCCCTGCCGGTACCGCTGACGGTGGCGCTGCCGCCCCCGGAGGACCGCTCGTTCGCCGACGTCTGGACCGCGCTAGGCGGTGAGCTCAAGCCGTCGCTGGATGTCGTGGTCAGCGCTGCGGTGGATGCCGGGAGACGACATCCCGCCGGGCCACCGGTGCGCGAGGGCTTGCAGGTGGACTTTGGCGGCCTGGGCGGGAACCAGACCGACGGGCGGGTACGCAAGCACAGTCCGGAGCCCGCCGCGCCGTCCACGCCCGCGATGACCCGGACCCGTCGCCGGTCCCGATGAGCGCCGATCCCAGCCTGATCACCGATCCCGGCCTGGCCCACCTGCTCGGGCGGCTCACGGTCGTTGAGGAGCGGGTGCGCCGTGCCGTGCTCGGGCGCCGTGAGCTCGACCCGCAGCCCGACGATCCGTTCCGCGGGCTGTATCTGTCCGAAGAGGCCGTCGAGCGCGTACTGGCCGCCCCGCTGGCCGCAACCGAACCAGACTTGGTCGCCGACGCCGCGGTGGCAGGCGTGGAGGCGGCCGCGGATGTCGCCGAGCGGGCCGGGCGGCCGGTGCGCCTGCGTGAGCTGGCCCGTTCGATGGGGCTGACCCCGCTGGACGTCGAACTGCTGCTGGTCGCGCTCGCACCGGATCTGGACAGCCGCTTCGAGCAGCTCTACGGCTACCTCAACGACGACGTCACGCGCCGACGCGCCGCGGTGGGGATGGCGTTGCGGCTGTGTGGGCTTCCGGAAGCTGCGGCGGCGGGCCGGGCCCGGCTCACCGGAGCTGCCCCGCTGCTGGCCGCCGGGCTGCTCGAGGTCGAAGATTCGGACCGGCCGTTGCTGTCCCGCGCGCTGCGGGTGCCCGACCGGGTCAGCGCGCACCTGCTCGGTGACGACCGGCCGGACCCGGCGCTGGCCGCCGTGCTGGTTTCGCCCCCTACGGGGGCAGGCGGCGCTGGGGCCGCTGCACTGAGTGGGGCGCTTTCGCGCGGTGTGCGTCTGGTCTACCTGCGGGAACGCCCCGGTGGGTCGGGGCGCTCGCTAGCCGCAGCCGCGTTGGGGGGGTCAGTCCTGGTCACTGATGCGGGTCGGCTGGTGGGGGAGCCATCCCCGATCGGGGTGGCCAGGGCGCTGGTCCGCGAGGCCCGGCTGACCGGGGCCGGTGTGATCGTCGAGCCGGTCGAGACGCTGGTCGCCGAGGCGCCCGCGGTGCTGCGGTTGCTCGCCGCCGCACCCGTACCGGTGCTGTTCGTCGGGACGCCGTCGTGGGATCCGCAGTGGGCGCAGGAGCCACCGCTGCAGCTGGACGCGGCGCCCGCCACCGCTGCCGAGCGCGGTGCGGCGTGGCGGGCCGCGCTGGACGGTCGGCTGGATCCCAGCGTGGACCCGGCCGCCGTGACCACCCAGTTCCTGCTCGGCCCGCAGCACATCGAGCGAGCTGCCACCGCCGCGGCACTGCACGCCGAACTGGCCGGGACCTCGGTCGACGCCGGACATCTCCGTCAGGGTGCCCGGGAGCAGAACGCTGCCGGGCTGGAGCGGCTGGCGCGGCGCATCGAGCCCGCGGTCGGCTGGGACGACCTGGTGCTGCCCGAGCCGACCCGGCGCGCACTGCACGAGCTCACCGCCCGGGCCCGGCACCGCGACCAGGTGCTCGACGAGTGGCGGATGCGCCCCGGTGGCGGGCGTGGGCGCGGCATCACCGGGCTGTTCGCGGGTGATTCGGGCACCGGCAAGACGATGTCTGCCGAGGTCATCGCCGCCGACCTGGGGCTGGACCTCTACACCGTCAACCTCGCCACCGTGGTCGACAAGTACGTCGGGGAGACCGAGAAGAACCTGGAGCGGATCTTCACCGAGGCGGCCGGGGTGAACGGGGTACTGCTCTTCGACGAGGCAGACGCAATCTTCGGCAAACGCTCGGAGGTCCGCGATTCGCACGATCGCTACGCCAATATCGAGAGCGCCTACCTGCTGCAGCGGATGGAATCCTTCGACGGCCTGGCGATCCTGGCCACCAACCTGCGCGCCAATCTCGACGACGCGTTCACCCGCCGTCTCGACGTCATCGTCGATTTCCCGATCCCGGACGAGTCCTCGCGCCGCGCCTTGTGGGACCGTTGCCTGGGCCCGATGCTGCCCCGCTGCGACGACGTCGACCTGGACTTCTGCGCCGCCGCCTTCGAGCTCTCCGGCGGCAACATCCGCTCAGTCGCGGTCACCGCCGCCTACCTAGCCGCCGCATCCGCCCGCCCGCTGACCATGGCCGACCTGGTCACCGCCATAGCCACCGAGTACCGCAAACTAGGCCGCCTATGCCTGGACCGAGAGTTCGGCCCCTACCGCACCCTAGTGACTTAACCCCCGGCGTGTCCGCCCCCGGTGCCCAGTGTGTCCGGCGTTTGTGCACGGCTGGCCAAGAATGCAAGGGTCCGACGGGGTCCACCTCTTAGCGGCACGTGAGGTGGACCCCGTCTTCGTGAAGAATCAGCAGTTGACGAACTCCGGACGCTGATTTAGCAGTTGTGCTCGGGGCGTCACGAACTCATCGTAGGCATCGTGCGCTGTCGGATCGAAAAGGGCCAGGCGACAGCAGTTCTGAAATGCTACACGGACTCCGAAGTGTCGTTCCACTGCCGACCGCATCGCGTCACTCGCGGCCAGCCGCAGTAACTGTCCGAATGAATCATCGTCCGGCGGTAGCGTCCGGTTGTCGGCAAATGGACCACCATCAGACGATAGCTTCCCCGCGAGCTCGTTGACCACCGACCACGCGTAAGGTAATGACTCGCGTATGCATTCGATAAACTCATCGTCGGGCACCGGTCCGCGCTGCGCTCGTGTCAGCAAGTCTTGAGGAACAGTTAGTGACATTGCCATCCCTTCATGCGTGGTCTAAGATCCATCCTCACTTAACCTGCCCGTCGGCGAAGACGCAAGGAGAACGCCACAGACGTCGACCAGCCGCGCACGATCTAGGGTGCGTCCATCGCACTCGATATCAGGACGGGAGCGCAGGTGCCGATCTTCGTGTTCAGGTTCGTGCGGCTCGTGCACGCGCGGGTGAGGGGCTGGCGACTCTCGCTCGTGATCGCCACGTTCGTGTTCACGACGAGTTGGCTCGCGATGTGGCTGGTCGAGCCGGGCTCCAACGAGATCACCAGCCCGCAGAACTACTGGTGGTGGTTCCTCGTCACCGCCGCCACGGTCGGGTACGGGGACTTCTTTCCGATGTCAGGTGCTGGGCATGTGGTAGGCGCCTACGTCATCATCGGTGGGATCGTCGCGCTGACCGTCCTGTTCACCGAGCTGGCGTCCTACCTCCAGAACGTGAAGGGGAAGTGCATGAAGGGCGTCGTCACCCTCGACCTCAGCGGCCACACCGTCATTCTCGGGTACACCCCGGGTCGGACCCAGCGTATCGTCGCCGAGTTCGGGATACAGGGCAGGCTCGAGCTCGTGTTGTGCGCTTGGGACGAGGTCGCCGAGCACCCGATGCCGGAACAGTCCGGGGTGCCAGACCCAGTTCGGCACCCGTTTCGGGGCGACCGTGATCGCCGTCCGGCACGGCGACGGTCTCTCGGTGAGCCCGGCGTGGGACACTCCGATTGAAACCGGCGCGGTGCTGTACTACGTGGCCGATCGCCGAATCGACGAGAACCGGCTCTCGTCGATTCGGTGAATGGTGCCCTTTCGGGCACCAGCTTCTGTCCATGTTGCTGCCCGGCTCCCGGCGCCGTCCCGGTGCGCGTGGGTCAGCCTGATAGGCGATTGTGTGACGCCGCGCGTGGGGTGACCATCGGGGAGGCGACTTGGACTTCGTCTCAGAGCCCGGTCACGAGCGACGGCCCGGTCACGAGCGACGGGTGGCGCAGCGTCCCCGCCTCCTTGCTGTGGACGAGCCGAGTATTGGTGAGCAGC
>JBQTGW010000136.1:0-15693 GCA_052390495.1 Pseudonocardiales bacterium
CGGCAACATGCGGTCGTCGCCGCGCACGAAGGCATTGCCGTCCAGAGTCCAGCTATCGGCCTCCAGTGTTTCCCGATCGTGGAACAGCTCTGAGTCGTTGGCCATATGGAGCATAGCCAGGAACGACAGGTTCCATGGGTTGCTCTCGGTGCCTCTCGCCAGAGCACTGGGACCTTGCGGTAGATGGCGAGGGTGATTTCGGCATTGCGGCGGTAGTCGAATACTGGGCAGGTGCCGGTGTTCGGGTTGAGCAGCGTGATGTCCTCTGGCGTGAGGGTGTAGCGGCGCTCGGCGATCTGCGGGACCTGCCGGAGGCGGAAGGCGAGGTCGATCCGATCCTGCTGCGCGGCCCGGCCCGCCGCCGTCCAGAGACAGAATCGAACTCGGTGATCAACATCGCTAAAGATCTTATCTTCGTTCTCGAAGTCGTAGAGTGAGGCCAGGGTGCGGGTCGTGACCAGGTCTTTGAAGAACAACTGGGTGGTGGCGTCGGTGGCGATGCCGGTGGGCAGGACCATGCCGACCCGGCCGCGTGAGTCGAGCGCGGTGCGGCCGGTTTCGGCGAAGACCGAGTAGGTGTTGATGTCGCCGCGTCCGGTGAGTGGGTAGCGGCCGGTGTTGCGCAGCAGATGGCTCCAGCCTTCGGCGCGACGTCGAGTGGTGCTGAAATCCTGGTAGACGCGCTGGTCCACCGGGTTGTCACTGGCCGCGAGTGCCGCAATCATCCGCTGGCGGGCCGCCGCGTTCTTCGCTCCGGCGATATCCGGGCGGCGGAGGGCGAAGTACTCCTGCTCCTGCAGCTTGACCCGTTCCCACGGCGGGTTCCCGAGGACGCAGCTGAAACCGCCGCGCCAGCCGGTGGCGGCATCGACGTCTTCGCCGCCGTCGGGGACGGCGAAGATGTGCGGGAATTCGGCGTGCCAGTGGAAGAAGCGATAGTCGCGGGCGAGGCGCTCCACCCGCTCGGCCACCTGCTGCTCAAGAAGGGTGGTCGGACCAGTGCCGATCCACTCCAGCGTGCCCTCGGTGATGGCGGTCAGCACCGTGTCCGGGGTCTTCTCCTGCACAAAGGCAGCGCACCAAGCGTCGGCCACCCGTCGTAGACCAGTGCGGACGGTGTCGATCCCGCGCAGGCGGCGTCGGGCGACGATGACGTCGCCGAGGCGAGTGGGCAGGGAGTGCACCACCTCGCGGGTCTGGATCGCGAGGGATTCGTTGGTCAGCTGCACGCCTCCGGTGGAGAACAGGTCGAACTGGCCGCCACCCTCCTTGGCGCTCTGCTCGCGGATGGTCTTGGCGGCGGCGCGGTCGTCGCCCTCGATCGGGGCGAACGCGGCGTCCGGGATGCCGGCGGCGATCAGTACCGGGGTGGTGCCGAGCAGGGAGTTGCCGACCCGGATGTTGGCGTCCAGGAAGGCCAGTGGCTTGCCGGGCTCCACGGACTCCAGCCACAGGGACACCTTGGCCAGCTCGGCGGCCATCTCGTTGATGTCCACGCCGTGGATGCACCGGCTGACCACCTCGCGCATCGCTGAGCGCACCAGGTCCGGCGAGGGTTCGTTCTCGCCGCTGCGCAGCTGGGCGACCCGGCGGGCGATCCGCCGGGCGGCAGCCACCAGGAAGTGCCCCGAACCGCAAGCCGGGTCGCAGACGGTGACACCCAACAAAGCAGCGACCTTCGCCTCGGCATTCCCCGGCACGGCAGCCGCGTCGTTCAGCACCGGGTCCAGCGCGCTGTCCAGCAGGGCCTCGGTCAGCGACGTCGGTGTGTAGTAGGAGCCGGTCTCCTTGCGTTCGTTCCCGGCGGCGCTCACCAGCGTGAAGGTCTGTTTCTCCTGGTCGTAGCCAGGGTGCAGCTCCAGCAGCGACTCGTAGACGCTGCCCAGCTCCTCGGAGTCGAGGTTGCGGAAGTCGACCGGGCGGCGCTGACCGTCCGATTCGACGATCGCCAGGTGACGCACCGCGGTGATCAGGGCTTCGTTGGTGAGAAGCAGTCCCTCCAGCGGCTCGTCGAACTCGTCCGGGAGCGTGGGCTCGATCGGGTTGTCGTCGCGGTCGTGGGTGATGCGCTCGAAGAGCCCGCCGAGGCCGGGCAGGGCGAGTTCCGGGCGGCCGTGCTCGGTGCCCATGGCGGTGAAGACGAGCCGCACGGCCTCCCACAGGTCCTCGTGGTGATCGACACCACCACGCCGGGCCCGGTCCCGGAGCCGCTGGGCGGAGAAGAACCGCAGGTACCGCGCTCGGGTGGCGCTCGGCGCTTCCGGGTCCAGCAGCACGTCGCGGTCTTCGGCGACGAACCAGAACAGCAGCCGGTACACCAGCCGTAGCACGGCGCGCTTGTAGTCGTCCCGGGACAGGGTGCCCGCCGCGAGCCGGGCACACAGCGCGCCGTTGGCCGGATGGTGCAGAAACCCGGTGCCGAGGGTGGTGATGGCCTGCTCGACGCCGCCGCGCAACCGCGCCAGGGCGCGTTCGCCCTGCTTGACGGCATTGCCCCGCCACTGCTCCAACCAGCACGAGGCAGCGGTTTCCCCCGGCGAAACGGCCAGCCGGGAGGCGTGCGTGAGCCGGAACAGCAGCACGAAATCGGGGAACAGCTGCTCATCGAAGATCAGTTCCAGATCGAACTCGACGTAGGCCGACCCGGCGAGGGATCGCGAGTCGCGCAGCAGCCGCAGTTTCTGCCCGTTGGAGACGATCGCCCACAAGTGGGCTTCGGTGCGGTTGAGCAGTTCCTGCACCATCGACTGCGGGGCGGCCTCGGCGGCGCCCACCACGCCCTTGGTGCGCCGGTCCAGGTCCACGCCCCAGCCGAGCAGGTGGATCGGCACGTGCTCCCAGAGATGGCTGACCCGGAATGCCTGGTCCTCGACCACCAGCCCGCCGGTGGGGGTGGTGGACAGGATCCCGTAGTCCAGCGCGCGGAATACAGTGCGCAGCCAGCGCTCGCGGGTGAGCCCGGTGAGCGGGCGGCCTTCGGCCTGGGCCTTGTCGCGTTCCCGGATGAATGCCTGCCAGGCACCGCCGAGGTAATCGAAGGCACGGGTGGCGGCCTGCCGGACGCTCTCGTGCGGCGCCAGGCCGTACTCGGCCGAGGCGTAGCCGGGCAGATCCTTGCCCTCCAGCACGCGGCCGAAAAGATCGGCGGGCAGCAGCCCACCAGCGACCCGCAGTGCTGGGAAGGGGGACCGGCTCACCGCGTACCCCCAGCGACGGCGGGCAGGTAGAGGTAGACGCCGAGCACGTCGGACGGCCGGTGCGCCTCGACCGTGATCTTGCTGATGCCGCTTTGCCGGGTGGCTTCGCGCACCCGAACGTGAGATTCCCGCAGCCGCACCGCCATCGCGTCGGCCTCGGCGTCGACATGCGGTTGCAGCTGGGCGAGCTGGGCGATGACCCGTTCCAGGTCGTCGCGGGCGAGTTCGGGGGCCACGTTTCCAGTCGGTTCTGCGGCCAGTAGCGCCTCCACCTCGTCGGGGCCGAGCCAGTCGGGGTCGGCTGCGCGGCCGCGGTAGGCCAGCACCCGGGCCTCCTCGGCGACCATCGGGCGCGGACCCTCCCGGCCCGGCAGGGTCAGGTGCAGCCGGAACCGCACCAACAGCTAGGGTGGTGCGCCGGGCCACCGCGGCGGTCCGCAGCACCCCGCACCGCCGGGCCGGACGCGGGCCAGGCGTCTTGGGGTCGAGCGCGCTCTCCAGCACATACCGGGCGACGGCGCGGACGGACGGGTCGGTGCGGTCCAGGTGGGCGTGGCGGCGCGGTACGGGCAGCTCGCGGTGAAACGGCAGCGGCAGGGCGTGCCCCGGTGGCAGCGCGCCACGCAGCGCGGTCGGCAATGTGGTGGTGACGGCCTCGAAGCCGCCCGGACGGTCGGCCAACGAAGAACCCAGCGCGTCCAGCGCCTCGCGGGTGAACTCCTCGACCTGCGGTCCGGTGCCCAGGCTGGCGCGGATCTCGGCCAGCTCGCGGGCCACCTCGTCGGGTTTGATCCCGGTCTGGGCGAACTTGGTGAGTGCGGCGTTCTCCCGCTCAGCGAAGCTGTCCCACTCCCGGTGCAGGTCGGCGCGTCGGGTCCGGACCAGCTCGTCCAGTCCCTCCAGCACCGGCTGATCGGCCTGCGGCTTGGTGACCAGCAGCTCCTCCAGCACCGCCTCGACCACGTGGTTAGCCGAGTCCGGCACCGGGACGCTGATGCCGAGCTGCTTGCGGATCGCGTTGTGCTTGCGCAGCAGCACCCGCATCACGATCTCGTCGATCTGGTTGTCAGCGCCGACGATGGTCACGGTCCGGACCACGTCGCGGGGCTGGCCGAACCGGTCCACCCGGCCTTCGCGCTGCTCATGGCGGGTCGGGTTCCAGGCCAGGTCGTAATGCACGACGGCCTGGAAGTGCTGTTGCAGGTTGACACCTTCGGACAGGCAGTCGGTGGCGATCAGCACGTGCCTGCCTGTGGTATCGGTGAGCTCGGTGATCCGGGCTTCCCGGTCGGCGGGAGGCAGCATGCCCGTCACGCATTCGACGGTGGCGCTACGGCCCAGCGAGATCCGCAGGTGCTCGGCGACATATTCGGCGGTGTCGATGAACCGGCAGAACACCACCGGGTCGTCCCCCTCGGCCAGCAGGCCCTGCACGACGCTGTCCAGCATCGCCAGCTTGGCGTCGGGTTCGCCCGCGAGCTTGTCGGCGCGTCTGGCCAGTTCCAGTAGTCGGCGCCGCTCGGGGCTGGCCCCCTCGGGGGCGTCGTCCGCGCCGGGCACGACGTCGATGGCCTCGGCGGCCTCGGCTTCCGCGAGGTCGAGCACTGTGGCGCGGCCGAGGCTGTCCGCTTCCTCCACCGTCTCGGCATCGACGTTCTTCGCGCGGGTGCGCAGGGTCGCCGCGGCGGCTTTCGGGGAGGACGCGAGGGCGCGCAGCAGCGCTAGTGCGGACCAGTACCGGACCCGCTGCCGCAGCTGCCCACCGGTGCTGTCCCGCACTGTCTCCCGTGCGTAGGACAGCACCGAATCGAAGAGCTTGCGGTAGTCGTCGGTGAGGTAGTAGCGCTGCTCCTGGGTGAGCCGGTCGGACGGGAAAGCGGTCTCCTGCTCCAGGAACTTGCGGATGTGGCTGCGGCGGCGCTGGACCATATGCCTGGCCAGCTGCTCGCGCCCCTTCGCCGCCGAGAGGTCGAGGTCGGCCAGCGTGGGATCGAGCAGGCCGATGAGGTTGCGGAAACCTTCTTCGTTGCCGCTATGGGGGGTGGCGGTGACCAACAGCAGGTGCCGTCGGACGTCCGCGGCGAGCTTGCGCATCAGGTCGTAGCGCAGGGTGCGGCCGCGACTGCTCGACCCATCCGCGACGCAACCATGCGCCTCATCGACGATGACCAGGTCGGGGCAGCCCTGGATGAACAGGTCACGGTGCCTCGGGAACTTGATGAAGTCGGTGGAGACGACCGTGTACGGGTAACGATCGAAGATCCACTCGTCGTCGAACAGGCCCCGCTCCAGTTTCTTGACGGTGCTGGCGAGCACCAGTTCCGCGTCAATCCGGAACTTGCTGGTCAGCTCGGCCTGCCACTGCTCGGCCAGCGCCGGGCTGCACAACACGGCGAGGCGGCTCGCGCTGCCCTGCGCGAGCAGCTCGGCTGCGATCAACGCGGCCTCGATGGTCTTGCCGATGCCGACGTCGTCGGCGATCAGCAGCCGGACCGTTTCCTGGCGCAGCGCCATGAGCAGCGGCACCAGCTGGTAAGGCCGTGGCTCCACCGCGAGCCCGGCCAGTGACCGGAACGGTCCGGCGGTGCTGCGGAACCCGATCTGCAGGGCCGTGCGGAGCAGCCCGGCGCTCACCGCGTTCCCGGCGTCGGCCGCCTGCGGGGGCGGGAACTCGGCCTGGGTGACCTGCTCGATGCCGGTGAGGATCCCGGCGATCTCATCGTCCCCGCCGCCGAGCGGACGCACCACTAGCAGCTCGGGGTCCGAATCGGGCAGCACGACCCATTCCCGACCACGCGCCTGCACCAGCGACCCCACAGCGAACCGACTCACCGGCCGACCCTTCGACTGATCCCGAACACGCTCGGGTATTTCTGAGCGATCTTTGAGTATGTCGCGCCGTGCGGGATCCTTATTACGCTCCAGCCCGCATCACGAAGATCCTCAGCGGCGTCCTCGTCACGGCCCGGCTCGTTTGCGTTGTCCGGACCGTCCACGAAGATCCCGACGGGGCCGGTCGCGGTGCGGTAGAACAGATCGAGCCGAACGCCGGATATCTCCACGCTCAGCTCATCGGGGCAGCGGTACTCCATCTCCTCCAGCCATCGCACGAAGCCGGCACACGGGCTGTCGAGCGCCCTGTCGACTAAGTCCCAGGCGTCCTCGGCGCTGCGTTGCGGACCGTTGCGGGTGGTCTGGGCCGTGGCGCAGGCCAGCAGCAGGTCACGGGCCAGGTGCCGATCGATCAGCAGGTGGCTGCCCTGGTTGCGGTAGGACAGTAGGCAGTCGTAGCAGGCGCGGGCGCAGCGTTCCCCGGTCCGATCGAGAACCCCACCCCGGTCCTGCCCGGTGTCCGGGTCGAAGTGGCAGATCTCCAGCGCCCGGCGAGCGGCCCTGGCCAGCCCGTTCTCCTGCTCTTCGACGAGGCGGCGCAGCACTCCGGCGCCGCCCTCGGCGCTCTCGATGAACAGTGCCCGGCCGAGCTGCCCGTCGTCGGGCAGGAGTTCGCTGGACAGCTCGCTGTCCTCTAGTTGGAACTCCGCTTCGATCCCGCGTTCCAGCGCGTGCATGATGCTCAGCGCGGTCTGCTCATCGACCGGGCCTCGGGCGAACCGGGTGATCAGAATGTTGCGGCGGTCCTCGACGTAGGGGATGACCTTCTGCTTGCGCGCGACGGCCCCGGCGTCGTCGAGCTCCGTCGTGTCGGGGGTGGCGTCGAGGGCCTGGCGCTCCGAGAGCCAGTAGCCGGTCTGCACATTGATCCAGTACCCCTCGCTGTCCCCGGAAGCGCGACGGCGTCGCCGACCCAGATTCGTGACCCGCACGGTGGCCGTATCGCCGTAACGCAGGTGCAGCACCGGTCCTGCTGGGGAGTTCATCGTCGCGTCGATCCGACCGGGCCGGGCACCGTGATCGTTGAACCGGTAGGAGGTCACCAGCTCGAATCCTGCCCGGCGCCGCTCCTCCTCGTCGGACGAAATGCGGTCCCGCCGAGCAGCCTTCACGGTTTGCAGCCGCAGCAGGCGGTGCATCGTGCGGCCAAGTGTGCCGCCGCACGATTCGCAGACATCAATGCCCACTTCCTGGCCGTGCAGGTAGCCGCAGGCTTCGCAGCGCCGAGCCGCGTTGGTGTCGAGGCCGCTGCCGCCCTGTTCACCGGGGGTGAGCTGCACCTGGTTCACCTGGTAGCGCAGCCCTTCGTGGTAGATCAGCGCACCTGGCCCGAACTCGCTGATCGCGATGAACCGAGGGCGATGGATGAACTCCGCGTCCTGCGGGACACCACGACGGCCTGGGACGTAGGCACGCAACGGCAAGCGGGGGAACGAATAACCAGGGAGGAAGCCCTCGGCGGCGAGGTAGCGGTATGAGTAGAAGTCCGTCTGATCTTCGGTGTCCTCATTGCGCAGCAGACGTAGCTGGTTCTCGGCCTCGTGGCGACGTCTGGTGGCGATATCACGAGTCTTCTGGTTTCCGGAGTGGTCAAGAATGATGCGGTTCTGCTCGGCCTGCTCCTGCCATGCCGTGCGATACAGCTCGCGCCAACGGTGAAACGACCGATCGAATTCCTGTGGTGCGTCCTCGACTACGCGGGTGATCCACTCATCGTGCCACCACGACGTATCAGCGAGCTCATCGGTGAGCTCGGCGAGCACCTGGCGGGCGCGGTGCGCGGCCCGCTCCCGCGCGCCGGGGTCGCTACTGCCCTGCCGGATGGCAGCCGTCAGGGGGTAGTCATCCACCGACACCTCGAGGATCTTGGCCACAGACCGGTCCAGAACGATATCGGTCTCCGCCAGCCACAGGGCGTGTAAGTGCGAGCGGAGCAGATCCTCATTGGTCAAATCCAGACGGGGTGCGGTGACCGCTCCGCCGACCATCTGGTCGCGGTGGCGGAAATAGTACTGATCGTGGGCATTGCCGGTGGCGCAATAGGTCACGACCAGAGCTGGCTGCCCGGAGCGGCCAGCACGACCGGCGCGCTGCGCGTAATTGGCTGGGGTTGGCGGGACATTGCGCAGCGCGACAGCATTGAGGCTTGCAATATCAATACCCAGTTCCATCGTCGGCGAGCAGTAGAGTACGGGAAGCGTGCCCTCGCGGAACTCCTCCTCGCGACGAACCCGGTCTTCATAGGCCACCTGCGCGGTGTGCTCCCGGGAGTGCAGGCCGGCCAGTGTCGCGGCGACGTCGGTGTAGAGCCGCTGGAAGAAAGGGTTGATCCGAGGGCCGAGTTCCGAGGCGATCTCTGTGCGCACCGGATCTTCCGCGCCCGCCTTACCGTCGCCTGGACGCCACACGATCGAGGACGCCTTGAGCTGGTAACCCGGTGCTCCGCCCTCCTCGGCAGGTCGCGCAATGGTGAGCAGGCCGCAACGCTCCATGACCCGGAGCAGATCGCTGATGATCTTCTGGCTGTCGTCGCGGGTCAGCTTGCCGGTACCCGTGCAGAATTGCCCCTCCCGCAACAGGAATCGCCCGTACGCACCGTACCCGCTCAGGTAGAGGTGTTCCCGGGCGCTGCCTTTGCCCCCGGACCGGGCGAATGCCATACCCGCCTGCGGTCGCTGCTCGCGCTCCGATAACGCCCACGGCTCCCTCAGGTGCTGGTTGCTGAGCTTCTGTAGCTGCTCAAAACCGACGTCGGTGAAGCAGTCCACATCGATGGCCATCGCGCGGCGCAGCTCATGCAGCAATAAGCGCAGGAGTTCCTCGCGATGATCAGGCGCGTCATCGCGGAGCGCGAAATGGCGCTTTTCCCACAGCGACTCGTCGGCTGCGATATCAGGCAGGTCGAGGTAGTCGATCCGCAGCAGCCCGGTCTGTTCGAGGTTGGGCATGGTGATCCGCCAGCCGCGCTCCAGATCCAGGTAAAGGCGATAGCCGACGACAGCCCGCAGCGCCTGCCAGGCCTTGCGTTCCACGCTGAATCTGGCTTCTGGATGCTGGGCGAAGTCAGCCAGTGCCACGCCCAGCGCGTCCGTCACCCGCTGCTCGATCACCTCGTGGCTCAGCCCGTCGGTCTTGGCCTCGATGGCGCGGTGCAGCGCTCCCCTGAGCTGGGTGACCTGGATGAAGTCGTTGAAGTGCCCCGCTTGCAGACTTGCGTCCTGGCGGTTGTCCGCGAATGCGAGCAGCTTGCGCGCTTCGATCGGCAGATCGGGCTGCTCGCGCAGGCTCCGGACCACACTCGCACTCACCACCGACATCGCCGAGCTACGCCCCTCGACCGCCAGCGAGGCCAGCTTGGCGAAGTCGTTGCCCCGCTGTTCGTAGGACACCCGGCAACGCAGGCAGAAGCTGAACGGCGTAGGAACGTAGGCAGCGAACGTGCCCCCTGGCCCATCCACCTCCATACCGTCGACACCGATGCGCACCACCTGAGGCAGCCTCTTCAGCCAGCGGTTTGCCACGGTGACCTGCCCGTCACGACCGGTGACCAGCCAGGAATCAGGCACCCGCTGCTCGCTGATCGCGACCTCCAGCGAAGCCGGCCACGGCACCTCGGAGCTGATGAACAGATACCCGTTCGCTGCATCACCCCCACTGGCATCGGCGTCCTGACGGGAGGTGTAGCGGCGAGTCCCGGCCTCGTCGACCCGGCTGACGACCAGGTACTCCTGGCCGCACTGCCGGCAGAAAGCAGCGGGCACGAGAATCTTGTGAATGGCCCCGGGCTCGGGAACCACAGTCTGGTATCGGCTGGTGATGTACCGATCCGCTGCTGGTTCGAGGCTGAGGTAGACGTTGTCTCCCTTGGACAGGAACTGGTGAAGCCGGAATGCGAACACCGGACGTTGAGTTCGCGGGTCCAGCATGTCCGCCCCGGCTCGTAGCGTCGTCTTGATCGCCCCGGCGCACGCGTCGGGCGACTCACCGGTGAGTTCGGCCAGTCGTCGGACAGCCTCCGGGATGGTGCATGGGCGAGTTGGGCGGACCAGCCGTCCATCGTCCTGCTGACGGACGACTCCGAATTGCGATTCGACCCATGCGGCCAGCGGGTCGGCTGCCAGCTCCGCATAGCTCCGCACCGTCTCGCCGGAACGGACCCGCGACGTAATCGCCGCCGTGTCGTCAGGGTCCTCCGTAGTGGCCCGCTGCAAGGTTTCCCCGATGACGTGCGCGGCAGCCACGGGTGTCCCGAATAGCCGGGTGGCCACCTTGGCCACTTCTCGACGACGGTCGGCCTCGCTGCCCTCGCTGGTCATCGTGGCCGAGGTGCCGACACACTGCATGTACTCAGCCGCGCAGGCGTCGCGCAACCGGCGTACCAGCATCGCCACGTCCGCGCCCTGTCGTCCCCGGTAGGTGTGCAACTCATCGAGCACCAGGAACTGCAGCCCCGCAGCGGCCGTGATGAGGCGATTGCGTTCCTCGGGTCTGGTGAGGACAAGTTCCAGCATCACGTAGTTGGTGAGCAGGATGTCTGGCGGGTTGCCCAGGATACCGGCACGCTCGGGCTCGCGGTCCTGCCCGGTGTAACGCCGGAAGGTAACCGGCTCGCCGCCGTCGGGGTAGCCGTGTTTGAGGAACTTCGTGAGCTCGTGCTGCTGGCTGTTGGCCAGCGCGTTCATCGGGTAAACGATGATCGCCTTCACTCCGGGCCGATAAATTCCCTCAGCGTGCTGGCGCAGCACACGGTCCACGATCGGCACGATGTAGCTCAGACTTTTCCCCGACCCGGTTCCGGTGGTGAGCACGTAGCTCGCCCCACCCCTGGCGATCTCGACCGCCTCCCGCTGGTGCTGGTGCAGGTCTATGACCTGGCCCTGTAAGCCTGCAGGCTCATTTTTGCCAACCCGGAATATCCGCTCGCACTCCGGATGCAGGAACCGCTGCGTGACCAGTTCACCGATCGAACCACCAGAGGCGAAGTTGGGATTGAGCGAGAGGTAGGCGTCCGGCCATTGATCCCCGTTGGCCAAGCGCTGCTCGACGTGCTCCCGGATCCGCGAGTCGTGGATTTTAGTGAAACCCGACGTAAACGCCTCGTAGTCCGTGAGTAGCTGCTGGTGGAGCGTGAATACGTCCATGCTTTGCTACCCCTCGTGGCCTCGAACCTCTGGGCAGGCTACTTGCGGCTCCACCCCCTATGGCTATCCGGGACGACTTTTTCCTGCGGTAGATGCTCAGGCCAGTGAGCGGGCGAGCAGGGCGGCCCCGACGATGCCCGCTTCGGCGCCGAGCTGGGCGGTGCGGATGCGGGCCAGCGGCCGGTACCCCGATCCGGTTACCAGCGCGGCGTAGTGCTCGCGGGCCTCGTCGAGGAACAGCGGGGCGGACTGCGACACCGCTCCCCCGAGCACCACCAGCTCGGGATCGTAGACGTCGGCGACCAGGGCGAGACCCTCGCCCAGCCAGCGGGCCAGCTCGGCCATTGCCGCGAGGGCGAGGGGGTCTCCGTCACGAGCCGCCGACGCCACCTGCCATCCGGAGAGCTGGGGCGGATCACCACCCGTATTCCGAGCCACCGGATCCGGACTCGGCACATCGAGCAAGGTAGTGGGAGTGCCGGGCCGCGCACCGAGCAGTTCGAGCGCGGTGGTAGCCAGGCCGGTGCCGCTGCAGTAGCGCTCCCAGCAGCCGCGCTTGCCGCACGGGCAGGGTCGTCCCTCGGGCACCAGCCGCAGGTGGCCCAGCTCAGGCGCCACCCCGTGCGCGCCCCGGAACAGCTCACCGTCCACCAGCAGGGCGCCACCGATCCCCGTACCCAGCACCACCAGCAGGGTCACTCCCCCGCCGCGCGCCGCGCCACAGCGATGCTCGGCCACAGCCGCCGCGTTGGCGTCGTGTTCCAGGATCATCGGCAGCTGGATCCGGTGCTCGAGCCGCTCGGCCACCGGGGCATCCCGCCAGGGCAGGTGCGGGCAGAACCCGACGTGGCGGCGGTCGAGGCTCACGAAACCGGCCACGGCCAGCCCGACCGCGCCCACCCCGGGGTGCGCAGCGACGAGCTCGGTCACCATCCCGGTGATCGCATCCTCAAGGGCACGCTCGCCGTTCGGCGTGCTCACGCACCGGGTGTCCAGCACCACCCCGCTGACGTCCACGACACCGGCCCGCAGCGCAGTCCCGCCGACGTCGATACCGACGGTCCGGCTCAGCGCTGCTCCACCTGGCGTTTGAGCCCCTTCAGCGCCGTATCCAAGATGACCTTCTCGGCCTGCCGCTTGATCAAACTGATCATCGGGATCGCCAGATCCACCGTGAGGCTGTAGGTCACCTTGGTCGACGTGCCCGCGGGTTGCAGGACGTAGGAGCCGTGCTGCGCCTTCTGCATCTGGCCCTTGACCAGCTCCCAATGCACCGCCAGCCCGTCCTCCGACCAGACGTAGGCGAGCTCGTACTCATCCTTGACCACCCCCGCGTCCAGCTTGAACCGAACCCGCTCAGCACGGCCGTCGCTACCGGGAATGATCACTTCAGCACGCTTCACCGCCATGGCCCACTTGGGGTAGGCGTCGAAGTCAGCGATCACATCCATGATCGCCTCGGGAGCGGCGTTGATGACGATGGATTTGGTGGACTGGTCGGCCATGTTGGCAGGTTACCGGGGTACTGGTTGGCGCCACTGCTCACCACCGCAGCACGTACGGGGCACCGGTCTGTTGGAAGTGCCCCACGTTGACGCATTCGGTGCGGCCGACCCGAACCCGCCGAGCCAGCGGCTGGTGCACATGCCCGAACAGCGCGGCACGTGGGCGGTCCCGCCGGATCACCGCGAGCAAGTGCTCCGAACCGAGCTCTGGGCGCCGGGCCGCCACGTCGTAGACCAACTCGGGCACCGCGGGCGGGATGTGGCTGCACAGCACGTCCACCCGCCCCAGCGCTGCGACGGCCGCCCCGTACTCCTGCGGGGTCCGCGCATACGGGCGGAACGCCGTGCCGGGGGCCGGGGCGAACCCGGCGGGCAGCAGCGCCCCGCCGACGAAGCCCCAGCGCAGACCGCCGATCTCGGCGGTCTGCCCATCCAGAACATATACGCCCGGGTGGGCGAAGCGCGGCCACAGCTCGGGTGAGTCCACGTTGCCAGGAGTGGCGTAGGTCGGAGTGGGCAGCACCGCGAAGAGCCGCTCGTACTGGTCGGCGACGGCGTCGCGCACCACCTGGTGGGGATCGTCCAAGCTCGCCCAGAGGGTGCGCACGAATGCGGACGCCTCACCGACGGCACCACAGCTGCGCAGCTGCGCATACCTGCCGACCGCGGACGACCCGAACACCGCGCCGAGGATTCCGGCTGAATGGTCGTGGTAGTTCACGAAGTCGAGCAGATCGCCGAGCACGAGCAGCGCATCGGCCCCCACGCCCGCCCTGGCCAGCGCTTCCACGTTGCCGTGCACATCAGACACCACGTGGATCCGCACCGGGCGCAGGGTACCCGCCTGCCCGCAGCGCACCGCCCGCTCAGGGCCGAACGGGTGGTGTTACCCCGATTCGGACCTACCCCTCCCCTGGTGGGCGAAACTCAGACCACGATACGTTCGATACTCCATACCGGCTGCGAGCTACCGATGCCTCAGCAGACGTACGTGGAGCAACTGAAACCCGGAGGTCGCTGTGCGTGAGTTCACGGTCCGTGCCACCGACACCGACAAGGTGGCCGACGAGGAGAATCTCACCGATGTGGTGTGGGCGAATGCGGAACGGTTCGCCAGCGCCATCAGCTTCCGCCGCCGGATCGACGGCGGCTGGACAGACGTCACGGCGAAGGACTTCGCCAACCAGGTGAGCGCGGTGGCCAAGGGCCTGATCGCGGCGGGCATCGAGCGCGGAGATCGGGTCGCGCTGCTGTCCAAGACCCGCTACGAGTGGACCCTGCTGGACTACGCGATCTGGGCGGCGGGCGGATCGACGGTGCCGATCTACGAGACGTCCTCCCCCGAACAGGTGGAGTGGATCCTGTCCGACTCCGGCGCCAAGGCGATCGTGGTAGAGACCGCGGCACATCGGGACACCATGCAGGCGGTGACGGACCGGCTGGGCGAGGTAACCCACGTGTGGCAGATCGAGTCGGCCACGGACAGCCCAGCCACGGACAGCTCGGGGGCGAAGGCAGCCATTGATGAGCTCGTCGCGCTGGGTGCGGAGATCAGCGACGACACCGCGCGGGAGCGCGCGGCCGCGGTGCGTGCCGACGACCAGGCCACACTGATCTACACCTCAGGAACCACCGGCCGCCCCAAGGGCTGCGAGCTCACCCACCGCAACCTGCTCGCCCAGACCCGAGCCGCGGTTGCGGGCTTCCCCAAACTGATGCAACACGGCCACTCGGTGCTGCTGTTCCTCCCCCTAGCCCACGTGTTCGCCCGAATCATCCAGTGCTGTTCGGTGTACGCGCGGGTCACCCTCGGGCACACCCCCGATGTGAAGAACCTGGTCGCCGAGCTGGCCGAGTTCCGGCCTGCCTTCGTGCCGTCGGTACCGCGGGTGTTCGAGAAGGTATACAACGCGGCGAGGCAGAAAGCACACGCCAGCGGCAAGGGCCGGATCTTCGACGCCGCCGATGCCACTGCCGTCGAATGGAGCCGCGCCCAGGACACCGGAGGCGCCGGGGTGGTCCTGCGGGCCAAGCATGCGGTGTTCGACCAGCTGGTCTACTCCAAGCTAAGGGCGGTACTCGGCGGCCGGTGCCTGGCGGCGATCTCCGGCGGCGCACCGCTGGGCGAGCGGCTGGGACATTTCTTCCGCGGCATCGGGGTACCGGTGCTCGAGGGCTACGGGCTGACCGAGACCAGCGCTGCCTCCACCGCGAACACCGAGCACTACGTCAAGATCGGTACCGTGGGACGACCGGTGGCCGGCGTCACAATCAGGATCTCCGACGACGGCGAGGTACTGATCAAGAGCCCGGGTGTGCTGCGCCAGTACTGGCACAACGAGCAGGCCACCGCCGATGCGCTCGTCGATGGCTGGTTCCACACCGGGGACCTCGGGGAGCTCGACGATGCCGGTTTCCTGCGGATCACCGGCCGTAAGAAGGAGCTCATCGTTACCGCGGCGGGCAAGAACGTCGCGCCCGCGGTACTGGAGGACCGGATCCGCGCTCACCGGCTGATCAGCCAGTGCATGGTGGTAGGTGACCGGCAGCCCTACATCGCAGCCCTGATCACCCTCGACGCCGAGGCGCTGCCAGCTTGGGGGGCCGAGCACGGCAAGCCCATAGGCATTACGGCCGCCGATCTCGTCGACGACGAGGAGCTACGCGCCGAGGTGCAACGCGCGGTGGACGAGGCCAACAAGGCGGTCTCGAAGGCCGAGACAATCCGAAAGTTCCGGATCCTGTCGGTCGACTTCACCGAAAGCGGCGGCCAGCTCACCCCAACCCTCAAGCTCAAGCGCGCGGTCGTGGTGAAGGACTTCGCAGCGGACATTGAGGCGTTGTATGGGGGCTGACGCCCCCCTGTGAGTGGGGGGGGTGGGGGGGGGGGAACCCTTCGGCGACCCCCACGCGGCGGCGCCCCCGGGGGGGGGAGCGGGGGGGGGGGCGGCGCGCGGC
>JBQTGW010000137.1:0-59318 GCA_052390495.1 Pseudonocardiales bacterium
GCGTTCTGCTTGCCATGCTCGATCTTACTGATCTTGGAGAGTTGCCAACCCGTCAGATCTGCGAGCGCTCGGCCGGTCAGCCTCGCATCCTTGCGGAGATCACGCAGCCGAGCACCGAAAGCCTCTCGCGCTTGCTGGGCTTCATTGGACACAGCAGGAGCTCAGACCGGCTCATAGTTGTTGTGGGGGATGGCGATGGCCCAAAGTTGGTCACGGACCCGGGCGCAATCGGCAACGACGGCATGATCAGTGATGATCTCGTGGCCCTGCACGCTGCCGTCGTCACGGAAGTGCCCGACCGCAACCAGTCGGTCATCAAAAAGCCACCAGTCATGTCCCTCCACCGGAAAGACGATCTCGCCGGGCAGAAGATGGCGAGGCAGCCACCGGATGTCTTCGCCAACCTCCAGATTGAGCACAGTGCTGGCGTGCTCCCATCTGATGTAGTCGGTGATCGGCTCGCTGATGACCCTGACCCGGCGTACAGTTTTACCGGCTTGAGTGGCATTACGAATCCTGGTTTGCCAGGGCTGGAGCCAGGCGAAGTCGTCGGGCTCACCTTTCAGCCACTTGGCGAAGGGGCCATCCTCGATGGCAGTGGCATACGCATCCCTCAACTCCAGGTGGAAGGCGTCTCGCGCGACGAACGTCGTGATCAGCTCGTCGCGCTGTTCACTCGTTATCAACTCCAAGGTTGTCCTCCTCTAGCAGAAGTGCCCTGATGGCGGCTCTGGTGACCTCCACGCAGTCCTCGAGCTCCAGAATGCTCATCTGTGCGCGAGCTTCCGCGTCCGTGACGCGCTTTCCTTGAACGATGTAGTTACCCTTATCCGTGACGTGCACGATAGGTGGCGCCCAGTTTGCTATCGTCCCGTGCAGCCTGTCCTTCGCGAGGTGAACAAACAACACTGCTGGCACTTCCACGCACGTCTCGACAGCGGGAGGATCCAGCTTGGCCAGAACCTCGGGATCCGTCACCTTCCAACCCTGGACGATGAAGCTGTGTCGGTCGGTGGCATACAGGGTCGGGGAGTCTCCCGGGACCGAGTTCTTGCCGAGGAACCGTAGTCGCATGGTTACTCTCCTGTCTGATAGTTGCCTAAACTTGCCCAGCACAGAGATCATGAGACTACTTCACACTGGTCAAGGCCATCTAGCAAACATGGGCAACCTGCTTGACCACGTCGGTAAATTGATGCTGGCCTTCACTGCGGCCGTGACCAAGGCCATCGGGGACCTCGGGTCGTCGGGATCCTCGGGCGACGCGGCACGGCTGGGCCGGGATTGGTGAATCCGCATCTCACTGAACCCGGCTGCTCTGGCGCAGGTCTGGCGAGACCCAGCGGCGTGGTCGGGGACGACCTGGGCGGGAGGACTCGAGCTGCTGGAGAGGTCGCTGGCCTCGTGGTACTGGACGAGCTGGTGATTCACGGCTGGGACCTGGCCCGGGCCAGCGGCCAGGTCTACGACTGCGACCCAACGTCGCTCGATGCCGTGCACAGCTTCGTCGCGCAGTTCTCCGGCCCCGGGCATGAGGCGCAACGCGAAGGGCTGTTCGGGCCCGTGGTCGAGGTGCCCGACGACGCACCGCTGCTCGATCGCGTGATCGCGTTCAGTGGGCGTGATCCGGCCTGGTCACCGCACTGAGCAGGAGCTGACAGCGGTGAGTTGATGCAGGGCGAGCAGGCCGCCGATGCCGGGGATGAACGCGGCCAGTTTCGCCTTCCTCGTCGCTCCGGCTGCGCTGACTGCGGCGATGATGACGAACAGGTAGGCGCAGCCGTGGGTGGGGCCGATCAAGGAGGAGACGGCCGGCCAGTGCACGGTGGCGAGGTTGGCCAGCAGCACGATCACGGTGAGGAGTTCGGCGCAGGCGGCGATCCGCAGGAGTCGCAAGGCGGAGGGCATGGTCACACTCCTGTGGTGGATCCGGGGCGGATGATCATCAGGACGGTGACCGTGACCCACAGCAGGTTGAACATTCCGGTGTGCATGGCCAGCCGTCGGGCCAGGCCCAGTGCCTGTTCGGCCTCCCGTGGTGGAGCGGCCGCGGCGGCCGTGTCCAGGCCGGCCACGATCGTGCCCTGTCGGGGCAGCACGAGCAGGGCCAGTAGGGCGGCCGCGATCGCGGTCAGGATGATCGAGACGATCAGCCAGGTATCGCCCAGCACACCCAGGCTGGTGGCGGTCGCGAGCCCGAAGACAGGCACCACGACGCCGACTGCGGCATAGACCCGGCAGATGCGGTGCAGGGTGCGCACCACGGCCACGGCCTGGTCGTCACCGGGATCGGACAGGGCGCGGCGGGCGGCGGCCGGGAACATGCTGGCCGCCACGGTCACGGGTCCGATCGCGATGATCACAGCCAGGACGTGGACGGCGAGCAGGAACTTCGTCACGGAACGACGCTAGCCACCGCGCGTATCGGCAGGAACCGGCTGTACTGCCATCTTCCGACGGATTCTCGCCAGTCACCTTGCGGGGCTCAGAGCTCACAGATCATGGATGAACGGCAGACAAGGCTGGTCACAGCACTTGGCGGGAATACGACTACTACCTATCTTCTAGCCATGCATACCGTGGCCGTAATCGCTCTGGACGGGGTCATCGCCTTCGACCTGTCCACCCCGATCGAGGTGTTCACCCGAACCCGGCTGCCGGACGGCCGCGCCGCCTACCGAGTCCGGATCTGTGCGGCGACCGAGGAGATCGACGCCGGCGCGTTCACCCTCCGTGCGCCGTGGGGCCTGGACACGCTGGCCGAAGCAGACACGATCATCCTGCCCGGCTGCGCCGACCCCACCGCCCCCGTCCCGGTCGAGGTTCTCGACGCGCTGAGACGAGCGGCCGCGGGCGGCACCCGCATCGCCTCGATCTGCGCCGGGGCCTTCACTCTCGCCGCCACCGGACTCCTGGATGGCCGACGAGCCACCACCCACTGGGTCGCCGCCGCCCTCCTCGCCGCCAGGCACCCCGACATCGAGGTGGACCCCCATGTGCTCTATGTGGACAACGGCCAGTTCCTCACCTCGGCCGGCGCCGCCGCCGGGCTCGACCTGTGCCTGCACCTGATCCGACGAGACTACGGCTCCGCCGTCGCCGCCGACGCCGCCCGCCTGTCCGTCATGCCGCTGGAACGCGACGGCGGACAGGCCCAATTCATCGTCCACGAACAACCTCCCACACCCCACGGGTCGACCATGGAGCCTCTGCTG
The DNA here is from genome assembly GCA_052390495.1 of Pseudonocardiales bacterium. Classification (GTDB taxonomy): domain Bacteria; phylum Actinomycetota; class Actinomycetes; order Mycobacteriales; family Pseudonocardiaceae. The sequence goes on from JBQTGW010000137.1 coordinate 3,216, forward strand.
CGCTGGATGCAGGACAACGCCCAGCGGGAGCTCACCCTCGACGACATCGCCACCCACGCCGGAATGAGCACTCGCACCCTCAACCGCCGCTTCCGTGAACAGACCGGCACCACACCCTTGCAGTGGCTGCACCGCGCCCGGATCCGCCAGGCGCAATACCTGCTCGAGACGACCACACACCCCGTCGACCGGATCGCCGCACAGGTCGGATTCGGCTCACCTACCGCCTTCCGCGACCGCTTCAGACGCGTCGTCGGCACCAGCCCCCACGCCTACCGCCACGCCTTTCAAAGCCCACCTGCACAGTGAATAAGCGCACGATGTCACGCCGAGACGAACTTGGTCTGCGATATTCACTCGAACAGGTGATGTGACGGCAACGTAGTAGTTACAGCAGGGTCATAGTGGCGTCGTTTGATGGTTCCGACTCACCCCACTGGTGAGGCGCATCTAGGGTTCCGCTCCCCGCGACAGGGAGGTCTGGTCCGAGAGATGCAGGCGGGTGGCGCGCTACCCGCTCCACGGCGGGACAAAAGCCCGGGAGGCCAGCCACGCCCGGCTGCCTCGCGGCCGGGCGCCGTGAGTGCGGAGGCCCCGACATGCCCGACCCGTCCGACGTGCCTGACCTGCCCGATTTGCACGATCACTACGGCCCGGAGGCCCGCTACGCCGTCGCGGCGGAAGCGGGACTACCCACCACAAAGTGGGAGCAGGAGATCGCTCGCGGCCTGGAGCTGGGCCTGCCGGGGGCCGACTCGATCGTCGACCGGCGGATCCCCACCTTCTCCCGCGGCGAGCTGCCGCACTTCGCCGGCATCAACACCTTCCTCAAGGCGCCCTACGTCGAGGACGTTCGCCGCTGCGGCGAGTACGACGTGGCGGTGCTCGGCGCTCCGTTCGACGGCGGCACCACCTACCGCTCCGGAACCCGGTTCGGCCCGCAAGGGATCCGCAAGATCTCCGCGCTGTACGGGCCGTACAGCTTCGAACTGGGCGTCGACCTACGGGAGTCGATCACCATTGCCGACCTCGGCGATGTGTTCACCATCCCGGGCAACATCGAGAAGACCTTCGACCAGATCTCCAAGGCGGTCGGGCACGTCTACGCCTCCGGCGCCCTTCCGGTGGTGCTCGGTGGTGACCACTCGATCGGCTACCCGACCACCCGCGCCGTGGCCGAGCACCTTGGCGGCGGCAAGCTCGGCATCATCCACTTCGACCGGCACGTTGACACCCAGGAGACCGACCTCGACGAGCGGATGCACACCACCCCGTGGTTCCACGCCACGGACATCCCCAACGTGCCGCCGCAGAACCTGGTGCAGATCGGCATCGGCGGCTGGCAGGCACCACGACCTGGGGTGCAGGTCGGCCGGGAGCGCGGTACGACGATCATGACGGTCACCGACTGCGTGGAGATGGGTATCGAGGCCGCCGCGCAGCGAGCCCTGGACGTCGCCTGGGACGGCACCGACGCCGTCTGGTTGTCCTTCGACGTCGACTGCCTCGACGCCGCGTTCGTCCCCGGCACGGGATGGCCCGAACCCGGCGGCTTCCTGCCCCGTGAGGTGCTGAAGTTCATCCAGCTCATCGCCGAGCGCCCGCTGGCGGGCATCGAAGTCGTGGAGTGCTCCCCGCCCTACGACAACGCCGAGATCACCGCGCTCATCGCCACCCGGGTCATCTGCGACACCCTCGGCTGCCTGGTGCGAGCCGGCCACCTGCCCCGCCCGTCGGGGTTGGGGGCTCTTCAAGGACCACCAACCCCCCGGAGCGCTGCTCGTAACAACAGCCAACCCCGGCCCGATCTGCGGAGCTAGCCATGATCATTCTCGGGGTGGGGATCGGTGTGCTTGCCGTGGTCCTCATCGGACTCTCCGTCGCCCGCAAGGTCGAAGGCGATAGCACGAACTTCCTGGTGGCGGGTCGCTCACTGGCCCTGCCGCTGACCGCGGCAGGCCTGATGGGCCAGGCAGTGGACACCAACGCCACCCTCGGCAACACCGATCTCTCGGCGGCGGGCGGATTCTGGGCCGGGGCGAGCCTGCCGATCGGGCTGGCGATCTGCCTGGTGATCACCGGTCTGTTCTTCGCCAAGCGGATGAACAGCATGAAGCTGCTCACCATCGGCGACTTCTTCCGCCGCCAATACGGCCGCGGTGTCGAGGTGGTCGCCTCGATTATGATGATCTTCAGCTTCTGCATCCTGCTGGCTGGCAACCTCGTCGCGGGCGGTTTCCTGTTCGAACGTTTCCTGGGCACCGGTTACGCCGTGGGCGTGCTGCTCATCGTCGGGGTGGTGCTCGTTTACACCGCCACCGGCGGTATGTACAGCGACGCCTACACCGCGTTTGCCCAGATGGTCATCACCGTCGTCGCCACAGTGTCGCTGCTGGTCTGGGTGGCTGTGGCTTATGGCATCACGATTCCGGAAGGCATGGGTCCCTTCGATCTCGGTCAGCTCACCAGTACCGAACAGGGCGCGATGTTCAACTGGGCCACCCTGCTCGCGCTGGGTATCGGTGACATCGTCGCGATCGACTTCATGCAGCGGATCTTCGCGGCCCGCTCACCGCAGGTCGCGCAGCGGGCCTGTTTCGTCGGCGCGTTCGGTGTCATTGCGGTAGGTATCCCGTTCTCCCTGGTGGCACTCTCCAGCGGCGCCATTCTCGGGGACGACCCCGGGTCAGGACCGGTGCTGTTCACCCTGCTCGACGAGTACGCCCCGGTAGGGCTGACCATCCTGGTGCTCTCCGGGATCGTGGCAGCCTCCTGCTCCACCGCCAACGGTGCCATTCTCGGCACCGCGGCGGTTGCGGCGCGCAATGTCGCGGGTGTGCCGCTGGAGGAGGACGCGCACGGCAAGGATCGTCTGTTGCGGGCTACCCGGATCACGCTCATCCCGGTGGTGGCCATTGCGGTGCTCTTCGCACTGAGGGTCCCCGAGACCGGGATTCTGCTCACTCTGGCCTTCGACGTCATGCTGGCTGCTTTGGCGTTCCCGTTCATCTTCGGCCATTACTGGAGCCGGGCGAGCACCGCGGCCGCAGTGGCGGCCATCGTGGTGGGATCGGTCCTGCGGATCGGGTTCTTCGTGCTAACGCCGACGATTTACGGCGTGCCGAATACGCTGCTCTACATTCCCAATTCGCTGCTGGGAGCGGGATTCGACGGGTGGGCCACGGTAATTGCGGCGGCCACATCGCTGGTCGTGTTCGTCGGTGTGGCGCTGACCCGACCACCGGGGTTGGGGGCTCTTCAAGGACCACCAACCCCCCGGGACGTTGCTCATAACGACAGCCAACCCCCGCTGGAACCGGCTGGTCCGGGCAAGGTGGCCGACCCGGGCACGGTGGCCGACCCGGGCTGACCGTGTGGGGGGCGGGGCGTGGGACGATGGCGGGGTGCTGCGCTGGATCACTGCCGGGGAGTCCCATGGGCCTGCCTTGGTGGCCGTGCTCGAGGGCATGGTCGCTGGAGTCGAGGTCACCTCCAAGGACGTGCAGGCTGAACTCGCCCGTCGCCGGCTCGGGCACGGGCGGGGGGCGCGGATGAAGTTCGAGGCCGATGAGGTGGACCTGTTGGGGGGGATCCGGCATGGGTGTACTCTCGGCGCGCCGATTGCGATCCGGATCGGTAACACGGAGTGGCCCAAGTGGGAGACTGTGATGGCGGCGGACCCAGTGGACCCGGAGGTGCTCGCCGCGCAGTCCCGCAACGCGCCGCTGACCCGGCCTCGGCCTGGACACGCCGACCTCGCCGGGATGACCAAGTACGGCTTCGACGACGCCCGGCCGGTGTTGGAGCGGGCCAGCGCCCGCGAGACCGCTTCTCGGGTTGCTCTGGGCACCGTGGCCAAGGCGTTCCTGCGCCAGGCGCTGGGCGTCGAAGTGCTTTCCCATGTGGTGTCGTTGGGGCAGGTGGACGCTCCAGCTGGAGTGCTGCCCGGACCCGGTGACCTGGAACGGGTCGATGCCAGCCCGGTCCGCGCGTTCTCCGAGGAAGCCTCAGCTGCCATGATCGCCGAGGTGGACGCCGCGAAGAAGGACGGCGACACGCTCGGCGGGGTGGTCGAGGTCGTCGCGCATGGCCTCCCGGTGGGCCTGGGTTCCTTCGTGCACGCCGATCGTCGGCTGGATGCCCGGCTGGCGGGTGCGCTGATGGGTATCCAGGCCATGAAAGGTGTCGAGATCGGCGACGGATTCACCACCGCGCGCCGCCGCGGCAGCGCGGCGCACGACGAGATGGCACCAGGACCCGACGGTGTGGTGCGCGCCACCAACCGGGCAGGCGGCCTCGAAGGTGGCATGACCAACGGTGAGGTGCTGCGCGTGCGGGTGGCGATGAAGCCGATCTCGACTGTGCCGCGCGCGCTGGCCACCGTGGATATCGCTACCGGTGCGGCGGCCGTCGCGATCAACCAGCGCTCCGACGTCTGCGCGGTGCCCGCCGCGGGCGTGGTCGCGGAAGCGATGGTGGCCCTGGTGCTCGCCGACGCCGCGCTGGAGAAGTTCGGCGGTGACTCGCTACCCGAGACCATCCGCAACGCCCGCAGCTACCTCGATTCGCGCTGACTCCGCCACCGGGTGGGTAGAGGACGTGCAGGGTGAGGCGTGGCTGGGTTGGGGTGGATGTTGTTGCAGTGCGTTATCGTTCGGGACAACTAGCGAACTTGACGGTGCCCTGGGGGTTGGCGTCCGGCCCGAGCGACCCAGATCGTGCTGTCCTCAATGGGCGCGGCCATCCAGGCAGTAAGCTGTTGGAGCCCTGTTGTGAGGTTGTACGGGATCTCGCTGTCGGCGGCGTGCTCATCTAGTTGCCGGTAGACCGCCGGCAAGGAAACTGGTGCCGATGTGGCCGAAACGCGCACTCCCTGCTCGCGGACCCGCTGACGAAGCAGATCGACTCGGCGCCGCCTGGCGACGATGGACAGCCAGGCGACCTCGGACTGGGGGTGTTCGGGCTCCTCGAGTGCCGCGAGTGTCGCCAGGAGCGCGTCATGCATCGCGTCCTCGGCGTCTTCTCTGCTGGCACCCGACGCCCGTGTTCTGCGCAGTACCGTCTCGGGGAGCTGGCCCCATTCATGCTGATCCACTAGCCACACCTTCCGTCTCGGTAAGGTGGAGTTCTTGGGCCTCGTGATTATCACTCATGATGCCGCCCCCTTTTCTTTGCCCTCACCTTGAGCTTCTGGGTCGGTCGCTAGTAACACGTCCGGACCGACGGCCCTGACCAGCAGATCGCGAGCGTCCTTGAGGTGCACCCGGACAGTCGACTGCTCGATCCCAAAAAGCTCGGCAATCTCCCGTGTCGACCATTGCTCATGCCATCGCAAATACGCGACCCGATACCTGGCAAGCGGCATTTCCCTCAGCACGTCCCAACAACGCTCCAGCGCAATCGAGTTCAGCGCCTTATCGTGGGTATCGTCGCAGCCGGAAGGCAGGAAGTCGAGATTGATACCGACCTCCACGCGGGTGTTGGCTTTCCATCTGCTGATGGATTTGTTCTTCGTCACTGTGAACAGCCAGGCCCGTTGCCGATCAAGATCACTATTACCCAGAATGTCCCATGCGAGTGCTGCGTCGTGGAAAACTTCTTGTATTATACGAGGTCGTCCGCGGCGGTGTAGTCGCCTTGCACCAGCTTGGCGGCGAAACGGCGCAGCTCGGCTGCGACCGCGACGAAGAGAAGTTCCACCTCCTGGGCTGTGTTCTCAGGGATACGGCGTGTCACGCGGGCTTCCGGGTGTCGCTTGACGTAACCCTGTAGCCAACCTGCATCCACATGGCGGGCAGTTCAGATGTCTCGGCCATGATCACTGTTGTTCCTGCGGGCACACGCTCAGCCAAGCCCATCAATGTGCGCCGTCGCTGACCTTCGACAAGTAGTCGTGCCGTGATCAGTATGAGCTGCATCCCCATGATCAAACAGGTCAGCTTCCACGACCACATGGTCACTCCCGCCAACAGCGGCCACCATGCCCAACCTGGGTGGGGGGTCGGCACCGTCATCATGCCCAGAACATCTGCTGCTGAGCCTGAAACGTTTAGGCACCCCACTCCTGCTCGGCAGGAATGAAGCGGTCCGAGCGCTCACCCGCACCGGCCGCGCCGTGACGCAGTCGGGGGCCACTCGCGGGTCAGGCGGTCGGTGAAGCTGGGACGCAACTGGGGTGGTGCCAGCTACGTCGAGTTCAGTGCGATCGTGGTGGATAGGCTGCTGAGCGTGAACGATGGGCTTGGGAACAACGGACACGGGCCGGCTCTGGTGTTGGTGGGTCCTCCTGGCTCTGGTAAGTCCACGGTGGGCGCGTTGGTGGCAGGCCGGCTCGGGGTGGACTTCGTTGATGTCGATGAGCTCATCGTGGCTCGTACCGGCCGTAGCATCGCCGACATCTTCACCACCGATGGGGAAGCGGTGTTTCGAGAGCTGGAGGAGGCCGAGGTAGCTGAGGCGCTGGCCCGCAATCGAGGGGTGTTGGCGCTGGGTGGCGGGGCGGTGCTCTCGGAGCGGACCCGCGCCGCGTTGGGCGGGCACCGGGTGGTGTTCCTCTCCGTGGGTATGGCCGAGGGCGTGCGCCGCACCGGGTTGTCCACCGCACGCCCGCTGCTTGCCGGGGTGAACCCGCGGGCCACGTTTGCCGCCCTGCTGGATGCCCGGTTGCCGCTGTATCGGGAGGTGGCCACGATGGAGATCGCCACCGACCGACGAAGCCCGGACGAGATCGCGCAGGACGTGCTGGCGGCCCTTGGAGGATCGGGATGAACGAGGCCAATGACAGCGACCCGCTGCGGATCCGGGTGGCGACGGCGCAACCCTATGACGTCGTCGTGGGACGGAATCTGCAAAGTGAACTGCGGAACGCGATAGGCGCCGCGAGCATGGTCGCGATCGTGCACCAGCCGACGGTGGTGGACCGCGCGGAGGTGCTGCGCGTCGCGCTGGAAGCCGCCGGTGCCGATGCGCGTCGCATCGAGGTGCCCGATGCGGAGGATGGCAAGAGCCTGGCGGTGGCCGGGTTCTGCTGGGACGTTCTCGGGCGGATCGGGCTGGACCGCACCGGCACCATCGTGGCGCTGGGTGGCGGTGCGGTCACCGACCTCGCCGGCTTCGTTGCCGCCACTTGGATGCGCGGGGTACGAGTGGTGCAGGTCCCCACCACGTTGCTGGCGATGGTGGACGCTGCGGTCGGCGGCAAAACCGGGATCAACACGGCGGCGGGTAAGAATCTGGTCGGCGTCTTCCACGAACCCGCGGCCGTGGTTGTCGACCTCGCGACGTGCGAGACACTGCCGAGGGCCGAGCTCGTCGCCGGGATGGCCGAGGTGGTCAAGGCGGGCTTCATCGCCGATCCGGCGATTCTGGATCGCATCGAGGCCGACCCGGCCGCCGCGCTGGACCCATCCGGACCGGTACTCGAGGAGCTGGTCGGCCGTGCCATCAGGGTGAAGGCCACTGTGGTGGCTGCCGATCTGCGGGAGTCCCACCTGCGCGAGGTGCTCAACTACGGGCACACCCTGGGTCACGCGGTGGAACGCCGAGAGGGCTATCGCATGCGACATGGCGCCGCGGTCAGCATTGGCATGATCTTCGCCGCTGAGCTGGGCCGCCTCGCCGGGCGGCTCGACGACGTGACCGCGGCGCGACACCGCCGGATACTCAGTTCGATCGGCCTGCCGACCCGCTATGACGCGGACGCACTGCCCGACTTGCTCGAGAGCATGCGCACCGACAAAAAGACCCGATCTGGGGTGCTGCGTTTCGTGGTGCTCGACGGGTTGGCGAAGCCGGGACGGCTGGAAGGCCCCGACCCGGAGCTGCTCGCCGCCGCCTACCGCGCAGTGGCCACTGAAGTGGAGGGCGCGCGATGAAGGTGCTGGTACTCAACGGGCCGAACCTGGCCCGGCTCGGGACCCGCGAACCTGACGTATACGGCGCCACCAGCTACGGCGACTTGGTGGCGCTGTGCCAGCGGATCGGCATTGACCTCGGGCTCGAGGTAGACGTGCGGCAGACCGACCACGAGGGCGAGATGCTCAGCTGGCTGCACGAGGCCGCCGACACAGCCACCCCGGTGGTGCTCAACGCTGGGGCGTGGACGCACTACTCCATCGCCGTCCGGGACGCCGCAGCGCAGCTCTCGGCGCCGCTGGTGGAGGTGCACATCAGCAACGTCCACGCCCGGGAACCCTTCCGTCATCACAGCCACATCTCGGCTGTCGCTTCGGGTGTCATCGTCGGCATGGGCGTCGACGGCTACTCACTCGCGCTGCGCTGGATCGCCGGGCGTGCCAGTACCTGAAGCCACCGGCTACCGTCGAGCATATGTCCCCTACTAGGCGTCGTGCGGCGCTCCGTACGTTGCTGCGGGCGCGTGAACTCGACGGGCTGCTGGTCACCGATCTGATCAACATCCGTTACCTGACCGGATTCACCGGCTCCAATGCTGCGCTGCTGGTGCACACCGAGGGTGAATCCCAGACGGTGTTCTGCACCGACGGGCGTTATAGCACCCAGTCTGAGCGGCAGGTGCCGGACCTGCGGCGGGTGATCGAGCGGTCCAGTGCGCGGACGCTGGCCACGGAGGCCACCGAGGCGGGCATCGGCCGACTGGGTTTCGAGAGCCACGTGGTGACCGTCGACCAGCACAGCGCACTTACCGAGATCACCGGCGCGGACCGGCTCATCGCTGCCTCCCGACCGGTGGAGCGCCTCCGGCTGGTGAAGGACGAGGCCGAGATCGCCTCGTTGCGGGCTGCCTGTGCGGCGGCCGACACCGCCCTGGCTGGGCTGCTCGCCGCGGGCGGGGTGCGGGCGGGCCGCACCGAGCGGGAAGTGGCTCGTGACCTGGAGGCGCGGATGGTTGCGGCGGGGGCGACCGGGCCGTCGTTTGAGACCATCGTGGCAGCCGGCCCCAACTCGGCTGTTCCGCACCACCGGCCGACCGATGTCCAGCTGCGGCGCGGCGACCTGGTGAAGATGGACTTCGGGGCGCTGGTCGACGGCTACCACTCGGACATGACCCGCACCATGGTGCTGGGCGAACCCGCCGAGTGGCAGCGGGAGCTGTATGACTTGGTCGCTTCGGCGCAGGCCGCGGGACGTGCCGCGCTGCGCGCCGGGGTCGACGTCCGCGACGTGGACTCGGCCGCCCGCGACATCATCACCCACGCCGGGCATGGCGAGGACTTCCCGCACAGTCTGGGACACGGCGTCGGCCTGCAGATCCACGAGGCTCCGGCGTTGTCGCAGCTAGGGGTCGGTATACTCGCCGCTGGCATGGCGGTCACCGTCGAGCCGGGTGTGTACCTGACGGGTCGGGGCGGCGTGCGCATCGAGGACACTCTCGTCGTCTGCGACGGCGAGCCGGAACTCCTCACCCTGACTACGAAGGACCTCGTGGTCGCCTCAGAATGACATCATCTTCTACGATCGACACCTTCTACGAATGACCTCCCTTACTACGAATGGAGTGCAGGCTGACGTGGCCACCACCAATGACCTGAAGAATGGGCTCGTACTCAACCTCGACGGCCAGCTGTGGTCAGTCGTGAACTTTCAGCATGTCAAGCCCGGTAAGGGCGGCGCATTCGTCCGAACCACCCTGAAGAACGTGCTGTCCGGCAAGGTTGTGGACAAGACCTTCAACGCAGGCACCAAGGTCGAGACCGCCACCGTGGACCGCCGTGAGATGACCTACCTCTACGCCGAAGGTACCGACTTCGTGTTCATGGACACCGACACCTATGACCAGATAACCGTGCCCGGTGAGACCGTGGGCAACGCGGCGAAGTACCTGCTGGACAACCAGAGTGTGCTGGTCGCCGTGCATGAGGGCACTCCGCTCTATGTCGAACTGCCCACGTCGGTGGAGCTGGTGATCTCACACACTGATCCAGGATTGCAGGGTGACCGGTCGACCGGCGGCACCAAGCCCGCCACCCTGGAGACCGGCGCCGAGATCCACGTACCGCTGTTTCTGGGTGTCGGCGAGAAGGTGAAGGTCGACACTCGGGACGGACGCTACCTCGGCCGAGTCAGCTCCTGAGATGGGCGCACGCAGCAAGGCCCGTAAGCGCGCCGTCGATCTTCTGTTCGAATCCGACCTACGCGGGATGGACCCGCTTGCGCTGCTCACCGAGCGGCTCGCTGCGAGCGACGTGCCTCCGATCAACGACTACACGGTCGCCTTGGTGCACGGTGTGGTCGCGCATCAGGACGAGATCGACCACATGCTCACCGAACAAGCCCGTGGTTGGACCCTGGAGCGGATGCCTGCGGTAGATCGCGCGGTGCTCCGGCTGGGTCTGTTCGAGCTGTTGTTCTCCGACGAGGTGGACGACGCAGTGGCTATCGACGAAGCAATCGAACTAGCCAAATCACTCTCCACCGATGATTCGCCGCGGTTCGTCAACGGGCTGCTCGGTGCTATTGCCGCGCTGACGCGCGGCTCGTGAGTGGCATTGTGTGCTATAACGCGCCTCGCCGCTCACACCGCACGGCCCTGTGCAGCGGCGATGCGCGTTATAGCACACAATGCCCCTCACGGGGCAGCTCCGCTGCCAGCTACTCCTCCTTCGCCGGGCGGGCTTCCGGGGGCAGCACGCCCCAGCCGATCAACTGCTCGGTGAGCTCGCCTGGCGACATGTCGTAGATGATCGCCAGCGACCGCAGGTCCTCGGTGCGGATGGACAGCACCTTGCCGTTGTAGTCACCCCGCTGGCTCTGGATCGTCGCCGCGTAGCGGGCCAGCGGACCCACCTTGTCCACCGGCAACTGTTGCAGCCGTTCCAGGTTTATCACGATCTTGGTGGCCGGCTCACCGCCCGAGGGTATCCGGCCCTCGGGAAGTAGTTCGGCGACCGGAACCCCGTAGAAGTCGGCTAGCTCGGCGAGCTTCTGCACAGTGACCGCACGGTCACCCCGCTCGTAGGAGCCGACCACCACTGCCTTCCAGCGGCCCCCCGACTTCTGTTCGACACCGTGTAGGGACAGACCCTGCTGCTGACGGATGCCTCGCAGCTTGGATCCTAGAGCCTTGGCGTAGTCGCCCATCTGGCGCTTCTCCTTCGTCAGAACCCCGACCAGCCAACTCCTCGGAGCGCTGCGGGAGGATCGGGATGATACGGAGAGTAATGCTGCGCTGAGTAACCTTCCAGGTCAAGCAGTTGCAGCCCGAACGCGTCGGCGAGTCGTGGACACCACCCGTACGGGGCAGTGCGATACGGCGGCAGGCACACCAGACCACCCTGATAGTGTCATCGTCAGGTTCGGGCGCATGCTCGCACCTGACGTCCTTTAAGACCCGTCCGGTGAGGCGGGGAAGGAGGTCGGCTGTGTCGCCCCCCTCCGGGACGGGCGCGGCGGGTGAAGCGGAGCTCCAGCGCGAGCTGCTCTCGGCGGCAGAAGTCGCCCGAACCGTTGCCCGCATGGCGCACCAGATCATTGAGCGGACCGCTCCGGAGCAGGTGGTGTTGCTCGGCATTCCTACCCGCGGCGTCACCTTGGCGCACCGGTTGGCGGGCCTGATCCGCGAGTTCGGCGGGACTGTGGCGGGCGTGGGCACCCTTGACGTCACCCTGTACCGAGACGACCTGCGACGCAGGCCCACCAGAGCGCTGCAGACGACAGACCTGCCTGGGGGTGGGCTGGACGACGCGCTCGTGGTTCTTGTCGACGACGTGCTGTACTCCGGGCGCACCGTCAGGGCGGCGCTGGACGCGGTGCGGGAGTACGGCCGCCCCAGTGCGGTGCAGCTAGCCGTGCTTGTCGATCGCGGCCACCGGGAACTGCCGATTCGGGCTGACTATGTGGGCAAGAACCTGCCGACCTCTCGGGACGAGGCGGTGGGCGTGCTGTTTGCCGAAACTGACGGTATTGACGCTGTCGTGATCCGTAGGGCGTCGCGGTGAGGCACTTATTGACCACTGCGGGGCTTGAGCGGGACGCCGCCACTGCTCTGCTCGATACCGCAGATCGGCTCAAACAGGCATTGATGGGCCGTGAGGTGCGCAAGCTGCCGACCCTGCGCGGGCGCACCGTGGTCACGTTGTTCTACGAGAACTCCACCCGCACTCGCGCCTCCTTCGAGATCGCGGGCAAGTGGATGAGCGCCGACGTCATTAATGTTGCGGCCAGTGGGTCCTCGGTGGAGAAGGGGGAGTCGCTGCGGGACACTGCGCGTACGTTGGCCGCGATGGGCGCGGATTGCGTAGTAATCCGTCACCCGGCATCAGGCGCGGCTAATCGGATCGCAGACTGGATTCCGGTGCACGTCGTCAATGCGGGCGACGGCACCCACGAGCACCCGACGCAGGCGCTATTGGACGCGGCCACGCTGCGCGAGCGGCTGGGCCCCCTGGACGGGCGGACCGTCACTATCGTGGGTGACGTACTGCACAGCAGGGTGGCGCGGTCGAATGTGCATCTGTTGACCACGCTGGGTGCACGGGTGCATCTCGTGGCCCCGCCCACCCTGTTGCCGTGTGATGTGCCGGACTGGCGAACAGGTGATCACTGGGTCGTGACGGTCGGGCATGACCTCGATGCTGCCCTGCCCGGTACCGATGCGGTGATGATGCTGCGGGTGCAGGCCGAGCGGATGCACGGCGGGTTCTTTCCCTCGGCCCGGGAATACGCCATCGGCTACGGGCTTTCCGAGGCGCGGTTGCGGTTGTTGCCCGACCACGCCGTCGTACTGCACCCGGGGCCGATGCTGCGCGGCATGGAGATTGCGCATTCGGTCGCCGACTCACCCCGCGCCGCGATCACCGATCAGGTCCGCAACGGCGTGCACGTGCGGATGGCAGTGCTCTACCACCTGCTCGCGGCCCAGGAGGATCAGCAATGAACGACCGCAGCGAGCGAACCACCGAACGCAGCGCCCGGCCGCTACTTCTTCGCGGGATCCGGCCCTACGGCGAGGGCAACCCCGTGGAGCTGCTGGTTCGTGACGGTGTGATCGCCGAGCTGGGCGTCGGCCTGGACAGCACCGGCGCCAGAGTGCTCGACGTGGGCGGGCTGATCGCGTTACCTGGCTTGGTCGACCTGCACACCCACCTGCGCGAGCCCGGCATCCAGGACGCCGAGACGATCGCCACCGGCTCGGCGGCCGCGGCGTTGGGCGGATACACCGCGGTGTTCGCAATGCCGAACACCGACCCGGTCGCCGACACCGCAGTCGTCGTCGAGCATGTGCACCGGCGCGGCCGTGACGTTGGGCTGGTCGACGTGCACCCGGTCGGCGCAGTCACCGTCGGGCTGGGCGGCCAGCGACTCGCCGAGCTGGGTGAGATGGCGCGCTCGGTTGCGGTGGTGCGGGTCTTCTCTGACGACGGGCAGTGCGTGCATGACCCGCTGCTGATGCGCCGGGCACTGGAATACACCCGCGGTCTCGGCGGTGTGGTCGCCCAGCATGCCGAGGATCCCCGGCTCACCGCGGGCGCCCAAGCTCACGAGGGGAAGGTCGCGGCTGCGCTGGGGCTGGCCGGGTGGCCGGCCGCCGCCGAGGAGTCGATCGTCGCGCGGGACTGCCTGCTGGCCAGGGAGGCAGGCGCGCAACTGCATGTGTGCCACGTCTCCACGGCAGGCACAGTGGAGGTGTTGCGCTGGGCCAAGGAACGCGGTGTGCGGGTATCGGCCGAAGTCACCCCCCATCATCTGCTGCTCACCGATGAACTCCTGGTCGGCTACGACCCCATCAACAAGGTCAACCCGCCGCTGCGCACCGCGGCCGACACCGAGGCGCTTCGCGTCGCGCTGGCCGAGGGGATCGTGGACTGCGTGGCGACCGACCACGCCCCGCATGCTGCACAACACAAAGACTGTGAATGGTCCGCGGCCCTTCCGGGCATGCTGGGTTTGGAGACCGCGCTGTCAGTCGTGGTGGCCACCATGGTCCGCCCCGACCTGCTGGACTGGCGAGGAGTGGCTCGAGTGATGAGCGAGCGCCCGGCCCTGATCGGCGGCGCCACCGATCAGGGCCGCCCAATCGAGGTGGGCGAGCCGGCGACCCTGGTCCTGGTGGACCCCGAGGCCAGCTGGACGGTGCGCGGAGCGCAACTGGCGAGCCTGGCCACCAACACCCCCTACGAGGGCATGGAGTTACCCAGCCGGGTGGTGGCCACCCTGCTACGCGGCGAGGTCACGGTCGAGGACGGAAAGGTGCGGGGATGACGGGCAGCGAGGCGGTGCTGGTGCTGGAGGACGGCACCAGCCTGCGTGGCCGGACCTACGGCGCCGTGGGCCAGACCTTGGGTGAGGTGGTGTTCGCCACCGGGATGACTGGTTACCAGGAGACCCTCACCGACCCTTCCTACCGCCGTCAGATCGTGGTTCAGACTGCTCCACACATCGGCAACACCGGCTGGAACGACGAGGACGACGAATCGCGCCGGATCTGGGTGGCCGGCTATGTCGTGCGGGACCCGGCCCGGATTCCCTCCAACTGGCGGTCCTGCCGGTCACTTGAGGAGGAATTGTTCCGCCAGGGTGTCGTGGGGATCTCCGGGGTGGACACCCGTGCCTTGACCCGTCGGCTGCGGGAGTACGGCTCGATGCGGGCCGGCGTCTTCTCCGGTGCCGCGCTCGCCGAGCAGTCCGAGCTGCTGGCGCAGGTGCTGGCCAGCCCCCCGATGGCGGGAGCGGACCTCGTCGGGGAGGTCACCGTCACGCAGCCCTACGTTGTCCCGGCCCTCGCCGAGCAGCGGTTCCGGGTGGTGGCGCTGGACCTGGGGATCAAGTTCAATACGCCGCGGATGATGGCTGCCCGGGGAATCGAGACGCACGTGCTACCGGCCAGTGCCACGCTGGAGCAGGTACTCGAGTGCGAACCCGACGGGGTCTTCCTGTCCAACGGCCCTGGTGACCCGGCCACCGCGGACCACGCGGTCGCGCTAACCCGGGGAGTGCTGGAGCAGCGGGTGCCGCTGTTCGGGATCTGCTTCGGCAACCAGATCCTCGGCCGCGCGTTAGGGCGGGGCACCTACAAGATGCGTTACGGGCACCGCGGGCTCAACGTCCCGGTCATCGAACACGCCACCGGCCGGGTCGCGATCACCTCACAAAACCACGGTTTCGCCGTCCAGGGCGAGCCGGGGGAGCGCTTCGATTCCGATTTCGGCACCGCAGTGGTCAGCCACTCTTGCCCGAACGACGCCACCGTCGAGGGCCTGACCTGCCTGGAAGTGCCCGCCTTCAGCGTGCAATACCACCCCGAAGCAGCCGCAGGCCCGCACGACGCAGCCGACCTGTTCAACCGATTCCGCGAGTTGATGGAGGGGAAGTGATGACCACATCGATCACGTCGCGCCCCAAGGAGTTATGGGTTCTATACCGAGATAACGAGGGCTTCACTCGTACGGCTAGGGCCTCCGATATGAAACGGGTAGTTGCGCAGGCATACGCGGGGGGTCTGCTCGGAAACCTATGGATGGAGGGTTACTTCGAGGTCGGCGATCCGCTGGTGCGGGGTGGTCGACCGAAGGCGCGGGTTGGCGCGTGAACCTGGAGATCCTCGTCGAGGAGCGCTCGGCCGAGCATGCGCTACGAGCGTTGCTGCCCCGTATCGTTCCGGAGGTTGACTTCGAGATACGCGTGTTCCAGCGGAAGACCGACCTCCTGAAGAAGCTTCCCGACAGGCTCAAGGGTTACGCAGCCTGGATCACCCAATCGGACACCTGCCTCATTGTGGACCCTGACGCAGTTCCCGGTGGTACCTGGGAGGCGCTGGAGCACGTGCTTCATGCCGGTGGCTATCATCGAGGTGGTCTTGCCAAGGTCACGGCAGCCAGCGAGATCGCGCAACATATGAATGTGGACGTCAACCGCTCCCGGAGCTTTCAGGTGTTCCGAGACGGAGTGCGACGACTTGTTGCTGGAGGCACCAGTGCCGCGCAGGACTGACATCTCGCATGTTTTAGTGATCGGGTCGGGGCCGATCGTGATTGGGCAGGCGTGTGAGTTCGACTACTCCGGCACCCAAGCGTGCCGGGTGCTGCGCGAGGAGGGGCTTCGGCTCAGCCTGGTGAACTCCAACCCGGCGACGATCATGACCGATCCGGAGTTCGCCGATGCCACTTACATCGAGCCGATCACCCCGGAGTTCGTCGAGAAGGTGATCGCTGCGGAGCGGCCGGATGCTTTGCTGGCCACCCTTGGCGGGCAGACCGCCTTGAACATCGCTGTCGCGCTGCACGAGCGCGGCGTGCTGGCGCGCTATGGCGTCGAGTTGATCGGCGCCGACATCGACGCCATCCAGCGCGGTGAAGACCGGCTGAAGTTCAAGGAAGTGGTCCGCTCGGTGGGTGCTGAGGTGCCGCGCAGTGCAGTGTGCCGGTCCATGGATGAGGTGCGAGTGGCCGTCGACGAGCTCGGTCTGCCGGTGGTGATCCGGCCGTCGTTCACGATGGGTGGGCTCGGCTCCGGGATGGCGCACACCCCAGACGAGCTTGAACGGCTGGTTTCGATAGGACTGGCCGAGAGCCCGGTACACGAGGTGCTCATCGAGGAGAGCGTGCTGGGCTGGAAGGAGTACGAGCTCGAACTGATGCGTGACCACCGGGACAACGTGGTGGTGGTGTGCTCGATCGAGAACATCGACCCGATGGGCGTGCACACCGGGGATTCGGTGACCGTCGCCCCGGCGTTGACCCTGACCGACCGCGAGTATCAGCACATGCGCGATGTCGGGATTGCCGTGCTACGCAAGGTGGGGGTGGACACCGGCGGCTGCAACATCCAGTTCGCAGTGCATCCCGGGGACGGCCGATTGGTGGTGATCGAGATGAACCCTCGGGTGTCGCGATCGAGTGCGCTGGCTTCCAAGGCCACCGGGTTCCCCATCGCCAAGATCGCCGCGAAGCTCGCGATCGGATACACCCTCGACGAGATCACCAACGACATCACCGGTGAGACCCCGGCGAGCTTCGAGCCCACTCTCGATTATGTGGTGGTCAAGGTGCCGAGGTTTGCGTTCGAGAAGTTCCCTGGCGCGGACCCCACGCTCACCACCACCATGAAGTCGGTTGGCGAGGCGATGGCGCTGGGCCGCTCGTTCCCCGAGGCGTTGGGCAAGGCGCTGCGCTCGATGGAGACGTCCGCGGCTGGGTTCTGGACCAGGCCCGATCCCTCGCAAGCCTCGGTGAGCTCCGAGCTGGCGGCGCTACGAGTGCCCCGCGATGGGCGGCTCTACACGGCCGAACGGGCCTTGCGGCTCGGCGCCACGGTGGCGCAGGTTGCCGAGGCTTCCGGCATGGACCCGTGGTTCATCGACCAGATCCTCGGCCTGGTGGAGCTGCGGGCGGAGCTCGTGGCGGCACCTGAGCTGGACGAGGTGCTGCTGCGCCGAGCCAAGCGCGCGGGCGTCTCCGACCGACAGCTTGCCGCGGTGCGCGGTGACGTGACCGAGCCCGAGGTCCGGTCGCTGCGCCACCAGCTGGGTGTGCGGCCGGTCTTCAAGACGGTGGACACCTGCGCCGCCGAGTTCGCCGCCCGTACCCCGTACCACTACTCCGCCTACGAGAGCGACCCGGGTGCGGAGAGCGAAGTGGCCCCACAACGGGATCGACCTAAGGTGATCATCCTGGGATCGGGACCGAACCGGATCGGCCAGGGTATCGAGTTCGACTACTCCTGCGTGCACGCCGCTCTCGCCTTGCGGGCCGCGGGATACGAGACAGTGATGATCAACTGCAATCCGGAGACCGTCTCCACTGACTACGACACCTCTGATCGGCTCTACTTCGAGCCGCTGACCTTCGAGGATGTCATGGAGGTGGTCGACGCCGAGCGGGGATCGGGAACGGTAGCGGGGGTGATCGTGCAACTCGGCGGGCAGACCCCGCTGGGGCTCGCGCAACGGCTGGCCGATGCGGGTGTCCCCGTGGTCGGCACGACTCCGGAGGCTATTCACCTCGCCGAGGACCGGGGTTCCTTCGGTGCGGTGCTGGAGCGGGCCGGGTTGCCCGCACCCGCCTACGGCACCGCCACCTCCTTCGCGGAGGCCCGAAAGATCGCCGACGAGATCGGCTACCCGGTGCTGGTGCGGCCTTCTTATGTGCTCGGTGGGCGCGGCATGGAGATCGTCTACGACGAGGAGACGCTGGCCGGTTACATTACCCGCGCCACCGAGATCACCCCGGAGCATCCGGTGCTGGTGGACCGCTTCCTCGACGACGCCATCGAGATCGACGTAGATGCGCTCTGCGACGGTACGCCCGGTCCGCAAGGAATGTATATCGGCGGGATCATGGAGCACATTGAGGAGGCCGGAATCCATTCCGGGGACTCCGCCTGCGTACTGCCTCCCATCGCGCTCGGAGAGGCAGATCTGGCCACGGTACGTGCCTCCACCGAGGCCATTGCCCGCGGGATTGGCGTCCGCGGCCTGCTCAACGTGCAATATGCGCTCAAGGACGATGTGCTCTACGTGCTGGAGGCCAACCCCCGGGCGAGCCGGACCGTGCCCTTCGTGTCCAAGGTCACCGCGGTACCGCTGGCCAAGGCCGCCGCCCGGATCATGCTTGGTGCCACCATCGCTGAGCTGCGTACGGAGGGCCTGCTACCGCTCCAGGGTGACGGGGGAGATCTGCCCGCCGATGCTCCGGTGGCCGTGAAGGAGGCTGTGCTCCCCTTCCACCGGTTCCGTACCCCGGACGGTCACGGGGTGGACTCCCTGCTCGGCCCTGAGATGAAGTCCACCGGCGAGGTAATGGGCATCGATGCCGCATTCGGGCAGGCGTTCGCGAAGTCCCAGGCTGCGGCATACGGCTCGCTTCCCACGTCGGGGCGGGTGTTCGTCTCGGTGGCCAATCGAGACAAGCGGGCGCTGGTGTTCCCGGTCAAGCGGCTGGCCGATCTGGGCTTCGAGGTGCTTGCCACCCGGGGTACGGCCAGCACACTGCGCCGCAACGGCATCCCCTGCACGGTGGTGCGCAAGCATTTCGAGGGTCCAGAGTTGGGCCAGGACAACATCGTCGATCTGATCAACGCCGGGCAGATCGACATGGTTATCAACACCCCTTACGGCAACCCCGGCCCCCGGGTGGACGGCTACGAGATCCGCACCGCCGCCGTGTCCCGCAACATCCCGTGCATCACCACCGTCCAGGGCGCCGCAGCCGCCGTCCAAGGCATCGAAGCCCTCATCCGAGGTGACCTAACCGTCCGCCCCCTCCAATCCCTACACGCCGCAATGCGCCCCCCACCCATCCCGCGTTCAGCGGGCTGAGCGGGGTTATCGGATGTCTGACAACCCCGCTCAGCCCGCACGGTGTCGCCCTATCTCGGGGTCAGCGCGCTGGATCCGGCGTTCGAGCTGGCGGCCAGTACCGGGCGTGGCGTTTTCGTGCTGGCGCTGACCTCCAACCCCGAGGGTGCCGCCGTGCAGAGCGCGCGCACGGCGACTGGCAGTACGGTCGCGCAGCACGTGGTCGACGAGGTGGCTGCGCGCAACGCGGGTTACCACCCGTGCGGGCATATCGGTGTGGTAGTCGGGGCTACCCCGGCAGCCCAGGTACTGCGGCTTGGGGCACTGGGCGGCCCGGTGCTGATTCCTGGGGTCGGTGCACAGGGCGCTACCCTGACTGACCTGTCTCGGTGGTTCGGCGCTGTGCGCCACGTTGTGCCGACCACGTCCGGGGAGCTGTTGCGGCACGGTCCAGAGCCAGTCGCCCTCTGCAGTGCCGCCCGCCGGGCCGCCGACGAGGCCGCGGACCTGCTCCGCAACACTCCGTTGCAGGACGATGGGAGCACCCCGCGTTGAAAGGCGGACCGTCCGGGAGATACGGTCGCCGCACCATCCAGACCATCCCGATGAAACAGAATCGACGGAGGAGACCGTGGCCCTTCCCGAGCTGACCGAGGAGCAGCGGGCCGCTGCGTTAGAGAAGGCGGCCGCCGCCCGCCGCGCCAGGGCCGAGCTCAAGGAGCGTCTCAAGCGTGGTGGGACCAACCTCAAAGAGGTCCTCACCAAAGCCGAGACCGACGATATCTTGGGCAAGATGAAGGTCTCAGCCCTGTTGGAGGCCCTCCCGGGCGTCGGTAAGATCCGCGCCCAGCAGATCATGGAGCGACTGGAAATCGCCCCGAGCCGTCGGCTGCGGGGGCTCGGCGATCGCCAGCGCAAGGCTCTGCTCACCGAGTTCAGCGGAGAGTGACCGAGCGGTGACGACGCGCGAGCCGGGGCCCATCAAGGCTGCCGGGCCACGGCTCGCCGTCGTCTCGGGCCCCTCAGGGGTCGGCAAGTCCAGTGTGGTGGCGGAGATCCGCAGACGGTGCCCGCAGCTTTTCGTCAGCGTGTCGGTGACCACTCGATCGCCCCGTGAAGGGGAGCGCCCTGGCGAGCACTACCACTACGTGGACATGGCCACGTTCGCGAGTCTGATTGAGCGTGGTGAGCTGCTAGAACACGCTGAGTACGCAGGAAACTTCTACGGCACCCCAGCCTCGCCGCTGCGCGAGGCGCTGGCCGCGGGTCGGCCCGCGCTGCTGGAAATCGAGTTACAGGGTGCTCGCCAGGTCCGTGCCGAGATGCCGGGGGCACTGCTGGTGATGTTGGTGCCACCGTCGTGGGACGTGCTGCAACTGCGGCTGTCGGACCGCGGCACCGAAGATCCTGCGGCGCGGGAACGTCGGCTGCAGGTGGCGCGAACCGAGCTGGAAGCCGTCGACGAGTTCGACGCGCTGATCGTGAACGACGACGTGCAGCGTGCCGCCGAGGAGTTGATATCCTTGATGACTGGGCCCGAACATCCCCTGAATATCTCTGAGGCATCTGGAGTGAATGAGTGAGCATCCCCACCGAATGGAGCGCGTTGGGCGCGCCCACGGTCACGGCCCCTGAGGGCATCACCAACCCTCCCATCGACGACCTGCTGGACAAGGTCACCTCGAAATACGCACTGGTCATTTTCGGGGCCAAGCGAGCTCGTCAGATCAACGATTACTACGCGCAGCTCGGCGAGGGCCTGCTGGAGTACGTGGGTCCGCTGGTTGAGCCAGGTCCGCGGGAGAAGCCGCTGTCGATCGCCCTGCGCGAGATCCACGCGGGGCTGCTCGAACACACCGAGGGCGAGTGACCCAGGCCGGGCCCAACGCGTCGGAGCAACCCCGGCGGATCGTGCTCGGTATCGGGGGCGGTATTGCCGCTTACAAGGTGTGCGAGGTGCTCCGGCGGCTCACCGAAGCTGGACACCAGGTCAAGGTCGTTCCCACCGAATCCGCATTGCGCTTTGTCGGCGCCGCTACCTGGGAGGCACTGTCCGGCGCTCCGGTGCGGCACAGCGTTTTCGCCGACGTTCCCGACGTGGCGCATGTGCGGCTCGGGCAGAGCGCCGATCTGGTGCTGGTCGCGCCGGCGACCGCGGATCTGCTGGCCCGCGCCGCACAGGGCCGCGCTGATGATCTGCTCACCGCCACTCTGCTCACCGCTCGGTGCCCAGTGTTATGGGTGCCCGCGATGCACACCGAGATGTGGGAGCACCCGGCGACCGTGGCCAACGTGGCGCTGTTGCGGTCCCGCGGCAACGTCGTGGCCGAACCCGCGCGTGGGCGGCTCACCGGAGCCGACTCCGGACCGGGCCGGCTACCGGAACCAGCGGAGATCGTCGACCTGGCCACTCTGTTGCTGTACCGCCCGCACGCCCTGCCGCGTGACCTCGAAGAGCGATGCGTGGTGATCTCCGCGGGTGGTACTCGCGAGCCCCTGGATCCGGTCCGCTACCTGGGCAACCGCTCCTCAGGTCGGCAGGGTTATGCGCTGGCCCGCGTCGCGGCGCAGCGTGGTGCCCGGGTGACGCTGGTGGCGGCCCACACCGCCGACCTGGCCGACCCGGCCGGAGCCGAGGTGCTCCGGGTGAGCACTGCCCGGGAGCTCCAGGAGGCTGTGCTCAAGGCGGCACCGGACGCCGACGCCGTCGTGATGGCGGCTGCGGTGGCGGACTTCCGCCCAGCTACCCCGCGTCCGAGCAAGATCAAGAAGTACGGCTCGGACCCACCCCCGATCCCGCTCGCGCTCAACCCCGACATCCTGGCCGAACTGGTGTTACGACGCCCGCCGCATCAGGTCATCGTCGGGTTCGCCGCCGAGACGGGTGACTCCGAGGGTGGCGTACTGGCTCATGGCCGAGCCAAGCTCGCCCGCAAAGGCGCTGACCTGATGGTGGTCAATGCGGTCGGGGACGGTGCAGCGTTTGACGTCGAGCACAACTCCGGCTGGTTGCTCGGTGCCGACGGCGTGGAGAGCGAGCTGCCCGAGGGGCCGAAGGCTTTGCTCGCGTCGTACGTCTGGGACGCCGTCACTGCCCGGATGCAACGCCCCGCCAGGTAAAGTCCGATAGGCGTATATGCCGTCTTTTCAGAGGGGAACCCGTGAGTCGTCGCCTTTTCACCAGCGAGTCCGTCACCGAGGGGCACCCGGACAAGATGTGTGACGCAATCAGCGATTCGGTGTTGGATGCGTTGCTGGCCGAGGATCCCCGCAGCCGCGTCGCGGTGGAGACGATGATCACCACGGGGCAGGTGCACGTCGCGGGGGAGGTCACCACCGCGGCCTACGCGGACATCCCGGGCATCGTGCGGGACAAGATCCTCGAGATCGGGTACGACTCCTCGGTCAAGGGGTTCGACGGGAACTCCTGCGGAGTGAATGTCGCGATCGGCTCGCAGTCCCCGGATATCGGGCAGGGCGTCGAGCGCGGTTACGAGAGCCGGATGGAGGGCGTCGACGACGAGATCGGCACGCAGGGCGCCGGTGACCAGGGGCTGATGTTCGGCTACGCGTGCACCGACACCCCTGAGCTGATGCCGCTGCCGATCGCCCTGGCGCACCGGCTCGCGCGGCGGCTGACTCGGGTCCGCAAGGACCGTGCGCTGCCCTATCTGCGTCCCGACGGCAAGACCCAGGTGACCATCGAGTACGCCGGTGATCGGGCCGTCAAGCTGGACACCGTAGTCGTCTCCGCCCAGCATGCCGCGGACATCGACCTGGACCGGATGCTCACCGTGGACGTGCGTGAGCAGGTGCTTGAGCCGGAGCTCGCCAAACTCGAACTGGACACCTCGCAGGTGCGGCTGCTGGTCAACCCCACCGGCCGGTTCGTGATCGGCGGGCCGATGGGGGATGCCGGGCTGACTGGCCGCAAGATCATCGTCGATACCTACGGCGGGATGGCCCGCCACGGCGGCGGTGCCTTCTCGGGCAAGGACCCGTCGAAGGTGGATCGCTCAGCGGCCTACGCGATGCGCTGGGTCGCCAAGAACGCCGTCGCCGCCGGGCTGGTCACCCGGATCGAGGTGCAGGTGGCCTATGCGATCGGCAAAGCGATGCCGGTGGGGCTGTTCGTGGAGACCTTCGACACCGAGACCGTCGACCCGGCGAAAATCCAGGCTGCGATCGCCGAGGTGTTCGACCTGCGGCCGGGCGCGATCATCCGGGACCTCGACCTGCTGCGGCCGATCTACGCCCAGACCGCTGCTTATGGTCATTTCGGCCGGACCGATCTGGACCTGCCCTGGGAGCGCACCGACCGGGTAGACGCCCTGAAGGCCGCCGTCGGAGCGTGAACAACCAGATCACCACTCTTTTGCGAAATCGACCCGCATCTTCACTTCGACGATCGAGCGATGGTCATCGATGACGAAAGCGACCGCCTGCGCCTCGTACTCCCCATCTCCACCCGCGAGGAGAAGCTGTGACCGCCCTTGAAGGCCCTGCTGCCGGTTGGTTGCTGACCAAGCTCGGTCCGATCGGCAGGTGGCTCAAGCGTCACGTGGCGCGAGATCACCGGCCGATCACCGGCCGACAGGGACGACCGGACCAGTACTATGGCGCTTTCTACGTTTTCGTCGCCGTGGCACCCAGTAAATCACCCAAGCCACTACTGCCGATCGACTTCGCGGACCGGGCCCGCGAACTAATCGACGGTGCGTTTCCTGGAGACTTCCCATCCGAGCCGGACTACAGCGGACGCGAGCTCGTCCGGTACCGGCATGCAATCGAAGGAGCACAGTCTCCAGCGCACCAGATAACCATCTACCCCACCGGCCTGGTCGAGTTACAATGGATCATCGCCGCACCCCCGGCCACGGCGCTTCCGCTCGCTGACGCCGTTGCAGCGGTCGGGCGACTCCATCGGGCTGTGCAGAGCAGCATGTTCCCGAACCTGCACCAGCGTCGTTGGTTCGCGAGATGGCGTCATGTCGACTGGCGTATCGGGATCAACGGCTTTGCAGTTTTGCCGACCGGCAGCAGTGTCGGCTGGACCGACATAGTTACTCCCGATCCACGACCCTCCTGTCCATCCACTGGCTACGCTGCAGACCGACTGGTCTCCTCGCGACGTGGCACCAAGCTGGACAGCATCCTCACACCCGTCATGGAAGAGCTTCTTAACTCTGGTGGCTACATCGACAGTGCGGAGATTCGAGAATGTGTCGCAGACCTCCTCGCTGCGCCTAGCGCCTCCAGGGAGCTTGTCGGGTAGTCCGGATAATGGCGCCGGATCGTCGGGGTAGTGAATGGTGGTTCGGGGATGGTGAGAAGTGGCTAGGCCACCG
This sequence comes from Pseudonocardiales bacterium, assembly GCA_052390495.1. Classification (GTDB taxonomy): domain Bacteria; phylum Actinomycetota; class Actinomycetes; order Mycobacteriales; family Pseudonocardiaceae. The sequence continues at coordinate 27,774 of JBQTGW010000137.1, forward strand.
CGAAACGTGCTCAGTCAGCTACGGTGCGTCCATGCCCGGCGAGGCCGGATTTAACTGAGAGGATGCGTTGAGCGCCAGTCGAGGTGTGAACGTCCAGATGGAACAGATGTGTATGCCGGCCGGGTGGTCTCGCAAGGAGCTGGCGCGGCGGGTGAATCAGCGTGGCCGGTTCGTGGGATGCACTTGAGCACCGACGCGAGCCGGGTCCGGAACTGGCTGGCCGGTCAGCACCCGCAGTCCCCGGTGCCGGAGCTGTTGAGTGAGTTGTTCTCCGAGAAGCTGGGCTATGTACTGGTTCGTGCTACCACTGACCCCGGCGGCCTTGACCCGCCGACGCATCTGAACCTGTCCGATCCCGCCGCGATCGAGCAGGAAGGCCGGGCATGGCTGGCCAAGGTGTGGGCGCGCACGGAGGTACGTGAGGCGCTGCGATTGGCCAGCCCTACCTTCGGTGCGCGCATCGACCAGCTCCCCGACGATGGTGCCGGGCCCGACTCAGTGAAGGAGCTGCGCCGTGCCATCCTCTCCGTGGCGTCCTACCTGCTCAATTACCGGTTACTAAGCTGCGCATGGGACTGTGCGGTCGGTCTAGCAGGGCGCGCAGCTGGTGCTCAGCCAGCGCCACCGACGCCATGAGGTCGTCTAACAGCTCCTGTGGGATCGCCCCGCGTCCGAGGCCTGACGCCTCGACCGATGTGGTCAGCGCCTGCTGCTGGCCTGTGGTCATTGCGGGGCGCAGCACTGGGTGGGCGAGGGCTTCTCGGGCCGCGTAGGCGTCGGCCGATGCTGCGGCGATGATTGCCGTTCGCAGCCGCGGCATCTGTGCGGAGCTGCATCCGTCCGCGAGGTCGAGCGCGGTTATGCCGACCCGGGTGCGGAACACCGCTGTTGAGGGCTCAGCTTGTGCCACGAGCCCGAGGGCGTGGTCCAGCATCGTTGCGGTGTCCTGCTCGGTCGCGCCTCCGGCTCTGCGTTGGCAGTAGACGCGTAGCAGGCTCGCGACAGCCTATTCCCAGGGCTGGGCGGTCACACTGTCCTGGACCATTGCCGCGGCCCGGTCGTGGTCGCCGCGGTCGACCAGCGACAGGATCGTGACTTGGCGGCCGTCCAGCAGCCGGGTGCCGATCCCTCGGTGTGCCGCCGCGTGCTCGGCCGCTTCCTGCCAGTGGCCCGCTAAAGCCAGGGCACGGGCGCCGTCGGCCAGCAGCGCCGCCCATAACAGGGTGCACACCCTTCGGTGGTCGTCCGGGGCGCGGGTGACGTCGCGCAGGCTGATCCGCCGCCCCGCGAGCTGCGTATCTGTGCGGTCCCGGGCTGCCCGGTAGAGCTGGTCGAGCATGTGGTAAGCGGTGGCGCCGTCGCCTTGGCGGATCAGTTGGCGTGGGATGTTGAGGATCGGTTGCAGGGCGAGCTTCGCGGCCTGGGCCGGCAGTGGGCGGGCCGCGTCGAACACGTCGTGCTGGCGCCAGCACAGGTGTCGGGCGAGGTCGGGCATGCCGCAGTCGGAGGCGATCAGCGCCGCCTTGTTGCATACTTCCCCGGCCCCGCTCATCCGGGTGTGATCGTCGGCCGGGCCGGATTCCCGCATGATCTCCCGGAGCTCAGTGATCCGCGTGTCCAGACAGCGGCCCGGGGGCCGGGAGCGGGAGATCAGCGGGAATCGGCGGGCTATCGCGTCGGGGTCCATCTCATTCCCAGCTGATCGCCAGTCGGGTGCAGGGCTTGTCGATCGTGAATTGGCCGGTGAGTGTCTCGCGGTTGTGGTTCTGGGTCAGGCGGATTACCGGGTGCGCGCTGCGGTAGCCGCAGCCCCAGCCCCAGCTGCGGAGTTCCTCGGCGACTCGGGCGGCGAGCTCGTCCCCGCGCGGACCGTGCCCGATCGCTCCCGCTTCCCAGTACTCGCCGGTCTCGTCTTCGCCGGGGCGTAGCGTCAGGTAGGCGAGGGAGTCCTCGTCCACCGTCGCCATCGCCCCCCACGGGAACTGGGGTCGCAGCTGCCCGGATTCCACGGCCGGGCCGGACTGGGGCATCCGGACCAGGCCGCCGGGCAGCGCGCAGGCCAGCCACAGGTTGACCCACTCCCAGGGGTCGCCCTTCCGGAACAGGACGCCTGTGTAGATCTCGGTGCCCGGGTGCGCCAGGACCGTGGCCAGGGCTGCGGGGTCGGTTCGCTGGTCGCGGTAGGTGTGCAGGCTGACCTGGCCGTCGGGGGTCAGGGGGATGACAAGGCGGGGGTCGTCGGCGATCCCGCGCAGCGGCATGAACGTGCACATCTCGCTGGAGACCGCGCGCCAGTACGCGCCGTCGCGCTCGAAGGCGATCGACCGCGAGACCCCGCCGCGGATGCGCAGCGGAACGACCAGGCGACCGCCGGGGGCGAGCTGATCGAGCCAGGCGGGCGGGACGTCGCCCGCGCCGACGGTGGCGATGACCCGATGGAAAGGAGCGGTGTCCGGATCACCGAGCGCGCCGTCCGCGAGGAGCGCGGTCACATTGTCCGCGCGTGCTGCCGTGAGGTGCTCGCGGGCCCCGTCCACGAGGTCGCAGTCCACGTCGAGCGTCGTGACGTGCCCGTTCGGGCCGACCAGATAGCCGAGCAACGCCGCGTTGTACCCGGTGCCGGCACCGGCTTCGAGCACCGAGTGGCCGGGGTGCGCGTCGAGCTGCTCCAGCATCATCGCGACGATTCTGGGCTGTGACGCGGCGGAGATCGCCACGCCGGTGCCGGTGTGCTTGGTGAAGACCTGTTCGTCGGCGTAGGCCGCAGGCAGCGGGGCGTCGGGGACGAACAGGTGCCGGGGAACGGCGGCGAACGCCTCGGCGATCCGTGGCGTGCGGACCGAGCCGCGCTCACGCAGCTGGGCGGTCAGCTCCGCGCGCAGCCGCGCGGCCTCCTCATCGATCGTGGCGGGGGCGATGGTGGGGGTGGTGCCCGTCTGCCCGAGGCTGGCGGTACCGCCGGTGGGGCCAGGGTTCGACCCGATCGGATGCTGCATGACGACTTCCTTCGCGAGGTAGGAGAGGGCGGATTGTTCCGAGGCGGCCAAGCCGGCCCGGTTGAACGCGAAAATGAGGTGATGCGCAAGGATCGCGCGCAGGCCGCGCTGAATCTGCCCGCTGCGGGCGAGCTGGGCGAGTTCGTGCCCGGCGGTCTCGAACGCGGCAAGCCGTAGCATCCAGCCCGGCTCGCTGGCCTGGACGGGCGCGGCGGCGCCTTCTACGGTCATCAGTCGGCGCATCGCGCTGTATGCCTTGGCGAGGTGCTCGGACGAGGGTAGCGCAGGGGCCGGGCGGTGATCGGAGACCTTGGCCCAGACGTCGCCCTGCTCGTACCAGTCCAGGTCTGCGGCGCGCAGCAGCGCGCTGACAAGGAGAGTCGCGGTCTCGCGCGGGCCGGGCCCGCGGTGATCGGCCCGGCCCGCTGCGGCCAGGGCGGCGCGGCTGTCGGCGCAGAACAGCCGGTGCGCGATGTCCATCGCGGCTGGGCCGCCGAAGGCGTACACCTCCGGTTCGTATACGCCGCGCACCCATTCGCTGATCTTCCCGTGAGTGGTGAGGGAATCGAGGATCCGGTCCATCGTGCGCCGGGCCCGCTCCTGGTCCGGGGCGACACGCAGCCGCAGCCCGCCGTCCTTGCGCAGGAAGTGGTATCCCGTGATCACTCCGGCGGCTTCGGCTTCCTCCAGGTCGGCGGTGAGCTGCGCGAACCCGGCTGGCGCCAGCCGGTGCCGGTCTGCGCCGACGAGCATCACCTGCTGCCACTCGGACCGGTCCGCCAGGCGGAGCATGGCCGCATCCCCGGCGGCGTGGGCGTCGATGCGTGAACTCACTGGTGTTCTCCTGGACTCTGCGAGGGCGGTCATGCAATCAGCAGCGCGCGGTCCCAGCCGGTGGCCGGCCGGACGGCGAGGGAGTGCAGGGCGAGAGCAGTTCCGACCTGGCCCTCCAGCCATCCCGGGTCCGCCGGGCCGGGCCGGGCAAGCTCCTGCGTCAGGGCGTCGAGCAGGTCCGGCATCAAGTCGGTGAGCACACCAGGGTCGGGTGAGTCGGCGGCCAACACCGTGGTGATGTGGATCAGCCCGGCGTACCCGTGGCACAGCGAGGCGTCCTCGGTTTGGCGTAGCTGGGCTGAGTCGGCCAGAGCCGCGGCGGCGGCGCCCTCGGCCATCGCCCGGCGGGCCGGATCATCCAGGGCGAGCGCGGCCAACTGCTGGGCGCGGGCCAGACCCACGGTGCCGTAGCACCAGGAGGGTCGACGTGGGCCTTCCGCGTTGTCCCGTTCGCCGCGCAGCTCCGCCCGGGTGATCCAATACGGCCACCAGGGGCCGCGGTCGCTCTCGCGGCGCCACCGGTCCAGCCACGCCCAGATCCGCTCGATCGCTTCGGCGTGCCCGTCGACAGTGGCCCCGTGCCGCAGGGCGAGGGCGAGCAGGGCCAGCACGCCGCCGATCCCGTGCGCCAATCCGTTGTTGGCGTGCCCGCCGGGGAAGTCGTCGGACAGCTTGCTGTTGGGGGCCAGTACGGTCCACCAGCCGGGCAGCAGGTCAGCGCCGTCCTCGACCGGTTCAGCCAGGGCGACCAGATAAGCCAAGACCTCGCCGAGCAGGGCGGCAGTAGGGTCCTCTCGCTGCAGAAGAAGAGCGCCCAACCCGGACAGGCCCCGGATGATGTCGAACTCGGCGAGCGGCGGGTGGGTGCCGCGCTGCAGGCGCTGGCGGGCCTCCTCGAGACGGCACCGGATGATTTGATCGGTGGCGCGCTCGAGCGCAGGCAGGCTGCGGGCAGCCAAGCCGGGCAGGTACGGTGCGGCGGTGCGCAGCACGAACTCCACGGCGGGAGCACCGTAATAGAGCGAGGCGTTGGCTCCGATGCTGAGCTCGCTGGACGTGGCGTACGCCAACCATGCGCACACCCGGCTCCACTCTGCTCGTCCGGTCGCGGCACGCTCGATATGCAGCAGCGCGATTCCGGCGCCGCCGTGCGCGAGGGACTGCGGCCACCAGTCGGGAAGCCCGCTGCCGGTTCGCGGTGGTGGCGCGGCGTACCGGTCGGCGATCTCTTCCGCGAGGGTCTCCGCCGCGAGCGGCGCCGTGGCTGGGGCGATTTGGGTCACGGTCGTCCTTCAGCGTGCAGGCAGGCGAGGGCGGCGGCGCGTACCAGGTGCAGGCTGGTGCGTTCGCGCTCGCCGTCGGGGCCGAGCGCGCGCAGGGCGTGCAGGTGCAGGAACGTGGTGAGGATCGCGTCAGGGTCGGTTCCGGGCTCCTCGGTCATCGCGGCCCGGTACGCGGTCAGCGTCTCGGTGCGCTGGGCCCACGCCGCCGCAGCCGGTGCGCTGCCCAATGCGGTGTACAGCGCGGCGAAGTCGTCTTTCGGGTCGGCAAGGCGGACGGCTTCGGCCCGAAGATCCCGAGGAACCTGCGGCGGGGTCAGCGCGGGCCTGACGTGGCGGGCGAGCCAGTGCATTGCATCCCCCGAAGAGCCGGTGAAACTGAGCGCGAGCGCGGCGAAGTTCGCGGCGGCCAACGCCTGCGCGCTGACGCAGTGGCGGGCGCCGAGCTGAGCGAGGACCACCGTCGAGTCGGCGTGGAACACGCGCTCGGCCGCCGCCAGCACCCCACCCTGGCCCCACCCTCCCGTCTGCGGGGAGCAGCTGGTCAGCTGCAGGTCACGCAGCAGCCCGTCCGTGCGCAACCCGGCCGCCCAGATGCCCAGCGCCTGGGCGGCCGGGCCGAACTCGTCAGCGTTGAGCAGGGCGATGCGCAGTCGGAGCAGCGGCTCGGGCTCGGCGTGGCGCTCGAACCACCAGCGGGTGTCCGCAGCGAAGGAGGCCAGCAACCGGGGCAGGCACGCGAGCGCCTGGTCCTGCACGTCGGGGTGGACGAACAGCTCGGCGCACAGCCATGAGGAGGTTCCGGGTGGCATCGGGTGGTCGCGGTGGATCACGGCGGGGTGGCGCGGGAGCGCGGGCGGCGCCGGGGTGTGGGTGGCGGCCAGCGGCACGACGAGGCTGTGCGCCCGCCCGCCGATCCAGCCGTAGTCCTCGGGGCTTGGGGCCTCGATCAGAACGGCCCGCCCGGCGCGGCCCAGGTGCGTGCGCAGCAGGTCCAGGGGAGCGTCATTGTCGAGGTCGAGCAGGAGTTGCTGGTCGCCTTCGGCCAGCAGCACACGGGCCGGTACCCGCCGCCGACAGCGCCAGGTGTGCAACTGCCGCGACCACTGCGCGGCGGACGCGGACGCGGTGGGCAGCTCGGCGGCGGTCAGCTTCCAGCGAGCGGGAATCAGGACCGTGCGGCCGTAGCGCAGCGCGGGCAGGAAGGGCGCCGCAGTCGCTGCGCCCCAATCGAACCCGGTGACCTGCGCGGTATCGGATCGCGCGATCTCGGCGAGAAAGCGGGCCAGCGGCGGGGTCTGCGCCGCCGTACGGTAGTTCAGCGAGGTGGGCACCATCGCTTCCAGGACGCGCCCGGTGGCCAGCGAGGCGAGATACAGCCGATCGTCCTCGCAGCCCACGGCCAGATCCTCCAGCAGGATCAGATCGAGGGCAGGGTCGGGATACTCGCCCAGACTGATCACGGACGGCAGGATGCGCTGCGTCCGCGTCACGTGGTCGGCGCAGCTGCGCAGCGGCGGGAAGGAAAGCTGCACCGCGACGCCGGCGCCGTCCACGGTGGGCAACCCCGCGTAGACCTCGACCATCCGAGCCTGGTCCGCCGCGTCCAGCAGGTGCAGGAATCGGCCGGTCATGGTTCCGGCCGCGCGGGAGACGCCGAGCACCCGCGCGGTGAACTCACCGAGGGCCAGCGCGCCCGTCGACACGGCGTGCAGCTGAACGCACACCTCCAGATGGGGCGGGATCCGGATGGGCGCCAGATCCTGCCCGGTCTCCAGCTCGTGGACCATCGCCTCGGTCAGAACGACCTCAGTGGCGCCGTCGAGCGCCGCCAGTTGCGCGTAGGCAAGCAGCCGCTCGTCGCGCACGGTGCGGCGTGCCGACCGTTCGGGGCCCGAGCCCGGGTATCCGGCCGGGTACCCCAGCCCCATCACCGGGTCGGTGAGCTCTGCGACCGGGACCAGGGCCGCCCCGTACCGCCGGCGGAACCGTTCGGCGTATTCGCGCCACGCCGCCGTGCCATGCGGGTGCGAGGCCAGGCGCGCGAGCACTGTCGCCGCAGCTTCCGCCTCACGGGCGACCGCGTCCGGCAGTGTGGCAAGAGCATCAAGGCCCAGGTCGACGGCAAGCGGAGTGTCCGAGCCCGGCACGAGTTCGCGCATCCGGTCCATCACAGCCGCACGCGCAGCCCTGCCCGGCCCTGCGGGCTCAGCCCGGCCCAACCCTTCCATGCGGATGTGGATCTCGTGCAGCCCCCGCACCAGCGGGGCAAGGTGCGCCACACCGCTCGCCTCTTGCGCGTGGAGCGTAGCGAGCAGGTGCCCGAGGGGATCGGTGATCGTCGAGGGCGCACGCAGCGCGCTGACCAGGACCCGGTGCTCCACCAGCTCCACAATCAAGCGATTGATCTTCTCGGGAGGCGTGGCCGGAAACTCGGCCGCGAGTTTCCCGGCCAGATCGCGGCACCGCACCGGAGAGGTGGTGGCATCCAGAACGAGAACCACGGCTGGAGTCAGACGCACAGAGACCCCGGCCGGGCTGCCCGTGCCGCCCGCAGCGGGGGCGGGACCCCCGGGAACCCACAGCCGACCGCCGCGCCGCCGACACAAGGTATTGGCCACCACCGGCAAGCGGGCCAGCAGCGCCGGATCCGACTCCAGGACGGTGACCACCGTGTCGAGCCACTGCCCATCCGATCGGGCGTGCACCCGATGGCGCTCGCCGAACCGCACCGCGGGGGCTGCGGCAAACCTGACCGGGGTGACGCCAGCGAAGACGCCGTACGGGGTGGCGCGTGAGCCGGCCCGCAGCAGATAGCGGGCCAGCGAGAGTACCATCCGCCGCACCCGACGGGCGTCCACCGCCGCCCCGCCGATCACGGCCTCGATCCGGCGGGCCAAGACCGGGGTCGCGATCTCGACACCCTCGGCGGCTCGCGGACCGGCCCAGGCCAGCCGCAGCCACACGCGCCACTGCTCCACCGAGACGGTATCCGGGCACTGCGTCAACGGCCAGGGCGGCAGCGTCGTCTCACCCGGCGCGACGGCGGCTCGCAGCAACGCGGCGTCAACGCACCGGTACCAGCGCCGGTCATTCCCGGATTGCATCCGATTCCAGCTTTCTCGGTTGCGCCTTCTGCGCGGTGCGGCCGCGGCCCAGGTGAAGGAGGTCGCGCCCGCACCGCGAGCCGAAGACGCTCAGACGGACGCGGAAGTGGTACACGCGCTCGGGCACGTACTGCCGCAGCCGTCATCCGTCATGGCGATCACCGTGTCCGCGTACGGGCCGTTCTCGATGAAGCTGATGTCCAGGTCGAACGGGTCGCTGCCGATCTCCGCACCGTCCGGGTACAACGCGGCCGTGTCACCGGAGGCAACAGCAGGCCATTCGATCGTGTCGATGCTCATAGCAACTTCCTCACATTGTCGGGCTGGTTGGATTGAGCGCTGGTACTGGATTGAGCGGAGCACCGGGCCGCGGGTGCGCAGACTCGCCGTCGGTGTTTCGGGCGTGCATAGTCCGGCGGCCGGCATTCTCGTCGGAGCGCAGCGAATTCTTCTCTTAACCCGGAACAGCCCGCAGGATCCACGTTCAGGTGAGGACGCGGCGGCGTGTCGTAGGGGCGCTTGGACCTGAATGGCTCGATGACATGGCTCGCTGCTCCTCGGATCACAATTGGTGGGATCACAGCCAAGAGCCGACGGATGTGGTGCCGGGGCTCGGCCGACTCCTGGCTGTGATCAGGCGTCCCGGCGGTGCAAGGGCGTGCGCGGCACCGAGACCCAGCTCGCCACCCTGCGTGGCGGGCTGAACAGATCGTGCCCTTAGAGTGATATCAGCGGAACGACCCGCACCCGCCATCCGAACGTCACAATGACGACCTCGCCACAACCGGGGAAGGGGAGCTGATTTGGCCGATCGACCGGCCCGCACCCTGCTCGAACAGCGCATCCGGGAGCGATGCCTGACCTTTGAGGAGTTCGTGCAACAGGCCGAAGCCTTCGCCCGCGACCACGACGAGCCTGGCACGCTCAGCCTGCGCCATCTTCAACGACTGGTCAGCGGACGGGAGCCCGACACCCTGCGGCCCGCCACCGCGCGACTGCTCGAACGACTCTTCGACGAGCCCATCGCCGCGCTGCTCGCCCCACCCACGACCACGAGTAGCCAGGACGCAGGACACCACCACCATATGGACCTTCCACTCACGGCAGAAGCTGAGGACAGTATCGTCGTACCGGCCCTTACTCATGACGGAAAGGTGGTGTTCGTGACCCTCCCTCGTCGTCTCTTCATTGGAGGCTTGGGTGCCGCGGGCCTTGCTGGTATGGCTGATTCAAGGTCAGGGCATCAGCTCCTGCGGATACCCGAATCCGAGGAAGCATCGGTTATTGACGTCGACCTGGTAGAGCACTTCCAGCAAATAAAGAAGACACTGATGGACAATGACAATCTGTTCGGAGCGGGCAGTGTGGTCCAGTCGACACAAGAGCAGATCAGCACAATTCAGCGCCTCCGACAAAGTTATCGGGGAGCTGGTCAGCAAAAGTTGCTGCAGGTTCAAACCCAGTTCGCCGACCTTTGCGGGTGGGCCTATCAGGACCTTGGTGATTACCGGGCGTCAGTGTACTGGTCTGGTCGCGCCCTGGAATGGTCGCATATGTGCGGCGACCGCGAGGCGACTTCGTTTATTCTAGCTCGCAGGAGCCAGTTGGCCGCCGATATGGGGGACCCAACGGAAGCGGTTGATGCAGCCGAGGCCGCACTGAAGATGATGTCCGGAGAATCGGGTCGCGTAATGGCAGTCGCCTTAACCTATGCCGCGCATGGCCACGCCCTGCGGCGAGATAGCGTAAATTGCGAACACTCCTATGCTATGGCTCAAGATCTCCTGGAGCGGTTCGAGACCGACCCAGCCTGCCCGTGGGCGCTTTTTCTGGATCGTTCATACATTGAGGTGCAGCGGGCTCGGAGCCTGACATTCCTGGGTGAGTGCGGAGCGGCGGTCAAGTCGTTTCAAGAGGCCATCTCGACGCTGCCTCGGGGTTACCCCCGCGATCGTGGCGTGTATCTGGCGCGGGAAGCGGTTGCCCACGTGGGTAACGGTGATGCAGAGCAGGCTTGCGCAGTCGGTTTCCAGGCATTGATCATTGGCGCCGAGACGGGATCCGGGCGCATTATTGGAGAGCTGGAGTCTCTGGATGCAGCACTGAAAAAGTTTCCATCAACTTCAAGCGTGACGGATTTTCGCGAGGCCATGAATGAAGCATTCACTTATCGACGGTTGTAAGTGACATAGGTCGCGACCAAAGGAGACTGGATGACTTTGCCCACGCCTGCCGATTATCGGTGGATGAGACTGGCCATAGAGCTCGCTTACCAGTGCCCACCGAGTCCAGGTGCCTTCTCTGTCGGCGCTGTGATCGTTGATGAGAATGGAGAAGAGATCAGCCGCGGATACTCCCGTGAAACCGACAGCCATGTCCACGCCGAAGAGTCCGCCCTGGCAAAATTGGCAAGCGACGATCCACGTTTGACGACGGCCACGATCTACAGCACATTGGAACCCTGCTCGCAACGAAAGTCGCGGCCAAGTACGTGCACCCAACTCATCCTGGCGGCTGGCATCCCCCGGGTTGTCATGGCGTGGCGGGAACCCAGTCTTTTCGTTGCAGATTGCCAAGGTTACGAGCTGCTTGCCAATGCCAGCGTAACTGTGATAGAGATTTCCGACCTGGCAGCGGACGCCAAAGCGCCAAACTCTCACCTTTCGCTCGGCTCGTGACCGCAACATAGGATGAGGTGGTGGCGGTGCCGTTGTCCTTTCCACCGCGCCGCCCGCACAACGAGAACGTGGTGCGCGTCCCGCCGCTGGTCACGGCTGCTCAATCCCGCCATGATGGTCGGTAAAGCCCTCGCCGACACACTGGCGAGCACGACCGGCCAGCCCAGCGGTCGGGGATATTCGATCGTCTTGACCGTGTGCCCTGCGGCAGCATCGACTGGTTGGCTGCTCGGAGGTGCTGTGGAGGGGGACTGATGGCTGCGTCCGAATCACGCGGCGACGCGGAAGCGCCGCGCCGCGGTTCGCCCACGCGTAAGACGGCGGTGTTGTTGGCACTGCGCTACTACGGCCGTGAGCTCTCCCGTCACCGGCGGGTCGCCCTACCTGCACTGTTGTTGCCGGCGCTGGGAAACACCTGCCTGTTCTACCTCGCTCCGCTGATCGTTGCCCAGCTCGCGGGCCGCCTCGCCGGTAACGCGGACACCGCCGTTGCGACGGTGCTGCCCTACGTGCTTGGCTTCGCCGCCCTGCTGCTGCTGGCGGAGGCCCTGTGGCGGGTCGGCGTGCACTGCATGAACCGCACGGATGGCCGCGGGATCGAGCACCTGTATGTGGTCGGCATGAACGAGCTGCTCGCCAAGGATGCAGCTTTCTTCCACGACAACTTCGCCGGTTCGTTGACCAAGCGCGTGCTGAGCTTCGCTGCGCGGTTCGAGGTGTTCGTCGACACGCTCGCGTTCTCCGTGGTCGCCAACCTCGTGCCGCTGATGTTCGCGTCGGTGGTCCTCTGGCACTACGACCCGCTGCTCGTCGTGGTTCTTCTCGGCCTCATCGTGGTTACCGGGCTGGTCATCGTGCCGCTGATCCGTCGCCGCCAGGCACTCGTCGACGAGCGGGAGGCCGCCATCGCACGGGTGTCCGGCCACGTGGCGGACAGCCTGATGAACATGGAGACGGTGCGAGCCTTCGCCGCCGAGGATCGCGAGGCCGCCGAGCACAAGACACGTGTCGCGGAACAGCGAACGCTCGCCATCCGATCCTGGGACTACGCCAACCTCCGCATCGACACCCTGGTCGCGCCGATGTCCGTGCTCACCAACGCGCTCGGACTGCTTCTCGCCGTCAGCGTCGGCGGCGGGCGGCTCGGCGTGGAGGCGATAGTGGTGACCTTCGCCTATTTCTCGAATGCGACCCGGATCATGTTCGAGTTCAACCAGATCTATCGGCGGCTGGAGAGCTGCCTGACCGAAGCCGCCCAATTCACCGAACTGCTACTCACCCCGCCGACCGTGCTCGATCCGGTCTCACCGGAGCCGCTGCGACCGACGGGAGCGGAGGTCCGCTTCACGCAGGTGAGCTTCGCCCACGCCGGCGCACCACCGCTGTTCACCGGCCTCGACCTGACCGTCCCCAGCGGCACCAAGATCGGTCTCGTCGGCCGCTCCGGCGGGGGGAAGAGCACCCTCATCCGGCTGCTGTTGCGGTTGATGGATGTTGACGACGGCCGCATCCTCATCGGCGGTCAGGACATCTCACGGCTGCGCCAGGCAGACCTGCGCAGTCTGATCGCCTACGTGCCACAGGACCCGGCCATGTTCCACCGGACGCTGCGCGACAACATCGCGTTCGCCCGTCCGGGCGCCAGCGACGCCGAGATCCGCCGGGCCGCCCAAACGGCACACGTCACCGAGTTCGCCGAGGTGCTGCCCGACGGGTTCGACACCATGGTCGGGGAACGCGGGGTCAAGCTGTCCGGCGGCCAGCGCCAGCGGGTCGCGCTCGCCCGCGCCATCCTGCGCGACGCGCCGATCCTGCTGCTCGACGAGGCAACCAGCGCGTTGGACTCGGAAAGCGAGGTCCTCATCCAACAAGCCCTGTGGCGGCTCATGGACGGCCGGACCGCGCTCGTGGTGGCGCATCGGCTGAGCACTGTCGTGCGCATGGATCAGCTCGTCGTCCTGGACCACGGCCGGATCGTTGAACAGGGCACCCACGACGAGCTGCTTCAGATGCAAGGCACCTACGCCCGGCTCTGGCGCCACCAGTCAGGCGGATTCCTCGACGACAACTCCGCCACGACACCCTCCGACGAGACGAACAGCACGACCACCACGTCGATACGGCCGGCCTCTTCCGGTCGCGGGCGACGATCGTGATCGGGCCGTCCCGGCTGGCACCGGTTCGGCCTGTCGGCCGCCAGCCAGGGCATCCTCGCCCGTGCAGCGACCACAGCCCTCCTGCCCCGCAGCGGCGGTGGCGGAGCTGACAGGGTGCTCTGGTAGACCCGCTTGGTGAGCGTCGGCCGGTCTCGTCGTAGGCAGCAGGTTCCCGCCGCCGCGCTGCCGGTCGCCCGGGTCTGCGTTGACACCTCGCTGGCTCACCTCGACCGGCTCTTCGACTACCAGGTGCCTGTGGAGCTGGACGAGTCAGCAGTGCCCGGGGTGCGGGTGCGGGTCCGGTTCGCCGGACGGCTGGTGGACGGGTGGCTGCTGGACCGGGTGCAGGCATCCGATCACCCTGGCGAGCTCGGCTGGCTGCATCGGGTGGTCTCCGCCGAACCGGTGCTCAGCCCGCAGATCGCGGCGCTGGCGCGGTCAGTGGCTGATCGCTGCGCGGGCACGATGCGAGACGTGCTGCGCCTCGCGGTGCCGCCGCGACATGCCCGTACCGAGGCCGAGCCAGCTCGGCCGGCTGCTACCCGGCCTGCGGCGCCGGCCGCAAGCGGCTGGGTGCGCTACCACCGTGGCCCGGCGTTTCTGGACGCGCTGGGCGAGGGCCGGGCCGCGCACGCCTGCTGGCAGGCGCTACCGGGGGAGGACTGGCCTGCCCGGCTGGCGGAAGCTGCGGTCACGGTTGCCGCCGCCGGCCGAGGTGCTCTGCTGGTGCTGCCCGACCACCGCGACACCGCGCGGGTGCACGCCGCGATCGCCGCACTGGCCGGTGCCGAGGCGGTCGTCACCCTGGCCGCCGAGCTGGGACCGACGCAGCGGTACCGCCGGTGGCTGGCGGTGCGCCGGGGTGCGGTGCGGATCGTGGTGGGCACTCGGGCCGCGGCCTACGCCCCGGTCGCCGACCTGGGTCTGATGGTGTTGTGGGACGACGGCGACGACCTGCACGTCGAACAGCGCGCCCCCTACCCGCACGTCCGGCTGGTGCTCGGCCAGCGCGCGGTACTCGAAGGCGCAGCGTTACTCGTCGCAGGTCACGCCCGCACCGCCGAGACCCAGCTGTCGGTCGACACCGAACGCGCCCACGAGATCGTCGCACCCCGGCACGTGGTAAGGGCCGCTGCGCCGCACGTCACCGCGATCGGGGAGGACGACACCCAACTGGCCCGGGATCCCGCGGCGCGCATGGCGCGGCTGCCCAGCGTGGCGTTCGAGGCGGCCCGTGCGGCGCTGGGCCGGGACCGGCCGGTACTGGTCCAGGTGCCCCGCCGCGGCTACGTGCCCGCGCTGGCCTGCGGACGCTGCCGGGCACCGGCCCGGTGTCGGCGCTGCGCAGGTCCGCTGGCGCTGCCCGGCGACGCTGAGGGTCCGCTGGCTTGCCGGTGGTGCGGTGTCACTGAGGCTGGCTACCGGTGTTCGGCCTGCGGCGCGCGGCGGTTGCGGGCGGTGGTGGTCGGCGCCGGGCGCACTGCGGAGGAGCTCGGCCGCGCCTTCCCTGGGGTGCTGGTGCGCAGCTCCGGCGGGGACCAGGTGCTGGCGGACATCCCACCGGGGCCTGCGCTGGTGGTCGCCACGCCCGGCGCGGAGCCGCTGGCCCGCTATGGGGCGGCGCTGTTGCTGGACGCGGCCGCCTTGCTGGCGCGGCCTGATCTGCGAGCCGCGGAGGAGGCGCTGCGGCGCTGGATGACCGCGGCCGCGATGGTCGAACCGGCGGTTGACGGCGGCCGGGTCGTGGTGGTCGCGGAGGCATCGCTGGCTCCGGTGCAGGCCCTGATCCGGTGGGACCCGCGCGGTCATGCCCGCGCCGAGCTGGCGGCCCGCGCCGAGCTCGGCTTCCCGCCAGCGGCGCGGATCGCCGCGGTGGACGGCACCCCGGAAACCCTGGCCGGTCTCGAAGCGGCTGTGGATCTGCCGCCAGGGGCGCAGCTGCTGGGTCCGGTTCCACTGCCCGCCGAGCGGGCCGCGTCCGATGGCGAGCGGGAGCGGCTGCTGATCCGGGTGCCCCGCGCGCAGGGCCGCGCCCTGGCCACCGCGCTGGCCGCCTTGCAGGCTGCCCGCAGCGCCCGCAAGTTACCCGGTTCGCTTCGGGTCGAGCTCGATCTGCCTGCCGGTTCGTGAGTGATGTTCGCAAGGCATACTGGCGCGGTGCCTCTTCAGCCCATCAGGCTCTTCGGTGACCCGGTATTACGCGCCCGTGCAGACGAGGTAGTGGACTTCGACAAGGAGCTCCGCAACCTGGTGCGCGATCTGTGGGACACCATGGCCGACGAGGGTGGCGCCGGGCTGGCTGCCCCTCAGCTGGGTGTCTCGCTGCGGGTGTTCACCTACCACTGCGACGAGTTTGCCGGGCATCTGGTCAATCCAACCTTCGAGGTGGTGGGCGAGGAGATGCAGGACGGCCCGGAGGGTTGCCTGTCCATCCCTGGGCTGAGCTGGGACTGCAAACGCCATCTGCACGTTGTGGCGCGCGGTCAGGACCAGCACGGCGAGCCGATCGAGGTGGCGGGCACCGAATACCTGGCTCGGGCGATCCAACACGAGACTGACCATCTCGACGGCGTGCTGTTCACCGACCGGCTCGACCCCGAGACCCGCAGACAGGCCATGCGGGAGATCAGGGAGGCGCGTTGGTTCGGCACACCCGAGCCGGTGGTCAAGGTCAGCCCGCACCCGCTGCTGGGCAAGGCGCGCTGAACGGTGCGGCTGGTGTTCGCAGGCACCCCTGAGGTTGCGGTGCCCTCGCTGCAGGCGCTGTTGGAGTCGCAGCGGCATGCCGTCGTCGCGGTCCTGACCCGGCCGGACGCGCCGGCTGGACGAGGGCGTCGGCCCGCCCGATCCCCGGTCGGCGCCCTGGCCGAGCAGGCCGGACTGGAGGTGCTCACCCCACGCCGCCCTTCCGAGCCGGACTTCCTGGCCCGGCTGGCTGAGCTGGCCCCGGACTGTTGCCCGATCGTTGCCTATGGCGCTCTGGTGCCCCGGGCGGCGCTGGAGCTACCCCAGCACGGCTGGGTCAACCTGCATTTCTCGTTACTGCCCGCCTGGCGCGGTGCCGCTCCGGTGCCCGCTGCGATCCGGCACGGCGACGCCATTACCGGGGCGTCCACCTTCGCGCTGGAGGAGGGACTGGACACTGGCCCGGTCTACGGAACACTCACCGAGGTGATCGGTCCGCAGGACACCGCAGGTGAGCTGCTTTCCCGCTTGGCGCAGGCCGGTGCCGGGCTGCTGGTGGCCACGCTGGACGGGATCGCCGACGCCCAGCTGAGCCCAGTGCCGCAGCGCAGCGATGGTGTCTCCTACGCCCCGAAGCTCACTGCTCAGGACGCCCATGTGGACTTCACTACGCCGGCGTTCGCAGTGCACCGTCAGGTTCGTGCCATGACACCGGCACCCGGCGCCTGGGCCTACTTCCGGGACCAGCGCCTGGGCCTGGGGCCCCCGTGCCTCGCCGACGCCGACGGCCTGGTCCCCGGTGAGCTGATGCCCGGTGAAGTCCGGGCGGGCAAGCGGGAGGTGCTGGTTGGCACCGCGACTGGAGCTATCCGGCTGGGCGAGGTCACCGCACCCGGCAAGCGTGCGGTGCGAGCGGCGGACTGGGCCCGCGGCGCCCGGCTGACACCGGGGGAGCGGTTCGGGTGACCATTCCCCGCAGGCCTTCCCGGCCGCGCCGACCAGGCCCACCTGCCCGCCGTTCCGGCCCGGATCGGCCCCCGGTGGAGGATCCACCGCGCCGCGCCGTGCTCGACGCACTGGCCGCGGTGCGGGTGCGTGACGCCTACGCCAATCTGATCCTGCCCAAGATGTTGGCCGAACGCGGGATCAGCGGCCGGGATGCGGCCCTGGCCACCGAGCTGTGCTACGGCACGAGCCGAGCCCGGGGTCTGCTGGATGCGGTGCTGGAATCCTGCTCGGACCGCCCGCTGTCGCAGGTGGATGGTGAGCTGCTCGACGCGCTGCGGTTGGGTAGTTACCAGTTGCTGCGGACCCGGGTGCCGCCGCACGCTGCGGTTGCCGCCACCGTGGACCTGGTGCGGGCCGGACGCGGCAGCGGCGCGGCCGGCTTCGTCAACGCCGTGCTCCGCAAGGTCGGCAGGCAAGACGAAAAAGCCTGGATCCAGGCGGTAGCGCCAGCACAGCATGAGGACCCAGTGGGCCATCTCGCCATGGCGTACTCGCATCCCAGGTGGATCGCGCAGGCATTCGCCGACGCCTTGGGAGGTGACCAGGACGAGCTGGCCGCAGCGCTGGCTGCCGACGACCTCCGCCCGCTGGTGCACCTCGCGGCTCGTCCTGGCCAGCTCAGTGCTGCCGAGCTGGCCGCAGTGACCGGCGGGCAACCCGCGCCGTATTCGCCGTACGGGGTGTATCTCGGCGGCGGCGGCGACCCGGGTGAGCTGGCCGCGGTGCGCGATCACCTGGCCCACGTGCAGGACGAGGGCAGCCAGCTCGTGGCCCTCGCTTTGGCCGCAGTACCGCTCGAGGGAACGGACGCCCGCTGGCTGGACCTGTGCGCCGGGCCGGGAGGCAAGGCGGCGCTGCTGGGCGCTCTGGCGGCCACCCAGGGGGCGAGGGTGGATGCCGTGGAGAAGGCCGAGCACCGGGCCCGCCTGATCACCCAGGCCTGTGCGGGACTGCCGGTGACAGTGCACGTCGCCGACGGACGGGACAGTGGGTTACCGGATCGGGGCTTCGATCGGGTCCTGGTGGATGTGCCGTGCACCGGGCTTGGAGCGCTTCGCCGCAGACCGGAGGCCCGCTGGCGACGGTTGCCCGACGATCTCGTCGGCCTGGTCCGACTCCAGAAAGAGCTGCTCCTGGCCGCACTGCGGCTGGTCCGCCCCGGCGGCGTCGTGGCATACATAACCTGCTCACCGCACCTGGACGAAACAGTGGGCGTGGTCACGGATGTGGTGCGCCGCAGCCACGCCGAAGAGCTCGACGCCCGCCCCATGTTCCCCGGCGTCCCCGCGCTAGGTGCAGGCCCCCACGTCCAACTCTGGCCCCACCGCCACAACACCGACGCAATGTTCTGCGCCCTCCTACGCCGCTAAGCCCCCACCCTCGCCGTGTCCTGCACTCATGCACGCTGTGTCCTGCACTCATGCACGCTGTGTCCGGCACTCAGGCGGTGAGCCAGCCTCAGCGCCGCTCGACGCGATGCAGCGGACGGCCAGGGCGCCATAGCTCGATCACCAGATGATCTGGCGGATCACCCACCCGGATGAGCACGACCTCGCCGATGTCGGCGCGGAACAGCTCGGCGCTCTGGTCAGCCGGGGTGCCCAGCGCCTGCAGCGCAGCGGCCAGCTCGTCGGGATCGGTGATCTGCACCGCCCGGCCACTGAGCTTGGCGTCGCCGGACCAGTTGGACTCGTCCCCTTCCGGCGGGTCCACGGAGGCGCTGTGCAGCGCGAAACGCGGGTCTCGCCGCAGGTCAGCACCTTTGCGGGCGCCCGGCATGGAGCCGAACCAGAGCTCACCCTCGACGAACGACGCCTCGATCCCGCTGATCCGCGGCGAGCCGTCGGCCCGCAGCGTCGCCATCGTCTTGTGCAGGTGCGTATCCATGATCTTCTGCACCCGCCGAGCGAAGTCGGGTTCTGACTCCACCACCGCACGCCATGCCGCCACCTCGGCCGCTCCTTCGCTAGCGGACTTCGATGTGAGCAGCGTGCCCGCTCGAGCGCGCCAGCCGGGAGTCGCGGGTCAGCAGCGGGCATTCCAGCGCTTCGGCCAGGGCGACGTAAGCGGCGTCGTAGGCAGAGACGTTGTCGCGTAGTTGAAACGCCCGCCGGCGTAAGCCGTCCACGAACGGCCAGCGCTGCACGGCCAGATCAGCGAAGTCGGTGAGCAGGTCCCCGGCTCTGGCCACGCTGACGTGCCCACCCAGAGTCAGCCCCCGTAGCGTCGACACGACCTCGAAATCAAGCAGAGTTGGCGCGTGCAGTTCCTCGGCCGCCAGATAGGCGCGCAGGTCCTCGGTTCCCTCGATCGCGGTGAGTGCGTCGACCAGCGCGGCACTGTCCACGACGATCAACGGCCGAACCGGCCGTGAAGTTGATCCTCACGTTCGGCCCTGCCCGCGGCGACGATGTCGAGCGCCGACACGTCGGCACGCTCGGCCCGCCTCGCGGCACGATCGAGTACCTCACCGATCGTCGGCCTCGCTACGTCGCGGTTGAGGAGTTCCAGCAGGTAGGCATTGAGCGACTCACCGCGCGCGGCAGCGCGTGCCTTGAGCGCGCGCCGCGTCTCCTCGGGCACGTTTCTAATTTGCAGCAGCGACGACATACATACACTATAACATCAGACCAATACGTTTTGTATGATACCGCTGAATCAGCACCCGCCCGCACGGGCCTGGTCCAAGGGATGATACCCAGCCGCACGTTGCGGCGTCGGGTGGTCTCGGCGAGGTGCTGTAGTTGCGCGATCATCACGGCGGGGGAGCCGACATGCCAGCGCAGAGCACCTTCCTCCCGGTCGATCTTGCCCGTTAGTCACCGCCCCACCTGCCGCGGTGACACGTCGAGCCGTTCGCCGACCTGACCCGCCATCAGTATCCCGCCCAACTCATCAAGATCGACCGAGGCGCTGGCGTTGATCCACCGTTGCGGATGTCTTGACCGAGGCTGGTTGATCCCACGATACTGGCAGCATAGAATAATCTTGGAATACTGTGGGGGTGTGGTTGTGGCGCTGACCAAGCTCAATGCTGATTCTTGGTGTCATAGGATCAGTGCACCACCAAGAATGATACGATCCTGATCGTCCAGCCAGCAAAGAAAGGTCGCCGCCAGTGCGAGGTGTGGAGCTTGTCGCCGAGGAGCGGGAAATCATCTCCGGGGAGCTTGAGGCCGAACGGTCATCCCGGTGGATCGGGCGCCTGCTGAACAGGGACCATTCCGTGATATCACGTGAGATCGCCCGGAATGGTGGCCGATCGGCCGATCGGCCTATCGGGCGATCCCCTCCCAGCACCGGGCCGACACACAGCGCGCACGCCCGAAGGCCCGGCTGCTGGACACGAACACGGCGTTGCACGACGAGGTGAATGCCGGGCTGGAGAAAAAGTGGTCACCCCAGCAGATCAGCAAGCGGCTGCGCCAGGACTTCCCCGGGGACGATACTATGCGCGTATCGCATGAGACCATTGATAAATCCCTGTATCTGCAGGCGCGTGGTGAGTTGCGCACTCAGCTGAAAGTCGCCCTGCGCCAGGGCCGCACACGTCGGGTCACCCGGTCCCGGGTGACCGTGACCAGGGGAAAGATCCCCAACATGGTCAATATCAGCGAACGCCCCGCCGAGGCGGACGATCGCGCGATTTCCGGATTCTGGGAGGGAAATCTGATCATCGGCCAGGCCGGCACATCCCAGATCGCCACCCTCGCCGAGCGCGCCACCCGGTTCACGATGCTCGTGAAGATACCCTGCGACCACACCGCTGAGCGCGTCGCCACGCTCCTGGCCCGGAAAATGGGAAGCCTGCCTGAGTTCCTCCGCCACAGCATCACCGGGGACCAGGGAAAAGAGAGGGCCGCGCACGCGAACTTCACCGTCACAACGGGAATCGATATTTATTATTGTGATCCCCACGCACCCTAGCAACGGGGCAGCAACGAAAACACCAACGGGCTCCTGCGGCAGTACTTCCCCACAGGGACCGACCTGTCAGGATACACCCAGGCCGAACTCGACGCCGTCGCCGACGAACTCAACAACCGTCCACGTGAGACACTCGGCTGGCGCAAACCGACTGAAGTCCTCAACGACTTCCCGGTCAAGGCCGGTGGTGCACTCAGCGCTTGACATCAAGCCATCATCCCAGGCCAACAGGGCACCTATCATCATTTCAACGCACGTGTCGCACCACTACTCGCGGATTCGGGTCAGAAAGTGTCCTCGGTTTCATCTGCTGCTTCAGGCCGAGGAGCTGGGGGAATGTGCCTTGTCGGGAAGCGCGACGTCAGCAGTCAACGGTTCGCGCGGCCCTTCTCAGCAACGATGAGCATGAACAACGGTCGCTTAAAGTTCTCGCGCCACCACGGGTCCGCTGCTAACTGTGCGGCTGACGGGCATGGCTCGGTCAGCGAAGTAATGAAGAAACCTGCTTTTCGAAGTTCTGAAAAGTATTCTTCAAGCGGCCGAAACCACATCTTCACCGGTGCCGGAGATACGATTTCTGAAACCACAAAATGTTGCTCCACAACGCGGACTCGGAAGTATTCATCGGGTGTTGAATAGCTACGGCTACTGGACCGCTCAGCATGGGCACCATAGAAACACGGATGCAGCATGAGGATTATTAGTCGGCCTCCTTTACGAGTCACTCGTGAAAATTCGCAAAACGGGACTGATATATTCGGAAGATCGTTGATTAAATGATTGCAGACAACGACGTCACAGTGACCATCGGCAATCGGTATGTTATCAACCTTTCCCGCATAGTAATTAATGTCAAGATCTGATTCAGCCTCAACCCGTCGTGCTGACTCCAAAAGCTCTTCGCAAGCATCAAGACCGATAACCCTAGCACCTTGTTGGGCGAGCGCACGAGACAAATAACCTTCGCCGCACCCAGCATCCAAGATAGCCATACCATCGCCTGAGCCGATAGCATTCAATACTGCCCCGTCAGTAAGTCCCGACCGGTAGCGATCTAGCCGCTCACGGATAATCTTCACCCAAAAGCCAGAATTCTCAGCATAACACTTTTCTGACGCATCATTTTCAATGCTTTTCAAGTATGTCTCCCTTGCATTCAACAGGGTCAACGTGAAGCTTATCAATAAACTTCTCACAAGCTTTCACGATGACCGGTTCTTCACACGTTTCAAGACGCAGCAGAAGCTTGGAAGACAAGTCTTGTGCACGTAGGCCAAAAGTTTGATCCCGTTGGATGATGCTGGGTATGGCGGTTTCTAATAAGTAGTAAAAGTACGCGTCGTTGTAGTGATCTATTTCCCATAGAATCTCATCAGCTGTGTGACGCAATAGGAGTGATCGAGGTAACGAAAAATCGACCGTCAGCTTTGCGTCATGCGTGTAAGTCGGAAATGCCCAGTCCTCAACTATCGACAATAGAGGGCTCCGTTCAACGGTCCGTTGATAAGCGGCAGCCACCTCGGGATCATTCGAATTCAGGATAAGACCGATAACCGCACTTCGATAGGTAAGGGAGTTCCGCCGCTCGACAATTGAAGGTGCAAGGTCTATCGATGAACGACCTGTCGCTTTGGCGACATGATGCATGAGAGTCGCCTGCGCTACGATCGCATGAAATGAGTTAGTGTGCAGTGTGAGTTCGCTTACCATCCGGACCGAAGCATTCATTAATGGCTCTAAATTCACCAACAAGCCGTTGTTACTTATGGAGGCGAAGAGAAAACTCAGCGCGTAGTCCTGCTCGCGACCCCAAAAACGTACGAGGTGAGCAGCAGCTTTCCGGGCATCCGGTCGGACAATTTGGATCGCAGCATTGAGCACATTACAAAGATACTGCTCTGGAACACCTTTCTCTCGGACAAGCTGGCGGTAAGCAGCACGGTTAATCTCGAGCCCAACCTCGATAAGTTCGTCAGCAAGAAGACTACGTCGACTCGCTAACGGGTAGGCAGATACGTATTCGGAGATACCAGGAAGAACGCCCGTCAGGGCCTGCAGCGACTTTCCTTTAATTCTATCAAGCCAGTCCGGATCGTCCCAGAGTCGACAAACGGTACTCTCGTCAATTCCAGCAAGAAATGCCACATCGGACATGCTAAATCCCGAGCGCCCGGCAATTTGCGCCAGGGATTTCGGCGTTACCGGCATAGTGGCCACCGAACGATAGAAAAAGTATTCACAATAACCACGATACCTAAGACCTGCCGCACGAGTCAAGGCGTATTGCGTTGACGCAAGTGTGATGCCCGGAAAAAAGTGGTGTTCGCGGAGACGAAGCTTGGTGACGAACCGTATCTTCCACGGTGTCCTGGTATCGCACAGCTAGTTCGGAAGATTCTACGCCGCCCTTACCGGCGGGCTGGCGATCGGGTTGCGAGATCGGTACCAGGGAGAGCGGCATGAGCCAGAGCGTGTACCAGACTAACCATGACCTGCTGTGTGAGGTGTTGCGCCGGGCGCTGCGAGAGGCGGTGGAGTCCGGGGCCAGCGGGGGGATCGAATCCGACCGGTATCGGGTGTGCGCGATGGCGTATGAGCTGCTCTGCGATCACCCGGTCGATCGGCGGGGCCGGTGCCGGTCCTGCCGAAGCCCGGGTGCGGTGTTCGGACGAATCCGCCGTAAATGCCGCGTCTACCTCACGGCGAACTTCTACCTGCGTCAGCCCGAAGCCTTCCTACTGCCTCACCTGGTCCGTGAATTGCAGCAGACTCCGGCCGTCCCGTCTCCCTCCCCCCGGGCGGCACGGCCGGACCCACAGCACGGCGGGGCCGGGGAACATCCCCCCAACCCCGGCCCCGTCGTGCGCCACTCGATGACCGGATTCCACCGAGCCCGAGCACGTCACTGCTGGTGAGCCGAGGGGCGTCATGACAACCTCGACGGGACGCAACAGCTACCGTTGGCCAGGGCGGACGACGGTGTGGATGTGCTGGGCACACTCCTGCCGCGACGGCCACGTGCATGCCTTCCCAGTGGTGGAGGGTCCGGTGGACCGCGACCGGGAAGCGCTGTGCCGCCACACCGCCGCGCCCGTTGAATTGAACTCCAGAATCGACGGCCCGCGCTGCCCGACGTGCGCACAAGGTCAGCGGACACAATCACTCGATAGGCGAGAGGACGATGCCACATGGGCAAGCATGAGGACGAAGAAGAGATGAAAAGGCAGACCGACGGGAAGCCCATCCGACCGATCAACCCCCAGCTCCCGCGTGAACCCAAGCCGGGTAAACGGGGAAAGTGACCATGGATAAACGGTTAGCCGACGAATTCACCGTGAGCGGGCACCTGACCGCCGACTGGCGGTTGTCATTCGTTGCTGTGCCTCGCCATCAGTTCATCCCCGACACCATCTGGCGTCCGGACACCGGCAGGCGCGGCCCAGACCGACGCTGCAGGAGTCCTAATGCCCAAGACACCCTGTCCATCAAGCGAGACCAGCACGGGTATCACCATCGGCCGCGATCGAGCTCAGTGAGGGGTGGAGCGCTGCTCGGGAGTGTGTGTCGGTGCTCTGTGGTAGTGGCGTGTTGGTTGATGCTGAGTCGAGTGCGGGGATAGGCCGACCGATTGGCGTCGGTGGAGTTCGTATTCAGTCGAATACGAATCATGTATTAGTCGATTGATCATAGAAAGGAGTTGATCACTGTGACAGTGGCTCTAGTCGATGCCCCGGTGGACGTCTTCGACCTTGATGTGCGGGTCGAGACCGAACGGGTCAGGACCGCGACTATGGGGTGCCAGACCGACGATGGGTGCGGGCAGACCTGCGAGATTTCGGCTTGTCATTCGCAGAAGTGATAGCGGTGGGTGGGTCGGGTGTTCGTGCCCGGCCCACCGTTTCCATTTTGGAAGGTTCGGGATGCTTGATTACCGGCACCACGGGACGGGATTGCTGCGGGCGTCTGCGGCTGTCCTTATGCCATCACGCTGGCCCGCTCTGTCCGACGAGCATGATTGCCGGTCGTGGCTGCGCGAGGTCTGGCCTGAGATCGCTGCGGCGGTCGGGCACGCGAGCCCGGTCCTTGCTGCACGTATCGCGACGATCCTCGCTGATGCTGCTATGTCCGGGCGGGATGTGCGGCGGGCGACGCTTGCCGTGGTCCGCTATGTGCTGCGCTTCGGCCGGTCGACGCCATTCGGCACGTTCGCCGGAGTCAGTACGGTCTCGGTCGGGACGACGGCGGCTGTGCGGTTCGACGAGCGGCACCGCCCGGTCGTTCGTGTCGATAGTCGCTGGCTGCGCCAGGTGGTCGAGCGACTCGAAGCGTGTCCGGGATTGCTGGCACAGCTTGATGTCGTGTTCACCGATGCTGCTGAGAAAACCGGCGGGCGGCTGACGCTACTCGGCGCGGAATTGATCAGTATCCGCTACACGCCTGCGGTCGCGCTGGCGCGTGAAACGGCGGCCTCGCCCGTGCGTTTCCGGGTGCTGGCTGACGTACTCGCCGACGCCTTCCCGAACGCCGGTGACCCCTCGCGGATCCTGCTTTCCTTGCTGGACAACGGATTCCTCCTAACTTCGCTCCGCGTGCCGAGCACGATCACCGACCCGCTCGCTTTCGTTGTCGACCATCTGCGGGGGCTCGACATCGACGATCTCCCCGTCGCGCCGCTTGCACGTGAACTGGGAGAGATTCACCAGGCGATCGAGGTGCACAACCACAATCCCAGCGAGAACGTGCGTACAGCACTCGCTGCTCGGTTGCGGCAGGTCATCGACTCCGTGCGGGTCCCGTTGTCAGTCGATCTTCGTCTTGACGCCCATGTGCGAATTCCGCACTCGGTCGCGCGCGAGATGGAACGCGCTGCGGGGGTGCTAGCTCGGCTGATGCGCGAGCACACCGGTAGCCGGGAGTGGCGGGACTACTTTGCCGCATTCTGCGACCGGTACGGCATCGGCACCCTCGTGCCGTTGCGGATGGTCGTGGACCCCGACCTCGGGCTCGGCTGGCCACGTGGTTATCCGGGAAGCCCGGAGGCGAGCGGGCGGCATGTGTTCTCCGAACGAGACCGGCTACTGTTCGCCTTGGCCACCGAGGCTACCGCGCGCGGCGATCGTGAGATCGAACTGGACGGCGCCACGGTCGACAACCTGGTCGCCGCGGGCGGCGAGCCCGATGCGATTCCGCCGCACATTGATCTTGGCGCTCGGATTCACGCGACCAGCCGAGCAGCGCTCGATCGCGGCGAGTACATGTTCACCGTCGTACCGGGCCGCGCCGTCGGCACCCTCACCTCGCGGTTCACCCGGCTTGCGCCGGACGCTGACCTTGGTGAGGTGTTCGCCGAGGTGCCGACGACGACTGCGGGGGCGCTGCCTGCGCAGTCGTCCTTCACCCCGATGTTTCCCAGCGCCGAGAATGTCGCCCGCGTTCCCCGCTACCTGCCTCACGTCGTGTCGATCGGCGAGCACGCGCGAGGCGAGGCGATCGGCGTCGATGACCTGGCGGTCACCGCGACCACGCGACGCCTACACCTGGTTAGCCTGTCGCGCCGCCGCGTGGTGGAACCGATGGTCCTGCACGCCCTTGCGCTGAAACAGCAGCCGTCGATGGCGCGCCTGGTTGGTGAGCTGTCCCGCGCGCTGGACGGTAGCTGGATCGGTTTCGATTGGGGCGCGGCTGAGACGTTGCCGTTCCGGCCCCGCGTGCGGTACGGGCGAGCGATCCTATCGGCGGCGCGGTGGCGGCTGACCCGCGCGAACCTCCCCGCCGAGGCGACTGGACGGGACCGAGCCCTCGACCGCTGGCGGCAGACTTGGCGCTGCCCGTCGCGGGTCGAGCTGCGTGACTTCGATCAACTCCTGCCGCTGGACCTCGACGTGCCCGCGCACCGCGAGATCCTGTACCGCCACCTGCGCGGTACCGACAAAGCCATACTTATCGAGGCACCCGAGCCCGGCGCAGACGGCTGGCTCGACGGCCACGCCCACACGGTCGTGCTTCCGCTGACCTCCTGCCGGGAACCGGCACCGGGGCCGCGCGTCGATGTGCTGCCCGTTCTCGGGCGCGAGCACGGACATACCCCCGGCTCGCCGGGGGCGGCATGGCTGTATGCAAAGCTACATGTGGCTGAGCACCGGATGAACACGCTACTGGTCGATGAGCTTCCCGCGCTGCTGGGCGACCTCGGTGATCGCGCGTACTGGTTCGTCCGCTACCCCCAAGCGCACGAGGGTGAGGAAAGCGACCATCTGCGGCTGCGCGTCCGCGTGCATGGTGACGCCGACAAGGTGCTCTCCGCCGTCACAGAATGGGCTGACCGGTTGCGCGCCGACGGTCGACTGAGCCGACTGGCGTTTGACACCTACTACCCGGAGACCGGTCGATATCTGGCGATCGAGGAAGCCGAAGCGGTATTCGCTGCGGACTCCCGGTTCGTACTCGCGCTACTAACCCACCGGCACGGTGGTGAGCCGTCACCGATCGCGATCACCGCCCTGTCAATGTTCGACGTGGCCGCCGCGCTCCTCGGCGACCGCGACCAAGCCGCCACATGGCTTGGTAGGCAAGCCCCGAAGGCCGCGCCCGATCGCGCCGACATCGAGCAGATCACCCGCCTGGTACGCGGCCAGTGGTGGCACGGCATACCCGGATGGCCACAGGTCGCCAGAGCACACCAGGACCGAGCGGACGCGCTCGACAGGTACCGGCGCGCGTTACCCGAAGGCGTGGACACCGACGCAGTGCTGCACTCGGTGCTGCACATGCACCACAACCGCGCCCTCGGCGTGGGCCGTGACCGTGAGGCGGTGTGTCTGCGGCTCGCACGGAAAGCCGCCGCGACCTGGCGAGCGTGCCGAATGGAGCGAGGATGATCGCGCAATCGTTGGCCGAAGGCGCGGCGGGCGCAGCTCTGCTGGCGTTGGAACGAGGCGAAGACGCTCGCCCCTGGCTTGCCGAGATGGTCGCCGAGCCGGTCATGGCGCACCCGGACGAGGCGACCTTGTTCGAGGGCGCTCCTGCGGTCGCGTTCACCCTCACCGCCACCGGCAAGACGCGCGCCTTGGCCAACCTCGACGAGCACGTCGAGTCGATCATCCGGATCCGCTTGGCCGCCGCACACCACCGCATCGACCGCGGCGAGCTGCCCGTCAAACGGGAGTTCGACCTCATCTCCGGGCTAACCGGCTTCGGCGCCTACTTGCTGCACCGGCACAGTGCGGGCGCGCTGCTACGCGACGTCCTAGCCTACCTCGTCCGGTTGACTGAGCCGCGCCCGGATGGCCTGCCGGGATGGTGGGCACTCGACGGACCAACCGGGCCAGGCCCCGACTGGCGGGACGGGCATGGAAACCTCGGGATGGCGCACGGCATCGCCGGTCCGCTGGCACTGCTGGCGTTGACGATGCGCCGAGGCGTCACCGTCGGCGGCCATGCCGACGCGATGCGGCGGATATGCCGGTGGCTGGACCGATGGTGCTGTGGCGAATCACCGCAGGCCTGGTGGCCGGGCGCGATCACCCGCGTCGAACACGACCAAGGCGTCGCGCGCCGACCTGGCCCGTACCGGCCGAGCTGGTGCTATGGCACTCCCGGTCTCGCCCGTGCCCAGCAACTCGCTGGGCTCGCGCTTAGTGACATACATAGGCAGCGCCTCACTGAGGAGATCCTCGCCTGGTGCGTCACCGACGAGGCCCAGCTCGCCCAACTCGACGAGGCGTCGCTGTGCCACGGCTGGGCCGGACTCTTGCACACTGCCTGGCGTGCGGGCGTGCACGACGAACGCATCCGCGCCGCTATACCACGCCTGCTCGACGGACTCGCCGCCTCATTGCATCGTCGGCCGCCGCATGAACACGGCTTGCTGGTCGGGGAAACCGGCGCGCTGCTGGCCCAGCACGCCGCGACCACCAACGCACCGCCCATCACGCAGTGGGACGCCTGCTTGCTGCTCAACGACTGAAGAAAGAGAGCGATGGACACCAACACCACCTCATTCGACGTCCTGCGCGAGACCATGATCGCGAAGGTCAAGAAGATGGGCTACGCGCAGCGTCCCGAGGTCGAGCGTGTTCTGCGGGGCGTACTCCGACACGAGTTCGTGCCCGACGCCAGCCCCGACACCGCTTACAACCCCTACGAGGCGGTGATCACCCACCGGTTCTCCGACGGCGCCTCACTGTCCTGCGCGTCGGCGCCGTTTGTGGTCGCGATGATGCTCGACCAGCTCATCGTCGAGCCGGGAAACCGCATCCTCGAAATCGGCGCAGGCACCGGCTACAACGCCTCGCTACTCGCGGAGCTGACCGGCAACGCAGCTGACGTCGTCACCATCGACATTGACCCGGACGTCACCGCGCAAGCAACCCGGGCGCTGGCCGCCGCTGGCTACCACGAGGTCCGGGTGATCACCGGAGACGGCGGGGCCGGGGTGCCCGAGCATGCGCCCTACGACCGGCTCATCGCCACCGTCTCGCCGTGGGACATCCCGCGAGCCTGGTGGGACCAGCTCACCCCCGGTGCGCGCCTGGTCATCCCGTTGCGTTGGCGCGGACAGGCGCGCAGTGTCGCCTTCGCCTATCAGAAAGGGCGGCTCGTCGCCGACTCCATCGAACTGTGCGGATTCGTCTATCTAGTCGGCGATGACGAGGGAGAACTCGCTGCCCCGATCACCGACGACCAGACGATCACACTGCATTGGGACCGCGACCAGACTGTCGACCCGGACGCGCTGCGCGGAGTCCTCGACCAGCCGCGGACCACCCAATGGTCAAGGATCACGATCGCCGGTGACGAGCCATATGACGGCGTGTGGCTGCGCCTGACTGTCACCGACCCGCGCGTGTGCCGGATCAACGCTCCCGCCGACGCTCCACCCGAGATATGCGACCCGGTACAGGCGTACCGGTCGCCGGTCCTGATCGACGGCGACTCGCTCGCCTACCTCGCATCCCGCCGCCGCGAGAACGGCGACGAGGTGTGCTGGGAGCTGGGCGCGATCGGTCACGGGCCCGTCGCCGCCGAGCTGGCCGACCACCTGTGCAACGAGGTCTGCGCCTGGTCCGTCGAACGGGACCAAACCAAGCCGACGCTGATCGCCTACCCCGCGGGCACGCCGGACAGTGAACTCGAAGGCACCCCCATCGACAAGAACCACAGCCGCCTTGTACTCACCTACGACGAGAACGCCTGACACTGCACAAACTTCCAGGGCGGGGGGACAGCCGCCTACTACTACGGCAGCCGCACTTCGTGATCTGATCATGTTGTTGGGGCCTGGTGTCGGAGTCGTGTGCGTTGGTGGAACCAGCGGGCGCGGGCTTGGTGGCGGCGTCGCCACCAAGCCCAGTGCAGGTGCAGGGCCGGTTCGTGCTGGGTGCGGGTGAGCAGGAGGCGTTTGACTTCGGCGACGGTGAGCGGGATCAGGCCCGGGTCCTGGGGTGGTTCGTCGTCGGGGCTGGTGGGTGGCGGGGGCAGCGTGCTGGTGGTGTGGCGCGTCGCGGCGGCGGTGACCGCGCAGATCGCCAGGGCGGCCATGGCGAGTACGAGGTGGCGGGTCAGGGCGGTGCAGAGCCGGACCTGGCTGTGGTCCAGGCCGAACTGGTCTTTGCCGACCTGGAAGTCCTCTTCCACCGGCCAGCGCATGCCCGCGACCCTGACCAGGGTGCCCAGCGTGACCGTCCGGTCTTCGGGGACGTAGCAGTAGAAATATGCCTGGTCGGTAGGGTCGGTGAGGTTGCGGCGCACCAGCAGGTGGTGCCGTGGGCTGGCGGTGGTGATCCAGGCCCAGGCGTAGGTCCGGTCTCCTTTGGATCCCGCTCCGCACGACGCCTGGGTCCATGCCTTGGCCTGGACCAGTTTCAGGGCCTGATCAGCGCGGGCCCTGCGGCGGATGTTCAGCGCGACGGTGAACGAACGGGGCACACCGGGGACGTAGCCCACCCCGCGGTCTTCGCAGAAAGACCGAAGTTTGGTGTCGCGGCCGTACACCTCGTCGCTGGTGGCCCAAGGCGGCAGGACACCGGCGGTGTCCAGGCTGGTCAGGATGTCGACCGCGAGCTGTGGTTTGGTCTTGAACACCACGTCCTCACCCACCCCGGCCCGCTGCCGGCGCCCGGGATCGCCAGCCCAGTCTTTGGGCAGGTAGACGCGGGCGCCCACGTGCGCGTGCCCACGAGCACTGGCGTAGGTGCAGTACACGATGTTGACCGCGTTGCTGACCCGCCCAGCGCAGCCCACGGGGCGTGTCATGCCAACTGTGTAAGCCCCGGATAGGGCAAGATCAGCCGTTGTGATCGACACGCGGTTGGGAAAGGAACTATCCGTGAGCCAGGACACCAGCATTGATGAGCGTGAGGCCGAGGCGTCTGCGCGGTTGGCGGAGGTCTTTGATACCTCGATGATTGATGGCTTGCTGGCGGACGCGATGGCGTCGGGTACGCCGATTGATGGTGTGGATGGGTTGCTGAGCAAGATGACGAAGGCGGTGCTCGAGCGGGCGTTGGAAGCCGAGATGACCCACGAGTTGGGGTATGAGCGGGGTGATCCGGCCGGCCATGGTTCGGGGAACTCCCGGAATGGTCATTCGACCAAGACGATCGCGACGGCGAACGGGCCGATGACCATTAAGGTGCCCCGGGATCGGGTGGGTAGTTTCGAGCCGCGTATCGTGCCGAAGAAAGCGCGGCGGCTGGGCCAGATCGACGAGATGATCCTGTCGTTGTACGCCCGCGGGATGACGACCCGGGATATCGAAGCGCATCTGTTTGAGGTGTATGGAGTGAAGGCGTCCCGTGAATTGATCTCGAATGTCACCGATGTGGTGGCCGATGAGGTCGAGCTGTGGCGTAACCGTCCGGTCGATGAGGTCT
>JBQTGW010000138.1:0-27998 GCA_052390495.1 Pseudonocardiales bacterium
AACCGGATATTGACAACCTGTGGTACGGAGTGGTGCCAGGCTCCAACGATGGGCAGGACAATGTGGTCGTGTGCTCATACTTCATTGAGGAGTCCACTCGCACGGTGCGCTGCGACAATTGCGCCACATTGTCACTGCCGGTATAGGAAGCCGCACGGTCGCAGGTGGCTTTCACCTTGCGAAAGGATGGGGAATGGCTGAGCTGTACCCACCGATCGAGCCGTACGACCAGGGAATGCTCGACGTCGGCGAGGGCAACCTCGTGTACTGGGAGACCTGCGGTAACCCCGAGGGCAAGCCAGCCCTGGTCGTGCACGGCGGGCCGGGATCGGGATGCTCGACGAGAATGCGCCGGGGTTTCGATCCGGACCGCTACCGGGTCGTGCTGTTCGACCAGCGCGGCTGCGGGCGCAGCACCCCGCACGCGAGCGATCCCGCCACGGACATGAGCGCCAACACCACCGGGCACCTGCTGGCCGACATGGAGCGGCTGCGCGAGCACCTCGGTATCGAGCGCTGGTTGCTGCACGGAGGTTCGTGGGGTTCCACGCTGGTTCTGGCCTATGCCGAGCGGTACCCGCACCGGGTGTCGGAGATCGTGCTCGTCAGCGTGACCACCACTCGGCGCGTGGAGATCGACTGGCTCTACCGGGGCGTCGGACGTTTCTTCCCCGCCGAATGGGAACTTTTCCGGGCCGGTGTTCCCACGGCGCGGGGAGACGGTGACCTCGTCGCCGGCTACGCACGTCTGATGGAGGATCCGGACCCGGCCGTGCGTGCCCGAGCCGCGAACTCCTGGGCGGCGTGGGAGGACGCGGTCCTCTCGCTGGAACCGAACGCGAAGCCGAACAACTTCAGTGACCGCCCCCCGGCCGCCCTGCTGGCGCTGGTCCGCATCTGCGCGCACTACTTCGCCCACGGCGCGTGGCTGGAGGAGGGCGCCCTGCTACGCGACGCCGGGCGCCTGGCCGGCATTCCGGGAGTGCTGATCCACGGCCGCCTCGATTTGAGCAGTCCGCTGGACACCGCCTGGGAACTCGCCCGCGCCTGGCCGGATGCCGAGCTCATCGCCGTCTCCGACTCCGGACACCAGGGCAGCGACGCGACCCGCGAGCACGTGCTCCGCGCCCTCGACCGGTTCGCCCGGCAATGAACTGACAACCGAGCTAGCCGACGTAGCCTTAGATCATGCATCGGACCCGGGTTCTCTTGGAGGACGAGCAGTACGAGCACCTCAAAGAACAGTCGGCCCGGACCGGCCGGTCCATCGGCAAACTGATCCGCAAGGCCATGGGCGGGTCGTACTCAGGTTCTCAGGTTCCGGCGCGCAGACCCACGTGACCGGGAGCGCTGAGGAAGACCGCAGTGAGGGCACTGCGGGGGACGAGCTGGGCAAGGGGCTGCCAGGCGGCAGGGTCGCCGCGCCGCTGCCTGGTCGGGCCCCAGGTGTCCTCGCACGGCCGGTGCAGCGTGGCGTCAACGACGAGCCGGGACCGGACCGGTCGGCAGGGCGCCGGCAGCGTCGCCTCCTCGGCGGCCAGCACACCGGCGACCCAGAACGCTCCATCAAGGCGGACCCGGCCCTGGTAGTCAGCTGTCCAGAACCACAGGTGGGTGGCGGCCTGCGGCAGCGCTTTGGGGAGCCCGGCGCGGTGCATGCCTTCCAGGTCGGCCCACACCGCCGTCGCCCCGGGGAACCCGGCGGCGAAGCCGGTCCAGTCACCGAGGGGCCTTCGCCCCGTGCCGTGCAGCACCCTGCCGGAGATCACTTTATGCACCTCAGCCACGGACAGCTCCCAGGATGTCGGCAAGTGCGCTCAGCTCGGGGGGCGGCCAGCCGGCGCTGGTGACGCGGACAGTGCCGAGCCCCCGGGTGGTGGCGGAGCCGATACCTACCAGGCCCTCGTCCAGATCGGCGACGACGGCGTTCAGCAGGGCGGACTCGGCGGGGGTCGGCGTGTGCAGCGGCTCGACCCGGAGCCGGAACCGCCCCGCCACCACCACCTCGTCGGTGTAGCGCAGGCCCGGCCGCTGACCTCCGGTGATGCGGTCCAGCGCCACATGCGGGCGGCACTCGACAGACCCGTCCTCGATCACGGCGTCGTGCACGATGATCGATCCGCGCGCGCCCATCCGGTCATCACCGGCTCCCGGTGACCAGCCGAAGATCACGCACGGCAGGCAGTCCCCGCAGGATGGGACAGCACTGTCGGAACAGGACGCAAGCCCCAGTACCTGGCAGATGTACTCGGCCCGCGAGCGCAGGACGCCCTTCAGACTGCTGCCCGGGATGCGCGGTTTCCCTTCTGGATCCCGCTCTGGATCCCGCTCTGGATCCCGCAGGATGCGCGCGATCTTGCCCTCCCGTCCCGGCTCGGAAGTCAGCGCACCACTACCGACGTGCAATCCGTCGACGATGGTCAACTCGACGTCCACCACGTCAGCAGCCGAGCCCGGCGGGTCTACCGGGCTGTCAGGTTGGGGATAGTCATCAAGCGCAGTCTCGGCAAGCCAGGCGGCCAGGCCGTCTGCTGTGGACAGATCGTAGTCACG
This sequence comes from Pseudonocardiales bacterium, assembly GCA_052390495.1. Taxonomy (GTDB): domain Bacteria; phylum Actinomycetota; class Actinomycetes; order Mycobacteriales; family Pseudonocardiaceae. The sequence goes on from JBQTGW010000138.1 coordinate 2,554, forward strand.
GTGGCCCAGTGCGGTGACCTTGCAGGCGCCCGCGCCGGTGGTAACGCCACGGCCCAACCGTGGTCGCCAGGTTCGCAGCAGAGCGTGGAACCGGGTGAGCTCCTCGCCCGGGTCGTCCCAGCGCAGGTAGACGTCGATGAGGGTGCCTGCGGGCAGCTGCTCGGTGCTGAACAGCGCGTTCACCCGCGGGGCGCCCCGATGCCGATCGATGGCCACTCTGGTGGTCCAGAAGGGTTCGGTGTCACCGGACGCCGTGGCGTTCTTCCGCAGGCGAGCGCCGAGCACCTGAATCGCCGAAACCCGCCAGGGGCTTTTGGGGTCAGCAGGACAAATGGCAGCTGACACCCCGAACGAAGCGCTGAGCCGCCTGTTGGCCGACCTGTCCTGGAGCGGTGAGCGCTTGGCCCGGGGAAATATGCCGAGTCCTGGGCGATGGGGCAGTCCACCCGACAGCACCCTACAAATGGCTCAAAGGTCATCAACCACGCCGAAACGAAATACGCCAGGCGACCGCGTTCGTGCTCTCCCAAGCCAGCAGCCAACTCATCGCCGTGAACGAGCTCTGGCCAGGGTGCGCTCCACACGATTCCCGCCTGATCCCCGCAATCGCCGGGATGGAGCTGCCCTGGACCCTGGCGGGTACGCTGGCCGTGGCACACGACTGGCTACTCGGAGGACTGATGGATCGTCGCGTGTTCATGGCGGTCAGCGGCTCGGCCCTGACCCAACTCGCCTGGACCGCGGTGAACACCGAGCCGACTCGACTGGCCGCAGCCTTGGGCGGCGGGCAGGTGGGCACCATCCTGATCGCCCAGGTGGAGGAGACGATCCCCCAGCTACGCCAGCTCGATGACCAGCAGGGCGGGGGCGCAGCGAACCTCACCTACGTCAACGCCCAGTTCCAGGCCGTCGCTCAACTTCTCCACAACGCCGAGCACGGCGGGCAGATCACCCGGCGTCTGCTGGTCGCGTTCGCCGAGCTCGGGCAACTGGCCGGGTGGATGGCCGCTGATACCGAACGCCACGGGCTGGCCCAGCGTTACTACCTGACCGCACTGCGGGCCGCCCACAACGCCGACGACAAGGCCGTGGGCGCCAACGTGCTGAGCATGATGGCCTCAGACGCCGCCAACCGCGACGAGGCGACCGACGCGATCAGCCTGGGCACCGCCGCGGTGGAGCTGGCCCACCGCAGTCCCGTCACTGTCCAGGCCATGGTCAGCAGCCGGTTGGCCTACGGCTACGCGCTCGTCGGGGACGCCGGCCGCTTCCGCGCCGCACTCGGCCGAGCCCGTGAGCTGACCGAACACCCGACCGGTCACCAGCCGCGCTGGGCCTATTACGTCAGCCCGCAGTTCGTGGACGCCTCCGGCGGGTTCTACCACGTCAGCCTGGGGATGGCCGGCTCCCGCAACAGCCGACGCCATCTCAGCGACGCAGTCACCCTGCTCAGCCCCGAAGCGACCGCCGCACCTGATTACCCGTACCCGCGCGAGGCGTTGCTTTCCGGCACCGCGCTGGCGACTGCCTATCTCGGCCTCGGAGAGCAGGAGCAGGCCTGCGAGGTCGGGAGGACTGCGCTGGAGCGGTTGGCGCACCTCCACTCACCGCGCTGCCTGGCCAGCCTGCGCCGTCTTGCGGGCGACCTACGCGCCCGCAAGCTCAACCCGCATATCCGCGAGTTCTCCACCGAGCTGGACCGCAGGCTACAACTAGCCGCATGACCAGTGCCGTTACTTCCTCACCACCCCTCGTTCTCTCAATCCAAACGCCGTGACCACCGTGCGCGTCCGCAAGATGGTCATTTTTCGCCTCGGTCCTCGCACGCGCATCGACGCAGCTCAGCGCACCTCCCCGAGTCTCCGGGACGATCTCCCGACCCGCCCAAGATCACCATTGGCGTGGTCCTCGCAACCGGGTACCCCAACTGCCGCTCACCGGCCCTGCGAGACCCCCAGCCGTCACTAACAGCCGCCCGATCAAGAGGGCTTGGCCGCAGAAGTCGTGGCGGCGAGGACGGTGCGGTAACAGGTAGGGCAGGGGCGATGATCTGATACGTGACAGGTTCGGGACGTGGAGGAGGCGGTCAGCGTGGGGGTGCTGTACGCGCGGGCCTTCACGCAGCAGGCGTTGCTGGACGCGTGGGATCAGGTTCGGGACGCGGCGCTGGCCGACGGCCGCCCGGACCGCGCGGTCGATATTTTCGAGCAACGACGCAGCGCGCCGCGTGATGGAGCTGTCGACAGCTTTGGAACTCGGCGAGTGGCGGCCTCAGTCGGCGTTCCGAATCGAAATACCAAAACCGACTACTGGACCGTCCGGTAAGCCACCCAGAGGGTCCACTCGGCCAGGCTGACGTTGTGTCACAGAACTGCCGATGGTGCCAGCGGAGGTGGCGGTACGGGCCGCATCGCGACGTGGCCCACGCTGTTTCGCCAGGCATCTCGGCCGGCGCGGCGCAGCACGCTGGCCGCGTCGGCGACGAACCCCTCGCGGTCGAGCTGGTCAACCAGGTCAGCGCAGCGATTCTCGAAAGCGTCGAGCTTTGTTTGCCCGGCCTCCCCGGCCAGGTATCCGTCCTCCCCGCGGGCACAGACACCTGCCAGCGTGAGCAGCTCATCGAGCCGCACATCGAATCGGCGCCGGAAGCCGTCATCACTCCGGATGATGCCGACCGCCTCGGCGTTGCACAGGTTCTCGAGATTGTCGTCGTGCAGCGCATACCACGGGGCCAACGCAATCGGGCGTAGGTTGTCGATACTGAAGGCGAACTCCCGGGCCACGAGGTGGCCGTCCTGCTCCTGGTAGACCGTATAGCGCGAACTCGTCGAAAGCGTCCAGTTGCTCCCGCAGACGAACAGACCGCCCGGTCTCAGCACACCGCAGGCCCACTCCAGCGCACGCTCACGAAAGGCGTGGTCGAAGTACATGAAGACGTTCATGCATCGGATCACGTCAACACCGCATTCGATGTCGAACGAGCCAATCTCACCGCGGGTGAGAACCAGATTCTCGCACTCGTATCGTCGTAGCGGGTTGCGAACCAGGCGCGCCCCGAGGTGCTCCACCTCACCCAGTTCGCCGGTGTCGCCGCCCGCCAGTAACGGCAGCAGACGACGCAGCAGACGGTGGAAGCGCGCTCGCGTTGCAGCGGGGTCCGGGTCAATGCTGCTGGTGTGGTAGTAGCCCAGATGTCCGTCGTCGTCGAAGCATGCGTAGTCGTCTCGCTCGTCGTAAACGAGGTAGCGGCTGAAGGAGGGGTCGACACCAATGATGTGCCAGCCGGTGAGCTTGGCTGCGCTGTCGACTGTGGTGAATGGCGGGAAGCCACAGCCGAGATCGACCAGGACTGGCGCACCCATGGGTCGGTGCCACGGGTTACGGGCAATATAATCATCGAGTTTCCGATGCCGACCTGTCATGGTGATCGGTGGTACCGCCCCATCCCAGGCGCTCGGCACTGCCCTCGGCGCGCCGAACCCGATCACCCATGCGGTGAGCGAAGTGAGATCCGCTGGATCGAACCGAGCCACGCGCATGAGCCGAAACGCCCGGTCGGCGAGGGCCTGCGCGTCGACACCGGCACCGGTCAGGCCGTGGAGGGCCGCGACCGCCGCCGGTGACAAGCGGCTGTCGAAGTAAGCGTCGTTCCACCTGTCCGCGATGCCACCCATCCGATCAAGACCTCCCAGTCCTGCGAGGCACGGCATTCAGCCGCACCCAGCCGTGCTCGCTGCCATCACCTGCCGTCGGCGCGAGAGTAGCCGCCGCGTCGATGCCGTTGGTAGGCTTGGTGCATGACACCGAGCAGACAGCATGACGTGCAGCTTGCCGTACGGATACCGAGTGAGATCATCGTCGAACTTGACGCGCTGGTGCCGCAGATACATGCCACCCGCGCAGAAGCTGTGCGGGCGGCGGTGCAGGCATATCTGTACCGCTTGGCCTGCGAACGCGATGCCCAGAGATACGCGGAAGCTCCACTCGAGGAAGCGGAGTTGGCGCTCACCGATGCTCCCGGCACCTGGTCGGCCACGCCCGCATGGTGAGAGGCGAGATCTGGTGGGCCGCCACCCCCGGCGGCAACCGCCCCGTCCTGGTGCTCACCCGTGACCCGGTCGCAGCACGGATCGACACGGTGGTCGTCGCAGCCTGCACCCGCACGGCGCGCGGTCTGCTCAGCGAACTGCCACTCGGCCCCGAGGATGGCATGCCCGACGCCTGCGTCGCGTCCTTCGACAATCTGCACACCCTGCGCAAGAGCCAGTTCCGGCAGCGCATCACCACCCTCTCACCCGAGCGCCAACGGCATCTGTGCGCAGTACTCGACGCCGCTCTCGGCTGCCCACGCCGCTGAAGCTCCTTCGGTAGAACTGGTGTCATGCCCGACAACAGCACGCCACAGATCCAGCTGGCGGCCTTGTTCACCGGCACTGACGGGCCACGGCGCCATGCCGCGTACGCGGAGCTCGCGGCGACCGGGCCGGTGCACCACGTCCTGCTGCCCACCGGCGGCCCGGCCTGGCTGATCACCGGTTACGACGAGGTACGGGCCGTCCTGCACGACCCACGGCTGATCAAGAGCGATCCGACACGGACCGCACTGGCGGGTGACCGGCTCTCGCCTGAGATGTTCGCAGCGATCAGCCATCACATGCTCAACCGCGACCCGCCGGACCACACCCGGCTGCGCCGGCTGGTCACCGCCGCGTTCACCCGCCGCCGCATCGACGAACTCGCCCCGCGGATCCAGCAGATCACCGACGAACTGCTCGACGCACTGGCCGACGTAGCGCAGGCCGACCTGATCGCGTCGTTCGCCTACCCACTGCCGATCACCGTGATCTGCGAACTGCTCGGCATACCCGTGCAGCGCCGTACCGAGTTCCAGACCTGGTCGGCCACCCTCGTGACCGGCACGATGGCCGACCGTGGTGAGTTCACCGCAGCAGCGACAACAATGGCGAGCTACCTGCGGGAGCTGATCGCCACCAAACGCGCCGATCCAGCCGACGATCTGCTCTCCGCGCTGGTGGCGGTGCGCGAGGGCGCGGACCGGCTCCGGGCGGACGAGCTCACCTCCATGGTGTTCCTGCTGCTCGTCGCTGGCCACGAGACCACGGTGAACCTGATCGGCAACGGGGTGCTCGCGCTACTCACCCATCCCGAACAGCTGGCGCTGCTGCGCGCCCAACCGCACCGGCTGCCTGCCGCGGTCGAGGAACTGCTGCGCTTCGACGGGCCGGTCCAGATGGCGACGTTCCGCGTGACCAGCGAGCCGGTGGAGATCGGCGGGGTCACCATCCCGGCAGGCCAGATCGTGATCGCGGGCCTGCTGGCCGCCAACCGGGACCCGGCGCACCTCCCCGATCCCGACAAGCTGGACCTCACCCGCGAAGACACGTCACATCTGGCCTTCGGCCACGGCATCCACCACTGCCTCGGCGCGCCACTGGCCCGCCTGGAAGGGCGGATCGCGCTGGGCACCCTGCTCGCCCACTTCCCCCAGCTGCGGCTGGCGGTGCCCCCCGAGCAGCTGATCTGGCGACCGGGCTTGCTCATGAACGGTCTGACCGCGCTGCCCGTGGCGCTGGGCTGACACCGGGCACCGCCGAAAATGTCGGTGTCGGCTGCCACGATGCCAGCACGACCACTCGGTGGCCGTCCGGCCACGAGGCTGGGCCTGATCGCAACCTGATCGAAGGAAGAGACATGCGCGAGCAAGACGTGTTCGTGTTGGCCAACCGTGCCCTCAACAACGTCATACAACAGATCAAGGACGACCAGTGGACCATGACGATGCCGGCCGGCTTCGCCATGCGCCAGACGGATCACGTTCCCACCCTGCGTGAGATCGTCAACTACCACGCCTACGACGACGCCTGGGTGCCCGACATGCTGGCAGGCCGGACGATGGACGAGGTCGGCCGGGACAAGTTCGACGGGGACCTGCTCGGAGCCGATCCCAAGGCCGCCTTCGCGGCGATCGTGGACACCGCGTGTGCGGCGGCATCCGAGCTGGATGATCCAGACCGAACCGTGCACTGCTCCTTCGGTGACTTCCCCGCGCGGGAGTACTTCTGGCAGATCAACGGCTTCCGCGGGCTGCGCGCCCACGATCTCGCGCTGGTAATCGGAGTCGAACCGCAGCTACCCGACGAGCTCGTACAAGGGATCTGGGACGAGATCAGCCCACACGTCGAGGAGTGGCGCGCGATCGGCGTGTTCCCTGCGGCCGTACCCGTGCCGGAGAGCGCCCCGCTACTGGATCGGCTGCTGGGCATCACCGGGAGGCCCCCAAGCTCCGCCTGATGAACCGCAACGACATAACTACTGCCCTGCGCCGACGCTATGATCGAACTGGGCAGGAGGTGCGGTATGAACGAAGGGCAGCTGGCAGCCTACGCACTGGACGCCTGCGATCACGCCGAGGCCGCCGCGGTGGCTGCGCACCTCGATGGTTGCCCGTCCTGCGCCGCCGAGGTGGCACAGCTGCGGTCGACGGCCGGTTGGCTCGGTACCGCCGCTACCCGCCACCCGCCGGCCGAGCTCCGCGACCGGGTGATGGCCGCGGCGCTGGCCCGCCGCCCGGCCCGGGTTAGCCAGCTCGGCGACCTGCTCGGCTCGTGGGCCGTGCAGGTCGCCGCGCTCGACGCGCTGCTCGTCGCCGCACCGCCCGAGCGGCCCGTCACGGGCCACGGCTCGGTACGCGCCGTGGTCGACCACCTCGCCACGAACGACGCAACGGTCGCTGCCGACCTCGGCTTGACGCTGCCTGTCCTCGCGCCCGCCGCGGATTTCCGGCGACGGTGGCGTGACGGTGCCAACGGAGTGCTGCGGGCGGTGGCGGCAGCCGGTCCCCAAGTGCTGGCCAGCTCGGTGCGGCTGGCGGCGGGGGGCGGCACCGGACCAAGGCGGCCAGCAGCCGAGGCCTTCGTGCAGCGCGCATTCGAGACCTGGATTCACGCTGACGACGTGCGCGGCGCGCTGGGGCAACCACTGGAGACGCCACCCTCAGACCAGCTGGCGCGAACCGTGCAGCTCGGCTTGGGCTTGCTGCCCACCGCGCTGGACGCCGCAGGCCGGGGGCGCCCCGGGACGGCGGTGCGGTTGGTGCTCACCGGACCCGGGGGTGGGGAGCATGTGGTGCCACTGTCCGCAGGCACCGCCGCCCCGGGCGCCGCCATCCCAGGCACCGCCATCCCAGGCACCGCCATCCCAGGCACCGCCGCCCCGATCATCGTCTCCACCGTGACGGCGCCCGCGCTGGTGTTCTGCCGGGTAATGGCCAACCGGAGCGGAGCCGCCCCCCAATCGGTGACCGGCGACCAGGGCGCCGCAGCTGCGCTGTGGGAAGTGGCCGCGACCCTGGGGTGCGAATGACGATCTTGGGGTGCGAATGACGACCCTGGGGTGCGAATGACCATGACCGACCGGACGCTGCGGGAGCAGTTGGTCGCAGGCGCCCAGGACGCGCTGGCGCATGCCTATGACTCGCACTCAGGGATGGTGTACGGGCTGGCACTGCGGATCACCAGGGATCCGTGCACGGCGGAGGACATTGTGCAGGAGGTGTTCGTCAGGCTGTGGGAGCACCCGGAGGCATATGACCCGGACCGGGGACCGTTGGCACCCTGGCTGGGCACGATCACCCGGCGGCGAGCCATCGACCGCCTCCGGCGGGAGGCGGTGCGCCACCGGTCGTTGGTGGCGGTCGCTGCCGAGCGCGGGCAGCTGGAGCACCCGGATGTGGCGGAGGAAGCGGCCACGGCCGACGTGGCCCGCCTGGTGCGGACAGCGGTCCGGGAACTGCCCGAGCCGCACCGGCTGGCGGTGACGCTCGCCTACTACGACGGGCTCACCTACCGGCAGGTGGCCGAGACGCTCGGCATCCCCGAGGGCACCGCGAAGTCACGCTTGCGGGCAGCACTGCGCGGGATGGCGACGCGGCTGGCGGAGCTGTCGATCACCAGCGAACGGGATGCCAGCTACTCGTAGATTCCCTCCACCTGCCAGCGGCCCCGTTCGCAGACCAGCAGTACCGCAAGCGGCTCGCTGGCGCGCCCCGGGCCGGGTTCGGCGTCGAGTACCGCTTGCAACCGCGCGCAGCGCTGCCCCCCACCGGGCTCCCACCAGCGCTGTTCGACCGGCCACGGCCCCGCCCAGGTCAGCACCCTGCGCGGGGGATGCCCGTCCACCGCGACCCGGTACGGAACACCGGTGAGCACCCCGCGCGCACTCACCCCGACGATGCGGCCGACGTCGTCGAGCACCTCGGCGGGTAGCGGGCGGGGTGGCACCCGAGACGGGGACGGCGCGGGCAACCGCCCCGGCCAGGGCGGGCCAGCGAGCGAGTCTTCGGTGTCGCCGCTCGACCCCGCAAGCGGGTCTTCGGCGCCGCGTACCGGAGCCGGAGCCTCACCCCAGGGCACCAGTCGTACCTGTTCAGCCGGGCCGCGCCCGCCGCCGAGCACCCCGGTGAGCACCGCGTCGGGCCCGAGCATCCCCTGCACCCGAACCAGCGCACGGCCGGCCCGCTCGTCGTCCTCCCCCGGCTCCCCCCACAGCCCGCGTTGCAGCGTCTGCCCACCGATCACCTCTTCGGGGGTCAGCCGCAACAGCGTGATGCCCGCCCCGAGACCTGCTTGCCGAGCCGAGTCATCCGCGCTGGTCAGTCTTGACCCGCGGGAAGTCAGCCAGCCGTCGAGCTGCCAGCGCACCCGGTCGGCGATGCCGGACGCGGTCAGCGGCTCGGCGCAGCGCCACACCCGGTGCAGCTCCTCGCCCGTCTCGGTGCGGGCGCTGACCCGGAGCCGGATGCAGGCCAGGCCCCGGGAAGCCAGCGCAGCATGCAACTGCTCGGCGGGTTCCTGGGAGGCGAAGGCTGCTGCGTCGACCCGGTCCACCGGCGGGTCCAGCCGACGGGTAACGGCGAGCTCGACCGGCGGTCGGCGGCGGGCCAACGGGCGCTCGTCAAGCCCCTGGGCAAGCCGGTGCGCGCGGATCCCTCCGGGCCCGAATCGGGCGGCAACATCGCCGGAGTCCAGCGCGGCGAACGCGCCGAGGGTGCGCAGCCCCAGCCGATGCAGCAGATCCACCAGCGCCGAGCGATCCACCGCAGTCCGAGCAGCTGCAGTCCGACCAGCCGCAGTCCGATCGACCCTGGTGGCGGACTGGTGTAGCTCACCGATGCCCAGCGGGGCGAGGAAGCCGGCCGACTCGCCCGGCGGCACCAGCAGACCTCGGTGTGCGGCCAGGGTCGCGGCGAACAACCCGTCGGCGATGCCGATCTGGCACTGGAACCCGGCCTGGGCGGCAACCATGTCGACGATCCGCTCGGCCACCTCGGGTTCGCTGCCGAAGTACCGGGTGGGGCCGCGCGCGGGCACCGCGACCAGCCCGGGACGCACCACCTCCACCCCGGGCGCCAAGGCCTCGACCGCAGTCACCACCGGCTCGAACACTCGGGCGTCGTGATCGGGACACCAGACCACCACCACCCGGACAGGGGCCATCAGCCCACCGCACCGCTAGGACCGGGCAGCAGCAAGCGCGCGGTGCGAGGCCGGGCCGCCGCACCGCGGCCCACCGCGCGCACCACAACCTCGCGGCTGCGCAGCCGCCCGTGCCCGGCCTCGGTGCCGTGCCAGGCCTCGGCACGGCAGTCCAGTTCGATGTCCGCGCCCGGCCAGCGACCGATCGGGAGCAACACCGCGCCACACTGCCGCGCCCTGGCGACCAGGGATCGCCAGGCCCCGGAGGGCACCCGGTCCGCACCCGCGAGCGCCACCAACGCCATCCCGTCGAGCAAGGCCGCGACCACCCGCGCCGGATCCGGCCCCGGCCGGGGAACCAGCGCCAGCCGCCGCACCGCCACCCCCGCCTCGGCCGCGGCCAGCACCCCGAGGTCGTCGACGCCGACCACCGCGGCCCAAGCCCCCTGGGCGGTGGCCGCGGTCAGCAGCGCCAGCAGCAACGCCGTCGAGCCGCGCACCGCAACCACCGAACCCCGGCGCAACCCACCGCCGGGCAGCAGCGGCGCGAGTGATTCGGCCACCGGGAACGGCAGCCGGCCACCCGGGACGTCGAGCCGCTCCGTCAGTTTCGACGCAGGCAGTACCGACGTCGACGTCAACCGCGCGACCGATCCCCCTAGCAACGACGCGACGCTGGCACCCGCCATCCCGCAACCTCCTCCCATGACGCAGGGCGCACACCGCCACCAACCTGAAAATCGAACACCAGTTCGATTAAACCCAATCAACCGAACGTCGTCAACCCAGCACAACGAGCCACATTCAGCGGGCTCAGCGGGGTCAGGAGGATGCCGATAACCCCGCTGAGCCCGCTGAATGCGGGGTGGGAGGGGAGTCAGGCCAGAGCTGGGCGGGGTTGATGGTGGGGGAGGTCGTGTGGTGGGTGGTTACTGGGGTACCCATCGGCGGTGGCGCTTGGTTGAACCGGTACGGGCGGGTGCTTCAGGGGGGTCGCGATGGGAGAGGGACGCGACTACTGGGGTGGCTGGTTCTAGGTCACGCAGGGGGACGACTCTTCTGCCCAGGGGCACGATCGCCAGCGGGATCATCTTGAACGAGGCGACCCCGAACGGGATACCGATGATCGTGAGGCACAGCAGGAGACCGAACACCAGATGGGCCAGCGCCAGCCACCACCCGGCAAAGATCAGCCACAGCACGTTCGCCAGGAACACCAGGACCGGTGTGCTGGTCGGACGGTCGACCACGACCCGGCCAAAGGGCCAGATCACGTAGCCGGCCAGCCGGAAGGAGGCGATCCCGAACGGAATGGTGACGATGAGCAGGAAGCTGACAATGCCTGCCACCGCGTAACCGATAGCCAGCGCCAGCCCCGCGAACAAGAACCACAGGACATTCCCCACGGTCCGCATCAGCTCACCTCCTGGTCGCCTGCCTCCATCCTGCACTCAAGTGGGGATTCAGTGCGCGAAGTGCCGGGTCCCGGTGAGGTAGAGGGGCACTCCAGCGGCCTGGGCGGCGGCGACCACCTCGGCGTCGCGGACTGAGCCGCCGGGCTGCACGACAGCGCGGACCCCCGCCTCGAGCAGCACCTCCAGCCCGTCCGGGAACGGGAAGAATGCATCGGATGCGGCTACCGCACCCGCCGCCCGCTCGCCCGCGCGGCTGACCGCGAGCCGAGCCGCGTCCACCCGGTTCACCTGCCCCATCCCGACGCCGACGGTAGCTCCACCCGCAGCGAGCAGGATCGCGTTGGACCGCACGGCGCGGCAAGCTCGCCAGGCGAAGGCCAGGTCGGCCAGCGTCGCGGAGTCCACCGGTGCGCCGGTGACCAGCGTCCAGGACGCCGGATCGTCACCAGGGACGTCGAGCACATCCCGGGATTGCAGCAGCAATCCGCCCGACAGCGCCCGAAACTCGACGCCGCCACGCGAAGGCGGGTCGGCCACCAGCAACCGCACGTTCTTCTTGCGGGCCAGCACGTCCAGCGCGCCCTCGGCGTAGGACGGCGCAACCAGTACCTCGGTGAACACCTCGCCAACCTGCTCGGCCAGCGCCACCGTGACCTCGCGGTTCACCGCGATCACACCCCCGTACGCGCTCACCGGGTCGCACGCGTGCGCCTTGCGGTGCGCGTCGGCCACGTCGTCGGCGTAGGACACCGCGATACCGCACGGGTTGGCGTGCTTGATGATCGCGACGCAGGCGCCGTCGTGGTCGTGCGCGGCGCGCCAGGCGGCGTCGGCATCGACGTAGTTGTTGTACGACATCTCCTTGCCATGCAACTGCCGCGCGCCTGCCAGGCCCTCAGGAGCGCGGTGACCAGCGCGGTAAAGCGCGGCCCGCTGGTGCGGGTTCTCCCCGTAGCGCAGCGTCGCGGCGTGCCGCCAGGAGGCACCCATCCAGTCCGGGAAGCTAGCTTCGGGTGGGGCCAGCGCCGAACCCAGCCAGGACGCCACAGCGATGTCGTAGTCCGCGGTATGCCGGAACGCGGCGATGGCCAGGGCTTGGCGCTCCGCGGCGCTGAACCCGCCTGCCCGGACGGCGTCCAGCACGTCGGGGTACCCCTCAGAGTCCACCACCACGGCCACCGAACCGTGGTTCTTCGCCGCCGCCCGGATCATCGCCGGGCCGCCGACGTCGATCTGCTCAACGCACTCATCGACACCGGCCCCGGAGGCGACGGTCGCCTCGAACGGATAGAGGTTGACCACCAACAACTCGAACGGCGCAATGTCCAGGGCGGACAGCGCAGCCAGCTGCGCGGGCTTGCGGGTATCGGCGAGCAGCCCGGCGTGCACCCGGGGATGCAGGGTCTTGACCCGCCCTCCCAAGCACTCCGGGAAACCGGTGAGCTCCTCGATCCGGGTCACCGGCACTCCGGCGGCAGCAACTGCGGCGGCCGTCGAGCCGGTGGAAACGATCGCCACCCCCGCGCCGTGCAGTCCGGTGGCCAGCGCAAGCAGGCCGCTCTTGTCCGAGACGCTCACCAGCGCCCTGCGCACCGGCCTGCGATCTTGAGCGCTCACGCCAATCGTGACCTTTCGTCCGGCGATGGTGCATCCGTGGCGGGTCAGCTCGGCGACAACCTCGACCAGCAGCCGCCGCTCCACCACCTTGATCCTCTCGTGCAGCCGTTCCTCGGTGTCGTCGGGTCGCACCTCGACGGCGCGTTGGGCCAGGATCGGGCCGGTGTCCACCCCGGAGTCCACCAGGTGCACGGTCGCGCCGCTGCACCGCACGCCGTGCGCCAGCGCGTCGGCCACCGGGCGGCGGCCGGGGAACGCGGGCAGCAGGGCGGGATGGGTGTTCACGATGCGACCGCCGAAGCGCTCCAGGAACGCCGAGCCGAGGATCTTCATGAACCCCGCCGACACCACCAGGTCCGGCTGGTGCACGGCGACCGCCTCGGTGAGCGCGACGTCCCACCCGGCGCGGTCGGGGTGGTGTTGAAGAGCGACGACGAAGCTGGGCAGGCCGCCACGTTCAGCGCGCCGCAACCCCTCGATGCCGTCCCGGTCCGCGCCGACCGCGACCACCCGGGCGGGATAGTCCGGACCAGCGGCGTCCAGCAACGCCTGCAGCAACGTCCCGGAACCAGACACCAGCACCACAACCCGGGCCGGCACCGGTAGGCGGAGCTGCTCGGATCCTGGAGTAGAGTTACCCATACCAACCCGGTTCTCTCGCCCAGCGAGGGGCCGGGTCTTTTCGTAGTCGCCGGGCACAACCGGCCAGCGGAGCCGTCAGTCCACCCGACCGGCGCAGCGCGCGGGCAAGCGCATCGAACTCGTACGCACGGCGAGTTTCGTCATATTCCGCACGGAACTCGTCACTGTCGCTATCACCGCGGGTGGCGTAGATCTCCTCAAGTGTCCGTCGTCTACTCATTGGTCAGCTCCCTCTGTAAACATCTCAGTACGCTGCTCAGCCGCATTGCAGCGATAGATACAGTACTGGCATGGCCGAGTTCCATCTGACCGTTCAGGGGCGGGGAACCGTTCCTCGAAACGTGCTCGGTCGTCCCGATCATGCTGGTCCTACGATGTAGCGGGCCGTGCTTGGTTCTCGCGTCGGCCTCCCTGCCATATCGCACACCTGTTCGAGCTGGGCAACGGACCGAACTCTCACGAAACGACACGTTTCTACGTTCGGAGGGACAGTCGAGAGCCCTCGCCCTGCCGACTGAGATCCGTCGCCGTCACCGGCTCGACGAGCCGAGAGCCCAGGTGCGGCTCGTGGAGCGGGACGACGGTGTCATCAGGCTGCACCCGCTCGTCGCGGTGCCTGCGGACCAGACCTGGTTCTGGAGTGAGCGTTGGCAGCGGATGGAGCGGGAAGCGGAGGCCGACGTCGCCGTCGGCCGGGTCGTCGTGACCGACGGACCTGACGAGTTCCTCGACGAACTCGACGCGACGGCGTGAAGTTCGAGCGGACCCCCGGGTGAGTTGGGCGGGGAGTCTGCGGATCAAGAGAGTGGTGAGTGCGCCGCGAATCTGGGAGCTGACCTGGTCGTTCTCCGGGCCGGACGGTCGTGCCACGTTCGAATCGATCGAGATCGACGGCACGTCGGGCATCAGGCGGCGCCAAATCGGTAAGGTGAGTACCCGATGACCGAACCGATCGCCAGCGGCCACGACTGCGTCGAGGTCGTCATCACGGCCGAGAGCGCCGAATGGCTCGCCGACTTCACCCGCAGTCTGGTCGAGGACCGGCTCGTCGCGTGTGGCCACCACATCGCCTCGATCCGAGCGATCTATCGATGGGACGGCCAGATCTACGACGAGCCACAAGCTCGCGTTGGGTTGCACACCCGGGCCTGCCTCGTTCCAGAGATCGTCGCCCGCGCCGACCGCGACCACGCCGACGACGTCCCCTGCATCATCGCGCTCCCCATCACCACCGGCCACCCCGCCTACCTGCAATGGATTCACGACGAGACCCGCGAGCCGACCACCAGCTGACAACCACCGGGGACCCGATCCCGGGTACCGGCCGATGTTAGAAGAGGGAGGCTTGGTTAGCGGCATTGTCGCTCCGGGCGTAGTCGCAGGCGCGCAGTTGGAGGCCGGTGGACGCTGCGGTGGTGGGATACAGGAGCCACCCAGCCAGGAGTCGGGTATCGGCCAGCAGCGGCCCAGCAGCGGTGTCGAGTAAAAGATCGCGCCCGACCACGCTGCGCACCGTTGCGCGTAGTACCGCGTCGCTGGACAGCTCGGTGATCTCGTGGCAGGGATCGGGAGGTGTGTCGAGGCCGAACAGTTCGACGTGGTCGATGATCGCTTTTGTCGCTGTGCGGTAGTTCCACACCACTTCCACACAGTCGATCACCTCCGCCGACCGGGCGTCGGCCCCGATCCGAAGGCTGATCACCACGTCCTGGCGATCACGGCGTTCCTCCCGGTTGACCCCGAGAACGCACCGCAAGCGCAGCTCATCGACCTCGATCAGGTCACAGGTCGGCGGACGCTCGTCGGGTGCAACAGGATCGAGTGGGTGGGCGAGCACACAGCTCATTGGCCAACTCCCTCGCTCGTGGAGACCTCGTTGGTGGGTCATCACTCACCATGAGACAGCTCGTCAACCCCAGGATGTGAGCACCGATGACCACCCCGCCGACCTCCCGCTACCAGCAGGTCGCAGATCAGCTACGAGAAGCGATCGTCGCGGGCGAGTATCCACCAGGCCAGCCCTGCCGAGCGAGAGCGTGCTCGCCCAGCGGCACGGCCTCAACCGCACCACGATCAACAAAGCCGTCCGGCTACTCGCCGCGCAGGGCTTGTGACTGTCGAGCACGGGCGCGGTGCGTTCGTCCGGACACCGCCCGTGCTCGACGGTCACGTCTCGGCGTCCTACGTAACCCAAGCCGACGACCAACGCCGGGCGTCCTGGCGGTCGGAAGCCGAGCGCCTCGGCATGCGCGGTACCCAGGAACTTTCCTACGTAGGTGAGGTTTCCGCTGATGAGGACATCGCTGGCCTGCTGGGCGTCGAGCCCGGGTCGACCGTGGTGGTACGCCGACGCGTCATGTCACTCGACGACGAGCCAGTGCAACTCGCGGACTCCTACTACCCCCTCGATCTCGTGCACGGAACACCTATCGCCGAACCCCGCAAGCTGCCCGGCGGAACTGTAGCCGCCCTGGAACGCCTCGGCCTGGAGCTGAACGACTTCGAAGAGCACGTCAGCGCACGAGCCGCCACCCCCGAGGAGCGAAAGACCCTGCGACTCGCCGACGGCGTGCCGGTACTCGTCCTGATGCGGACGACCCACACCACCGATGGGCGGGCCGTCGAGGTGAGCCGGGCGGTACTGGCTGCGGATCGGCATCAACTGAGCTACCGACTGCCAGCGCGCGCCTAGCAACTCCCATACTCGGCTGATGACACTGCATGTGGATGCTGTGGTCGTCGGTGGGGGGCACCACGGGCTGGTCGCGGCGGCGGTGCTGGCCGATGCGGGCTGGGAGGTGTGCCTGCTGGAGGCCAGCGACCGAGTAGGGGGCGCGGTGCGCTCGACGCAGCTGCACCCCGGGTACGTCACCGATCTGTACAGCGCCTTCTACCCGCTCACCGTCGCCTCACCGATGTTGCGCGCATTAAAGCTCGAAGACCACGGGCTGCGCTGGTCGCATGCCCCGGCGGTACTCGCCCACCCACCGAGACCGGACTCGGACGTCGCCGCTGTGCTGCATCGCAACCCCGAAGACACCGCAGCCGGACTGGCCGCCGAGCACCCTGGCGACGGCGACGCCTGGCTGGCGCTGGTCGAGCAGTGGCGGCGAGTGCGCAATCCCGTACTGCGATCCCTGTTCACGACCTTCCCACCGGTGCGTGGGCCCGTCGGGCTGCTGCGCGAGCTGGGAACCGCAGGCGCACTGCGGCTGGCCCGTTTCCTGATGCTGCCAGCGCGGCGGATGGGCCAGGAACTGTTCCGTGGCGAGCGCGGCCGACTGTTGCTGGCGGGCAACGCGCTGCACAGTGACATCGCGATCGACGCGCCCGGCAGCGGGGTGTTCGGCTGGCTGCTGGCGATGCTGGGCCAGGACGTCGGGTTCCCGGTGCCGGTCGGCGGGGCCGGAGAGCTGGCCGCAGCGCTGGCCCGGCGGGCGGAGGCGGCGGGTGCGCAGCTGCGCACCGGACAGCGGGTGGAGCGCATCGACGTGCACGGTGGCCGCGCGGTGGGCGTGCGGACCGCGGCGGGGCTGACCGTGCACGCCCGCCGCGCCGTCATCGCCGATGTGTCGGCACCCAGCCTCTACCTCGATCTGCTGCCACCGACGGCAGTGCCGACGATGCTCCGCGACGATCTGGCGCGCTTCCAGTGGGACAGCCCGGTCGTGAAGGTCAACTGGGCGCTGGACGGCCCGATCCCGTGGCGGGCTGCCGGGGTGCGCGGCGCAGGCACGGTGCACCTGGGCTGCGACGAGACCCAGATGGCGCACTGGTCGGCCGACATCGAGAACGCCACGATCCCGCGCACCCCGTTTCTGCTGCTGGGGCAGATGACCACCGCCGAAGCCAGCCGCTCCCCCGCCGACACCGAAAGCGTCTGGGCCTATACCCACCTGCCCCGGGGTTACACCGACGACGCGTCGGCGGACCTGCTCGCGAAGCGGGTAGACGAGGTGGTGGAGAGCTTCGCGCCGGGATTCGGCGCCCGGGTGCTCGCGCGGACCGTGCAGCGCCCCGGAGACCTGGAGCGCGCCGACGCCAACCTCGTGCACGGCGCGGTGAACGGCGGCACCGCCCAGCTACACCAGCAGCTGGTGTTCCGCCCGGTCCCGGGCCTGGGCCGAGCCGAAACACCGGTGTCCGGGCTGTACCTGGGCAGCGCCGCGGCACATCCCGGCGGCGGGGTGCACGGTGCCTGCGGATGGCTCGCGGCCCGGACCGCGCTGGCCCACCACGGCACTCTCGGCGGGCTGCGCCGCAAGATCACCTCGGCTGCCCTGGAGTTGCTGTACCGCTCGGCTCAGCCCTGACCTGGCGGTGACCCAGGCCGCTCGCCGTGGTCACGCGCCCGCTCCGACTCCCCGCGCTCACCACTGCCCTGCCCCGGCTCGTCACCGCTGTATTGGCCCGGGGACTCACTGCCGTATTTGGACTCACCGGCGTACTGGGACTCACCGGCGTACTGGGACTCACCAGCGTACTGGGACTGGCCCGGCTGGCCGCCATGCTGCGGCTGACCGTACTGGTCCTGCAGGCCCTGGTACTGCACGGTGTGGGGCAGATAGGGCTGCGGTTGCTGAGTGGGGTAGCCGCCCGAGGGCGGGCCGGTGGGCTGCTGCTGACCCGGGTAACCACCCTGGCCCGAGTAACTCCCCTGTGTTGGGTAGTTCCCCTGGCCCGAGTAGTTCCCCTGGTCCGGGTAACTCCCCTGGTCCGGATAGCCGCCAAAGGTGGAATAACCACCCTGGCCGGGATAACCACCCCCCGGAGCGGGCGGACCAGGGTAACCCCCCGGAGCGGCCTGGCCGGGATAACCACCAGATTGCTGAGGTTCCCACGACCGCGCAGGGCGTTGACGTGGTCGGGGCGTCAGTTTCACCAAGCCCGCCGACATGAGCAGCGCCAGCACAACGACGGCTGACTCCAGGAATGCCAGGACGAGAGCCGTGATCACGATCCCCGGGACATCTGCGCCGGACACGCCAAGGAGGGGCGGCGCCTTAACCACTTCGACCAGCAGAAACAGGGTGCTGGTGACAACCGCCGCGGCCGCAGGCACCAGCGTCGCAGGCGCCTTGGGCAGCACCGAGGCAGCCGCGAGCAAGCCTCCGCCAAGCAGCAGGACACCCATCAGACCGCGCAGATAACTACCGGCGTCATCGGCAAAGGAAAGGAAGTAGATGACCAGACCGAGGACGCCCGCAGCGATCGCGAGGATCTTGGCGAGGTCCAGACCGCCGTAGGATGGGCTGGTCGGCCCTGGTTGCGGCGCTGCCGGGGGCTGGCCGTAGGGCATGGACATGGAGAACCTTTCACTGTCGGCACGGTGGGCGAAACGGACCTGTTCAGAACGCTAGCGGAACCAGGCCGGATCCGAACCGCCCGTGGGAGCGACGAGCACCCCGAGGTGACACCGCGCGCGTCAGTGGCAGTGCCTTGATGATCTAGCGCATCAGCATGATCTCGCGCATTAGTTCGGCCGTGTCGCTGGGTGTCCTGCCCACCTTGACCCCCGCCGCTTCCAGGGCTTGTTTCTTGGCGGCAGCGGTGCCGGAGGAGCCAGACACGATAGCGCCCGCATGGCCCATCGTCTTGCCAACGGGTGCGGTGAAGCCGGCGACGTAGCCGACCATCGGTTTGGTGATGTGGGCGGCGATGTAGTCGGCAGCGCGCTCCTCGGCGTCGCCGCCGATCTCACCGATCAGTACCATCGCCGCGGTGTCGGGGTCATCCTCGAAGGCTTGCAGGGCATCGATGTGAGTGGTCCCGATGACGGGATCGCCGCCGATGCCCACACAGCTGGAGAACCCGATGTCGCGCAACTCGAACATCATCTGGTAAGTCAGCGTGCCGGATTTCGACACTAACCCGATCTTGCCGGGGGCGGTGATGTCGGCGGGGATGATACCCGCATTGGAGGCGCCGGGGCTGATCACGCCAGGGCAGTTCGGGCCGACGATGCGAGTTCGGTTCCCGGTCGCGCAGGCGTGCGCCCAGAACCCGGCGGTGTCGTGCACCGGAATCCCCTCGGTGATCACGACCGCCAGGCCGATACCCGCGTCGATCGCCTCGACGACCGCAGCTTTGGCGAAGCGCGGGGGGACGAAGAGCACGGTGACATCGGCGCCGGTCTCGGCCATCGCCTCGGCCACCGAGCCGAACACCGGCAGCATCACGCCGTCGAAGTCGACCCGCTGCCCGGCCTTGCCGGGGGTGACGCCCCCGACGACCTGGCTGCCCGCGGTCAGCATGCGTTGAGTGTGCTTGCGGCCCTCGGATCCAGTCATCCCCTGGACGATGATGCGAGAGTCCTTGGTCAGGAAGATCGCCACAGCTCAGGCTCCCTTCGCGGGCGCCGCAGCTGCGGCGAGTTCGGCGGCCGCGGCCAGCTCGGCGGCCTTGTCGGCTGCGGCGTTCATCGTGTCCACCATCGTGACCAGCGGATGGGCGGCCTCGGACAGGATGCGCCTGCCCTCGACCACGTTATTCCCGTCAAGGCGCACGACCAGCGGTTTGGTGGCCGAATCACCGAGGATGTCCAAGGCCGCCACGATACCGGTGGCCACCTGATCGCAGGCGGTGATGCCACCGAAGACATTGACGAACACCGACCGCACATCGGGGTCACCGAGAATGATGTCCAACCCGTCGGACATCACCTGCGCGTTCGCCCCACCGCCGATGTCGAGGAAGTTGGCGGGCCGCATCCCGCCGTGTGCCGCACCAGCGTAGGCGACCACGTCCAGGGTGGACATGACCAGGCCGGCACCGTTTCCGATAATGCCGACCTGCCCATCGAGCTTGACGTAGTTGAGGCCCTTGGCCTTGGCCTTGGCCTCAAGTGGGTCGTCCGCGGCGCTGTCGGTGAGCTCGGCATGCTCAGGATGGCGGAACGCGGCGTTGCCGTCGAGGGTCACCTTTCCGTCCAGCGCGATGATCGCGTCCCGCTGGTCGCGGACCAGCGGGTTGACCTCGACCAACGTGGCGTCCTCGGTGACGAAGGTTTCCCACAGCCCGACGACCACCCCGGCCACCGCCTCAGCTACCTCGGCCGGGAACCGCGCGGCGGCCACGATCTCGCGGGCCTTGTCGATGCTCACCCCGGCGAGGGGGTCGACCGGCACCTTGGCCAGCGCCTCGGGCTTGGTGGCGGCGACCTCCTCGATGTCCATCCCACCCTCGACGCTGGCCATCGCGAGGAAGGTGCGGTTGGTCCGGTCGAGCAGGAAGGAGAAGTAATACTCCTCGGCGATCTGGCAGGCAGGGGTCACCAGCACGCGCCGCACGGTGTGGCCCTTGATGTCCATGCCCAGTATCGCGGCCGCCTTCTCGGCGGCCTCGGATGGCAAGGCAGCCAACTTCACCCCGCCCGCCTTGCCGCGCCCGCCGGTCTTCACTTGCGCCTTGATCACCACGGTGCCACCGAACTCCGCGGCGGCGGCCCGCGCCTCGGCGCTGGTGGTGACAGCGGCGCCCGGAAGGACTGGGACACCATGGGCGTAGAACAGGTCCTTGGCCTGGTACTCGTACAGGTCCACGCGGTCTCCAGGGGCTAAGGCAGCACGACGGGCTCGACCCTATCCAGCGCAGGCGCCCCACTCCCCCGCCGACACGGGTGAACCAAGTCACTCCACTGGCATCTCCGATGTCATCGCCGGGGCCGTTTCGACGTCGACGACGCTGCGCACCCACTCAACGATCTCGTAGGTGGTGGCACCCGGAGTGAAGACCTTGGCCACCCCGAGCTCGGTGAGCTTCGGGATGTCCTCCTCCGGGATGATCCCACCACCGAAGACCAGCACGTCACGAGCTCCCCTGCGCTCCAGCAGTTGCACGACCCTGGCGAAGAGAGTCATGTGCGCGCCCGAGAGCACCGACAGCCCCACCAGGTCGGCATCCTCCTGGATGGCGGTCTCCACGATCTGCTCGGGAGTCTGATGCAGGCCGGTGTACACGACCTCCATGCCCGCGTCGCGAAGGGCACGGGCGACGACCTTCGCACCTCGGTCGTGGCCGTCGAGCCCAGGCTTGGCCACGACCACGCGGATCCGTCCGCTCATGACGTGAGCGTAGCCCGCGGGCAGGCGGTAGCGGTGCGGTTGCGGAGCACGCCACATGGACGGCGAGCCAGCAGCGCCACCCCCCGGTTGACCGGTGCAGAACACCGCTCAGCGGGTTGTTTTGCCGTATCACATGCAAATGTTGTGTTAACAACTTATCGTCCCTGTATGAACCCCGTCGGCGCGGTAGGCGTCGCCGCGCGACAGCTGGTCGCTTGTGGCGTCGGCGCGGCCGAGTCGGCCACCGCGACGGCGTCCTCCGCACTAGGCGCGCTGGCCCGGACCGCCAAGACGATCACGCGGCCTGCGGGTCTGCGGGGGGTGTTCCTGGAGGCCGGGTGGATGGGCATACACCTGCTGATGTATCCATGGGGCGCGCTCGCTGAGCAGCTGCGTCCAGGCGGCCCATACGACCGCTATCGAACCGACGACCTTCCCCCTGCACGGCGCGGCCTGGTGATCGCCGACGTCAGCGCTGCCGGGACGCCGATCCTGCTGGTGCACGGCTTCGTGGACAACCGGTCGGTGTTCGCGGTGCTTGGCAGGGCGTTGCGCAAGCGCGGGTTCGGCATGGTCTACGGCATCAACTACAGCGTGTTGACCGCGCTCACCGGTGACGTCCGCAGCGCCGCACGAGAGTTCGGCCGCGAGGTCGAACGGATCTGCGAGGCGACCAGCGCCGAACAGGTGCACGTGGTCGGGCACTCCCTCGGCGGGCTGATCGCCCGCTACTACGTCCAACGGCTCGGTGGTGACGCGCGGGTGCACACGCTGGTCAGTCTGGGCACACCGCATCACGGGACGATGGCCGCATATCTGCTGCCGAGCCCATTGCTTCGCCAGCTTCGCCCGGATTCCGACGTGATAGCCGAGCTCAGGGAGCCAGCGCCGGGTTGCCGGACCCGCTTCGTTGCGGTATGGAGCGAGCTGGACCAGCTGATCGTGCCCCAACGGCACGCTCGGCTGGATCATTCGGACCTCCTGGTGACCAACCTCCATCTCAGCAATGTGGGGCACCTGTCGCTGTCTGTCGACCCGCGCGCTGTGCATGCGGTCGCCAGCACGCTAGCCCAGCTGGGTGGCGTTGCCTCCTTCCGGGACCGTGGCACCACGGCCATGCCCGATAGGCCCGACATGGCGCCCGAAGCGGCCAGCGTTAGTGCCATGGGCACTGCCCCGACCTCCGCTTCGTGAAAGACAGCGGCCGACCGCGCAGCGCTGGAGCATCAGCCCTGGCTGATCGGGGGAGAGAACAACACCTCAGGTGACTTGCCCGTGGGGCAAACCCTTCGTTACAGTCCCTGCGGCTTACAGTTATGGTCCTCCTGAGACGGACCAGCGACTTGAGACCCCCGTGGACTTAAGACCTGTGGACTTAAGGCATCCTGTGGACTTAAGACCTACTGGGAGTTTGAGACCGATTGGGGACTTGAGACCGACTAGGGAATTGCCACACCAGCTTCCCCGCCCGAATGTGTTCAGTAAGGGTTCCTGAAACGGAAGGCAGGTCTTGGCTCGACACCGCTGTCCAGTGGGCCAGCCACGATCCCCCGCTCTCGAGGCGGTCCTGCGTGATCGCCCCTCGAGCACCTGGCCGACTCACCAGGTTTCGAGCCCCTCCCCTGCCATACGTGGGCGGATGGTGGTCGCCGCAGTCGCGGCCGGCGCCGTCGTGGCTGCGGGCCAGACGATCAACAACACTGCCTCCGCGGTTCCTGTCGACCCGGCCTCAATGTCCGGATGGGATGCGACCTCAGCGATGGGCGGGGGCGAACCCGCTGCGGTCCCCGGCTACCTGCCCCTGATCCGCCCGTCAGATCCTGCGCAGGTCGAGGCGGCAGCCGTGGATGCCGTAGCGGCTATGGCCAAGGGTGAGCGTCTGGTCGCCGCACGCGCCGCCCGCGAGGCCCAGGCGCGGCGAGCGCTGTTCGCCCTTCCCGCCGAGGGCATTCTCACCTCGGGATACGGAGCCCGATGGGGAACCATCCACTCGGGTATCGACATCGCCAATTCCATCGGAACCCCGATCGTCGCGGCGGCCGACGGCGTAGTCGCGGAGGCCGGTCCGGCCAGCGGCTTCGGCCTGTGGATACGCATCCGGCACGCCGACGGCACCACCACGGTATACGGCCACATCAACCGCACACTGGTCGAAGAAGGTGAGCGGGTCCGGGCCGGTGACGAGATCGCCGAGATGGGTAACCGAGGCCATTCAACCGGCCCACACCTGCACTTCGAGGTCTGGAACGCCAACGGCAAGAAGATCAACCCGCTCGCCTGGTTTCGTATGCACGGCATCGAGCTCTGATACCGCACCACGGCGGGCCATCACGCCGAGACGGACGTTTTCGGCGCAGGCTGCGCAGCGGCTGCCATGGGCTGGAGCAGGCTCGGAGTGCCGCGTGCGCCCCACGGCTCTGAGGCCAACGACGTGAGCAAGGACAACATCGCCGCCATGCCCGCGGCCGACACAGCGGTGAGCCACGGCGCGTTGAGCAGCCCGATACCGCCTGCGCTGAACAACGCCACCAACGTCTGCGCGAAGGTCTTGAAGGCGCGTTCGAACGCCAGCCGCCAGAACTGGTAGGTGAACATGAGCGGAGTCCTCTCGGGTCTGGACACGGATGCTCTGTTCCAAGGAGAGTCCCCGGAGGCCGCTGATACATCCGGCCGACAAACACCTCACTGCCGGATGCCAGGTCGCTGCGCTGCTTGACCGATGCCGGCGATGCCGGTACGGACACCTCAGCGCGCGGTCACGTACCCGGCTTGTCGAGCAGGTGCAGGATCCGCTCCAGTAGCTGGCCGTGCCCGTCCAGGCGGTTGTCGATGCTGTCCAGGCGGCTGTCGATGCTGTCCAGGCGGCTGTCGACACCGTCCAGGCGGCTGTCAACACCGTCGAAGCGGCTGTCAACACCGTCCAGGCGGTTGTCGACACCGTCTAGTCGACCGCCGAACTGGGTTTCGAGCTGCGTGAGCTGCTCGGTGAGCTGATCAAGTCGCCCATCGACCCGGGCAAAACCTGCGGCTGTCTCGATGCGCAGCTCGGTGAGCAGCTCGTACGAGTCCTCGATGTCGTGTGCCTGCTGGTTGAGGCGACGACGAATCTCGCGCGGTGGAAGGCTCACGGCCACATCCTTTCATGATTTCGGTGAGGTGCACGACATCTACTCATGCCACCCTGACAAGTCGCTCGCCGCGCTCGCCCCGTATGCAGGTTTGCGCAGGTCAGCGCACTGCTAACGGTGCGGGGACAGCTCGCCGCCCGGCACGCGATCGAAGCGGAAGCGCAGAATGAGCTCGACTCAGCGTTCGGTGTCAGACAGTGTGACGTCGCGCCAGGTCGGGTGGTCAGCGAGCCAGGCACGCAGCCGGACCAGCTGTGCACCCGCCGCTGCGTCGGCGGTGTCGGGCAGCGCGGTCCCCAGGGTGCACGGCTGGTGCTGGTCACCGGGTCCGGGCTGGCCAGGTTGGGCGCGAGCAGGCCGCGCACCATCTGGCGGCGGGTGTCCGGGCCGAGGGGTCGCACCCAGAACGGCACCCGCGGGTGTAACGCACCACCAAGGGCTCGAACTCGGAGCAGCTCAGGCCGCAGCCCCTCCGCGACTCTCACAGCCGGATCGTCGCGGCCGACCGCGATCAACGCACGCCGGACTGCTTTCACCGCCACGCCTTCCCCATTACCCGGTGTCAGCTCGGTCACCCTCGTCAGCTCCGAGGGCGCGACACCTGGAGCATTGGCCAGCGCGACGACTTCTGCGCGGCTGTCCAACGCACGGAGCCCGTTCTCGATCCGACTCAGGGTCGACGCGCTCATTCCGGCCAGCCCGCCGACCACACGCAACGATTTACCCCGAGCGTTTCGGATCTGCCATAGCCGCTGTGACCGATCGTGCTGACTTCGTCAGAATCCATCGAGCACCTTCCAGACCGAGGTAAGCCCTCACCCCAGAGATCCTTGGTCGCTAGGGGGGCGGGGACCGCTGGGGGATGCGGTCAGCCAGCCTTCCTCACCCGCACGACCCACAACCACTAGCACGACGCCCGCCGAAGGTGAGCCCGAGGGACTGGTGGCCTCGTGACATTCGGTTACCGAGCCATCACCCGACAGTAGCTTGTTGCACACTAATGGCTATTGATGTTTAGTTGCGCCACATAGCTCTGTGTGAGAAAGGTGGCGCGGCATGGTAGGAGGCCGGTTTCGGCGGCAGCTG
>JBQTGW010000139.1:0-45993 GCA_052390495.1 Pseudonocardiales bacterium
TCGTGTGGAAACGACAACCCGAAACCATTCGTGTGGACCGCCACCGCCGAGCAGATACTCGCCAAGGTAGCCCGGGGACGGGTCGCCCTCCAGCAAGTGTAAAATCAATAATGAGACACTACACTAGAAGGAAAACTTTCAACAGCTGCACTGCTCAGTCCCTGCCGTACGATCACGTTCAAGCTAGTTCGCTAGCCGACCCATTGATGGATAGTTCAACTTTGTAAGTAAGATCAGATCTGTCGGCTATGATCACGTCAACAACATCGATACTTCCCGCAGCACGCAAGTCGGGCAGCACTGACTCTAGTCGTTTGACAGCGGAAGCGTCTCCCTCGATCACCAACCGCTTGACCTCGGACCGCATGGATAGCTTGGCTTCGGATTTCGCCTTGCGTACTGCAGCAATTGCAGCAGATGCAGCATCAAGCAAGACATCTGATTCATCATAAGACCCAAGCAGACGCAAGGATCCTGTGTCAGGCCAGGGCGCACGATGAATGCTCCCTTCCCGCCACCAGGACCATACCTCTTCCGTGATAAACGGCAGGAAGGGCGCAAAGAGACGAAGTAATGTGTCTAGAGCAGTCATGAGAGTCATACGAACCGAAGTGGTGCCTGCACCTTCGCCGCCCTCACCATATGCGCGAGCTTTGATCAGCTCCAAATAGTCATCACAGAAATACCAGAAAAAGGTTTCAATTCTCTCGAGTGCTCGAGTGTAATCGTACGACTCCAAGGCCACTGTCGCGTCGTTAACCACGGCAGCTAGTCGACCGAGCAGAGCCTTATCAATTGGTTCGGTAACATCACCAGAGCGAGCACCAGCAGCGAGCGCAAATTTCGAAGCGTTAAAAATCTTGATAGTAAGACGGCGACCCACCTTCATCTGTCCAGTATCGAAGGCGGTATCAGTTCCTGGTCTACCGTTAGCCGCCCAGTATCGAACAGCGTCCGAGCCGTACTCTTTGAGGAGATCCACAGGAGTAACAACGTTCCCCTTGGATTTGGACATCTTCTTTCGGTCGGGATCGATGATCCATCCGGAGATCACCGTGTGTCTCCATGGTAGAAGACCATGTTCTAAGTGTGAACGCAGCACTGTAGAGAACAACCACGTACGAATGATCTCGTGAGCTTGTGCGCGCATATCCATCGGATAGACACGGTGGAACAGATCCTCGTCTCGACTCCAGCCACCTGCGATCTCCGGTGTAAGCGACGATGTGGCCCAGGTATCGAGTACGTCCGGATCGCCCATAAAACCACCGGGCTTATCGCGCTGGTCTGCGGAATATCCTGGTGGGACGTCAGTCGAAGGATCAATGGGCAACGAATCTTCGCTCGGAACAATCGGCGCGTCATAGATAGGGAGACCGTGGTCATCAAGCGAATACCAGATGGGGATCGGTACACCGAAAAACCGCTGTCGGCTCACAAGCCAGTCACTATTAAGTCCACTGACCCAGTTATCGTACCGGACTTTCATATGTCCGGGGTGCCACGTCAACTCCCGCCCTCGCGAAAGCAACTCATGACGGAGTACCGAATCTCGGTTTCCATTCCGCAGATACCACTGGCGCGTGCTGCGAATTTCCAGAGGTCTGTCACCTTTTTCAAAAAACTTTACAGGTCGGCTGATAGCACGAGCCTCCCCTTCTAGGTGGCCGGCCTCGCGCAGCATCTCAACGATCCGTTCACGTGCACTATGTACTGTTGCTCCGACAAGCTTCCCATAGGCTGCGCGTGCCTCAACCGACTCGATGCCACGAGGAAACTCTGGAAGAATCCGACCGTCCCAACCGATTACAGTCCGTGTCGGCAGTTGTAGCTCGCGCCACCAGAGCACATCCGTAACGTCTCCGAACGTGCAGCACATCGCGATTCCGGTACCTTTATCAGGTTCGGCATCTCGGTGCGCAAATACAGGGACGTGGACGCCAAAAATTGGGGTGCTAACGTGCTTACCGATTAGCGCTTGATACCGTTCATCCTCCGGATGTACAATTAATGCTACGCAAGCTGGAAGCAATTCTGGACGAGTGGTTTCGATATACACCCGAGTGCCGTCTTCTCGGTGAAACCCGACGCGATAGTATGAACCTGGCCACTCACGCTCTTCAAGCTCAGCCTGCGCAACAGCAGTACGGAATGTTACGTCCCAGAGTGTCGGCGCTTCGGCATGGTATGCTTCGCCACGGGCGAGATTGCGCAGAAAGGCACTTTGAGACACTTTTTGCGCATTGATGTCGATGGTTTGATAGGTCATTGACCAGTCGACAGATAACCCCAATCGCCGCCATAGTTGCTCGAATGCCTGCTCATCGAGTCGAGTAAGTCGTTCACAGAGTTCCACAAAGTTTCGCCGTGAGATTGAAACCGGCTTCTTAGGATCGGGGGCAGCTGGCGGCACAAAGGACGTATCGTACGGCAAGAAAGGCTCACACCGGACGCCGTAGTAATTCTGAACTCGGCGCTCGGTAGGCAAACCGTTGTCGTCCCAACCCATCGGATAAAAGACTTCTTTACCGCGCATTCGTTGAAATCGTGCAATTATATCGGTGTGTGTGTACGAAAAACAATGACCAATATGAAGTGTGCCTGATACGGTAGGAGGCGGTGTGTCGATCGAAAACACCTCGTCCCGCGTTTTCGATCGATCAAACTGATAGACGCGCTGATCATCCCATGTCTGTGACCAGCGCTCCTCAAGATTTTCTAACGAATGACTGGTGGATGAACTCATCTTGTCACGGTAACATATGTCTTAGTTGATCAGTATTCAGGGTGCCAAGTCATCGCTGAGTGATTATGAACTTTGGTCTCCAGTGGGAGTGGACCCTCCACCACCAGGCTTGACCAGGCTACCTGGCGAGAACTTACGTCAGAATCGGCAGGTACGACTCGCCGGATTCTAGACCAGCAGACGGAACCTTGGCCCAGACGAGCCAGGCATGGACTGGAACTCCTGGCAAGAACCTCCTGATCTTATTCCATAGCTAAAATTTGTGCGGGTGCAGCATGCTGCCGATATTGGAGGTGAGCGCCGCCCTGGTACTTGCTACACCCGTGTCGTGGCGAGCTGGCGGGCCGTCCGGGCGAGCTCCTTAACGTCGCTGCCCGGCCGGGCTTCCAATGCGATGGCCAATGGTACGAGCCGTTGCCGTCGCGCGGCGACGGACTGCAGGGTGCTCGCCGCGTCGATGGCCCGCCGGGCCAGGAGCAGCCCGCGGGAGTCGTCGTCGCGCAGGATCGCGGGCTTCGCCTTGCCGGGCTGGAACCCCGTGAGTGGAAACCCCCCGAGCTGGAAGCACTTGAGTGCCTCATCGGGATACCCGCTGCGCACCAGCGTCACCCCGGCGTGGCACGCCGCGTTGGCGATCCCGAAGGCGTCTCCGAACTCATCAGCCGTCCGCAATGCACGGGTGAAATAGCCCGTCCCGTCCACCCCGGCGTCGTAACACGACCAGCCCGCCTCGGTGTACAACTCAGCCAGCGCGCACCCCAGCCGCGCCTTCACCGCATCGGAAGCGGGCACATCCAGCCACTGCGCGTAGTGCCTGGCGATGAGCGTACGACGACGCATCTCCTCGCTCTCCCTCGTCGGGGATTCAGTGACCGTGACCTTCCCAGCGTAGGTGCCATCAGGACCCCACCACGACAACCCCATCAGCTCCCGGGGGATATCGAAACCGTCCGCGATACGCATCAGCACCTGATGACTCTCCACCCGGCGACGGCCCGCGACGATATCGCTGACTTCCGACTGAGACTGCCCGGTGCACGCCGCGATCTGACGCTGGCTGATCCCAGCATCGTCCCCCAAGACCCGATACAGGGCAGCGATGTCCAGCGCGGCAAGAATGCGGCGCACGTCCTCGCGCTTGAACAACGCGGGGTCGACAAGCGGCGTATCGCTTGCTCGCTCGCTGATTTCGTCGGCCTGCTCGTCGCTCATGGCGGATCACCACTTCCCCTCGGTGCGGGTGGCTGGACGCACAGTAGCGGCTCCCTGGGCAGAGTAAGGATCGGCCCACCGGTTTGTCATGGAGGCGCTGGCCCGGGTCGTAGCTGAACCGCTGTGTACCGCGTCCCGAGCCGACACCGTCGTCTTCGCCCCCGCACAGCATCCCCCCGGAGTCGATGGCATCGCGGTGGGCATCGACGTGTAGCGGTCCCCAACTGCCACCACGTCCTCGTCGATGGTTGCTACGCCAACAGGTTTGTGTTACAAATTTGATGGCAGTACAAATCTCGAGCAGCGAGGGTCAACGATGGTGGAGTCAGCAGAGGGAACCAGGGAGCTGTCCGCAGCCGAGTCATTGGCTTTGATCAAGGACCAGCGTACCCAGGTCGGCCGAGAGTTGGACGTCAACCTGGTGGTGCTCTACACGGCCTGGGGCCTGGCGTGGACGCTGGGGTTCACCGCATTCGCCCTGACCGCAGGCGAGGTGGTGGCGGCTCCCTGGTGGGCCGCGGGCATCGTCTTCTTCGCACTGCAGATAGCCGCCATGGTGATCACCACGGTGCACGTCACCCAGGCCGCCCGAGGCATCCGCGGGGTCTCAGCCGAGGTCGGCGCGATGTACTGGTGGAGCTGGGCGCTGGGCTTCGGCGCGCTGGCGTTCATCAACACCGGTCTGGTTCGCCTGGGTCTGACCCATGAGCAGACCGCGGTGCTGTGGCCAGCGTCATCACTGCTCATCGTCGGGGTGCTCTACCTGGCGGGCGGAGCGCTGTGGCGGGACCGGTTCCAGTTCGGGCTCGGGGTGTGGGTGCTGGTCACCGACGCCGTGTCGGTGTTCGCCGGTACCCCGGCCAACTACGTAGTGCTCGCGATCGCCGGTGGCGGTGGGTTCCTGGTCGCCGCAGCCTGGTTCGCGCTGCGCCGCGGCCGGGTCCTGGCGGCGTGACCGCGCCGCACCCGGCGGGTCAGAGTCCGGCCGCGGATCGGAGCCCGGCAGGGAGTCAGAGCCCGGCCGTGAACAGGGCGCCTGAGCTCGATCCGGTGATTCACCCACAGGCCCGGCTGCGGGTGGTGGCCACCCTGGCCGTAATCTCCGAGGGCGATCGGCTGGCCTTTCCCAGGGTGCAGAAACTGCTGGGGATGACCGCCGGGAACCTCTCCACCCACCTGCGCAAACTCGAGGAAGCCGGGTATCTGGAGATCACCAAGACCCATGAGAGGCGTACCCCGGTGACCTACCTCGCCCTGACCAGGCAGGGACGGCGCGCCTTCGAGGACTACACCACAGCGTTGCGTGCCCTGCTTCCGGGCAACGGCGCGGCGACCGAGGACCGACCATGAGCGAAGTTCTGGCCAGAGCCGTCGAGGTGACCCGTCACTTCGGCCCCACCATCGCCCTGGACAGGGTGGATCTCGACATTCCGGCGGGGCAACTGGTGGGGTTGTTGGGTCCGAACGGCGCAGGCAAATCCACCCTGTTGCAGCTGCTGACCGGCCTGCGCCGCCCGAGCGCCGGGCGGGTAGAGCTCTTCGGCCGCTCCCCCACCGACGCCGCAGCCCGCCGGGAACTAGGCACCACCCCGCAGGAGACCGGGCTGCCCGCCACGCTGCGGGTCGGTGAGGTCGTCGATTTCGTCGCCCACCACTACCCGGATCCGATACCCAGCGGCGAGCTACTGGAGCGCTTCGGGCTCGACGGCTTGCAGCGACGGCAGACCGGCGGTCTGTCCGGTGGCCAGAAGCGACGTCTCGCGGTGGCGCTTGCCTTCGTCGGCAGGCCCCGGCTGGTGGTGCTCGACGAGCCCACCACCGGTCTGGACGTGGAAGCCCGCCGGGACCTGTGGGCAGGTGTGCGGGACTACCACGCCAGGGGCGGGACCGTGCTGCTCACCAGCCACTACCTGGAAGAGATCGAGGCCGTCGCGCAGCGCGTGGTGGTGCTGGGCGCCGGACGGGTACTCGCCGACGGCAGCCTCGACGACGTCCGCGACGCGGTGGCGCTGTCCACTGTGAGCCTGTCCACCGTGGGCTTGGGCGCCGATGGGTTGTCCGAGCTACCCGGTGTCACCCGATGCCTGCGCGCTGACGGTCGCATCGAGCTGCAGACCCCGGACGCCGACCAGCTGGTCCGCGACCTAGTGCTCAGCGGCGTCGAGTTCCATGACCTGCAGGTACGCCCGACCTCGCTGGAGGAGGCGTTCCTCGCGCTCACCGACTCCTCCCCCATCACAACGAGGCAGTGATCCCATGCAGCTCTCGCTCGTGCACGCCCGGTTCCAGTTCCTGGAAACGGTTCGGATCCCCATCGCGATCATCGGCAACTGCCTGTTCCCGCCATTGATCCTGCTCTTTTCGTGGTTCCCATCGAGGCTGTGCGGACCGATCCGGTGGCGTCGACGGCGGCGGTCGCGCAGCTCGCGGTGTTCGCCGTGATGAGCACCTGCCTGTTCAACTTCGGGGTCGGGGTCGCCGAGGACCGCGCGCTGCCCTGGGACGGCTACGTGCGAACCCTGCCCGCCGGTCCGGGCCCTCGGCTGGCCGGAAGGTTGATCACCGGGCTCGGGTTCGCACTGCTCGGGCTGATCCCGGTACTCGCGGTGGCCGGGCTGTTCACCGCCGCGACCGTCACACCCGCGCAGTTCGTGGCGGGTGCCGGGGTGCTGATCGCCGGTGCGGCGCCGTTTCTCTTTGCCGGGTTCGCGATCGGGTACACGCTGCCGGTCAAGGCGGCGCTGGCCGCCGCCCAAGTGTTGCTGTTCCCGCTGGCCTTCGCTGGTGGGCTGTTCCTGCCGCCGGAAAGCTTCCCGGGATGGCTCAACGGGGTATCCCAAGTGCTGCCCACCCGTGGCTCGCGTGACCTGCTGATCACAGTGCTCACCGGGACTGCGCCAAGCACCGTGGCGGTGACGGCACTGATCGGCTGGACGGTGCTGCTGGCCGGGCTGGCCGGATGGGCCTACCAGCGCGACGAGGGCCGACGCTTCCGCTGAACGGCGATTAGGCCGACTTCTCGCGGCGTTCGCGGCGGGTGGGCTGGCGGGTGACGATGGTCGGGTTGACGTTCTCCCGCACGGTTTGCTCGGTGATGACTACCTTCGCGACGTCGTCGCGGCTGGGGATGTCGTACATCACCGGCAGCAGTACCTCTTCCATGATGGCGCGGAGGCCACGGGCCCCGGTGCCGCGCAGGATCGCCTGGTCAGCGATCGCGTCCATCGCGTTGGCGGTGAACTCCAGCTCCACACCGTCCATCTGGAAGAGCTTGCAGTACTGCTTCGACAGTGCGTTGCGCGGCTCGGTGAGGATCTGCACCAGTGATCCCTTGTCCAGATTCGTCACGCTGGCCACTACTGGGAGCCGCCCGATGAACTCGGGGATCAGCCCGAACTTGATCAGATCTTCCGGCATCACATCGGCGAACACGTCGCTGGTGTCGATGTCGGATTTCGATCGCAGTTCGGCACCGAAGCCGAGCCCCCGTTTTCCGATGCGATCCTCGATGATCTTGTCAAGGCCGGCGAACGCACCCGCCACAATGAAGAGCACGTTCGTGGTATCGATCTGGATGAACTCCTGGTGCGGGTGCTTGCGCCCACCCTGCGGTGGCACGCTGGCCGTAGTGCCCTCCAGAATCTTCAGCAACGCCTGCTGGACTCCCTCGCCCGAGACATCCCTGGTGATCGAGGGATTCTCCGACTTGCGGGCGATCTTGTCGACCTCGTCGATGTAGATGATGCCGGTCTCGGCCCGCTTGACGTCGTAGTCGGCCGCCTGGATCAGCTTGAGCAGGATGTTCTCGACGTCCTCGCCAACGTAACCAGCCTCGGTCAGCGCCGTGGCATCGGCGATCGCGAAGGGCACATTGAGCAGCTTCGCCAGGGTCTGGGCGAGGTAGGTCTTGCCGCAACCGGTGGGGCCGAGCATGAGGATGTTCGACTTGGCCAGTTCGATCTCGTCGTCGCGACCCTTTTCGCCTGCCTGGATGCGCTTGTAGTGGTTGTAGACCGCCACCGACAGGGTGCGTTTGGCGTCATCCTGCCCGATGACGTAGGTCTCGAGGAAGTCGTGGATCTCGGTGGGTTTGGGCAGCTCGTCAAGCTTGCACTCACCCGCTTCGGCGAGCTCCTCCTCGATGATCTCGTTACACAGATCGATGCACTCGTCACAGATGTAGACGCCAGGGCCCGCGATGAGCTTCTTGACCTGCTTCTGACTCTTCCCGCAGAAGGAGCACTTCAACAGGTCGCCGCCGTCACCGATACGTGCCATGGGCGCTGGCCTCTCATCCTTCCCGGCGCGGTGGTGTGCAGTACGCCTGGCTGCTGTGTTGTGTGCTCGACGGTACCCGCACTACCCCGCGGTGCGGGAGCACCAGCCTTCCCGACATCACCGACGGATGGGGTTACCCCGCTCGCCCGGCGTGTCGGAGGAGGCCGATTCAGGTGCGGACAGCGGAGAGCTTCCGGATCTGGGTGATCTCGTCGATGATGCCGTAGTCCTTGGCCTCGGGCGAGGTCAGGATCTTGTCCCGGTCGATGTCGGCGCGGACACGCTCCTCTGTCTGGCCGGTGTGGTGGGCCAGGGTGGCCTCCAGCAGACGACGCATCCGCTGGATCTCGGCAGCCTGGATCTCCAGGTCCGAGACCTGCCCGTAGACTCCCTCGGTGGCCGGCTGGTGGATGAGGATGCGTGCGTTGGGCACCGCCATCCGCTTGCCAGGGGTGCCGGCCGCAAGGAGTACCGCGGCGGCCGATGCCGCCTGGCCGAGGCAGACCGTCTGGATCTCCGGCCGGACGAACTGCATCGTGTCGTAGATCGCCATGAGCGAGGTGAACGACCCACCGGGTGAGTTGATGTACATGATGATGTCGCGGTCGGGGTCGGTGGACTCCAGCACCAGCAGCTGCGCCATCACATCGTTGGCCGACGCGTCGTCGATCTGCACACCGAGGAAGATGATGCGCTCCTCGAACAGCTTGTTGTAGGGGTTGGACTCCTTGACCCCGTAACTGGTGCGCTCGATGAAGGAGGGCAGGATGTACCGCGCCTGCGGTATGTGATCTTGGTACAGGCGATTCTGGGGGGTAGCGCCTGCGGGAATGCGGTTCATAGGGGCTCCTTCGATGCTCAACGGCTCGCGTCGGGCAGCGAGTTGGCGCGGGTCAGGACTTGGTCGACGAAGCCGTACTCACGCGCTTCCTCCGCGGTGAACCAACGGTCCCGGTCGGAGTCGGTGATGATCCGCTCCACCGGCTGGCCGGTCTGTTCGGCGATCAGCTCCGCCATCTCACGCTTGTGCTTGGTCAGCATGTCGGCCTGGATGGCGATGTCGGCGGCGGTACCGGAGACTCCCGCCGAGGGCTGGTGCATGAGAATCCGAGCATGCGGCAGGGCGTAACGCTTACCTCTGGTGCCCGCCGAAAGCAGGAATTGCCCCATCGAGGCGGCCAAGCCCATCGCGTAGGTCGCCACGTCAGGCTCGATCAGGTGCATGGTGTCGTAGATGGCCATGCCAGCCGTCACCGAACCACCCGGCGAGTTGATGTAGAGCCGGATGTCCTGCTCGGGGTCCTCCGCGGACAGCAGCAGGAGCTGAGCGCAGATCTGGTTCGCGATGTTCTCCTCGACCTGCGAACCCAGCACGATGATGCGCTCCCGCAAGAGCCGCTCGTACACCGAGTCGGTCAGGTTGAGGCCAGCCGAGGCGGCCCGCATCGCGGGGACGCCTCGCAGCGGCGCCGCCGCAGCGATGTGGTCCGAAATCACTGATACCTGCCTTCTGTCAACGGATCTGGTGGGTTGAGTGGAGCCAGCTCGCCAGCTGTGACACTGCCGAATGGGATACTGCCGACAGCAACACTGCCGAATGGGACACTGCCGACCCTAACGAAGGCGGGCGGCGCCAACCTCCCGACGCGGCCCAAGTTCGCTCAGAGCGTCACATCAGGCTTCGGAGCGGGCCGGCCGAACAGTTCGTCGATGTCCACGAGGTTGCCGCTGGCGTCGGTGACCTTCGCCTGGCTCATCACCTCGGCCAGCGCCTTCATGCGGCGTAACTCGGCGTAGAGAGTGGCCAGCTCACCCACTTCCTTCGCCCTTTGCATATATTCGTTCGGGTCGATGCCGTAACGCTGCGCCTGCAGGACGATCCGCTCGCTGAGCTCGGCGTCGGTGACGGAGAGCTCCGCATCGTCGGCAATCGCGTCGAGTACGAGCCGGGTCTTCACCACATCCCGCGCGGAGCTGCGCAGCTCGGTGTCGAACTCCTCCGCCGTCTGACCCTGCTCCGCCAGCCACTGCGCGAGCCGCTGCTCGTCATGGTCGAAGACGTGCACGGCGTCGTGCTTGCGCGCTGCGACCTCGGCGTCGACCAGGGCCTCGGGCAGCGGGACCTCGGTGGCGGCGAGCAGCGCTTCGATCACCTTGTCGCGAGCCTGCCCGCCCTGGTGCATCACCTTGATCTTGGCGAGGCGTCGGCGCAGGTCGCTTTTGAGCTCATCAAGGGTGTCGAACTCGCTGGCGAGCGCAGCGAACTCGTCGTCGGCCACGGGCAGCTCACGCAGCTTCACCGCACCGACAGTGGCGGTCACTTCGGCCTGTCGCCCGGCATACTCGCCAGCCACCAGGGTCGTGGTGAAATGCCGTTGCTCGCCCTCGTTCGCACCGACCAGAACGTCGTCGAGGCCGTCGATGAGGTTCCCGGAGCCGACCTCGTAGGACAGCCCGGTAGTCGCCGCCTCCTCGACCTCCTCGCCGTCAACGGTGGCGGACAGGTCAAGTGAGACGAAATCGCCCTGCTGCACGGGCCGATCGACGCCGGTCAGCGTGCCGAATCGGGTACGCAGCCCGTTGAGCTGCTCATCGACCTCGGCGTCGGTCACCTCGATGTCATCGACAGACACCGCGAACTCGCCGAACGCGGGCAACTCGAACTGCGGCCGGACGTCGACCTCCGCGCTGAACGTGAGGTGGTCACCGTCCTCGATATTGGTGACCTCGATGTCCGGACGGCCGAGTGGGTGCACCGCTTCGGAGGCCACGGCCTCCTGGTACTTCGCCGGCACCGCCTCGCTGACCACCTCGTCGAGCACCGCGCTTCGGCCCAGCCGTTGTTCCAGGACGCGCGCCGGCGCCTTACCCGGCCGGAAGCCCGGGATCCGCACCTGCTGGGCGATCTTCTTGTAAGCGCGCTCGAAGTTGGGCTTCAGTTCGTCGAAGGGCACCTCGACGTTGATCTTTACGCGCGTCGGGCTGAGCTGCTCGACGGTGCTCTTCACTGGGGTACTCCTCGGGCGAAATTAAGTGCGGCCCCGTCTGGCCGACGCACCGGGCGGGAAGTGTCGCCCGAGTCTAGGCGAGGGCCACGTCGAGGCCGAAGCCGCGTACCGTGGCCGTGATGCCTGTTTCAGGGGTGACCGAAGCCGCTCGGAGCTTCAACCACCACGATCATCTGTGCTGGGCCTTCGACGAGTTCGACGAGTTCCACTCGCGGGCCGTGGAGTTCCTGGCCGACGGTCTCGCGCGCGGCCAGCGGGTCTGGTACGTCGCCGACGGCGACCCCTCCACACTGTGGGACGGCCTTCGAAATCTCGACGAGACGAACCAGGCTTGCGGACCGGGCGCTGTGCAGGTCCAGTCCCTCGGTGACCGATACCCGACCGGCGCGGTGGTGGTGCCGGCCACTCAAGTGCAGGCGTATGCGGCGGCGACCGAGGATGCGCTGGCGGCGGGCTTCACGGGCCTGCGCGTCGCGGCCGAGGCGACTCCGCTCGTGCGAACCCCGGAACAGCTCGACGCGTTCGCCCGCTACGAGCACCTAGTCGACCGGTACATGACCAGCCAGCCGTTCTCCGCGCTGTGCGCCTACAACCGGGCCGAGCTGGGTGAGGAGACGATCGCGCAGTTGGCCAGCCTGCATCCCGCTGGGAGCGCGCCGCCGTTCCGGCTGCACGCCTGCGCCCATGCCGCTGCCGCACTGAGCGGGGCGCTCGACCTCACCAGCCACGCTCTGCTCGCGCTGGCTCTGCGGCGGGCCGATCTCCGGCCGACCGGTGGCGAGCTCGTCCTCGACGCGACAGAACTCGACTTCATCGACCACCAAAGCCTGCTCGCGCTGGCCGAATACGGCCGACGCCGCAACGCGAAGGTCGTGCTGCAGACCGGCCTTACCGGCGCGGCCCGGCTCTGCGAGCTGCTCGAACTTAAAGATCTGCGAGTAGTAGAGGTACCGACTTGAGGTCAGGTGCGGTAACGGACCATTGCGGCTTCTTCCACGAGGCCGCATTCTACGGCTCCGACGACAGCTTCCTCGCCATCGTGATCCCGTTCCTCAAGGGTGGGGTCGAGGCCGGCGAGCCGACCATGGTAGCTATGGGTGGGCAGAAGGCGGAGCTGATCCGCGCAGCACTGGGCGACACCTCGCACATTTCGTTCCCAGACGCAGCTGCGCACTACGCGCGGCCGGCGAGTGTCATCAAAACCTACCGGGAGCTAATAGCCGCGCATGTGGCCCGTGGCGCACAGCAAATACGAATCGTCGGCGACGTACCACATCCCGGTACGGGCCAGCCCTGGGAGTGGTGGGCCCGCTACGAGGCCGCGATCAACCACACTTTCGCCGATTTCCCGGTGTGGGGTCTCTGCCCCTACGACACCCGCGTCACTCCCACGGATGTGCTCGCCGACGTCACACGGACCCATCCTCATGTGGCGACCGCCGACGGCCAGCACGTCCCCAACGCCCGTTTCGAGGACCCCGCGGAGTTCCTCACCCACCGCCCGGCCTCCGGAGCCGACCCGCTCGAAGCCGCACCACCGATGATCGACCTGATCGACCCGACACTGGCAGGCGCCCGGCGCGCGGTCCTCGATGCCAGCCGTGTCACCCACCTCGACGACACCGAGGTCGTTGATCTTGTGTACGCGGTGAACGAGGTCGTCACCAACGCGTTCTGCCACGGCAAGCCACCGGTCCGCCTGCGCATCTGGACCGGCCCCGACCGGATGGTCGTCACGGTCACCGACCGAGGCTGCGGGCCCACCGATCCCTTCGCCGGGCTGCTCACGACGACGAACGGCGCATCAGCAGGCCAGGGCCTATGGCTCGTCCACCAGATGTGCAACCACGTGACACTCGGCAGGGACGACGAAGGATTCACCATCCGCCTCGTGGCCGGCATACCGGGTCTCCCAGCCTGACAGGCGACTTTTGCGCCTTTGGCGTGAGCGAGCGTCGCTAGGTTGGGCGGTCAAGCCGCAGGGGTGAGTGTTACGTCAAATCCCACCCAACCCCCATCCCCTCAACCGTTCATCCAACTCCTTCACCGCCTGCGTTTCCCGCCACGGCTGTCCAGCACTGGCGCTGGCAGCCGCCTCCTGTGGCTTTCCCAGTCGCAACAGAAACTCGCTCCTGTGGCTGGCGAGATAACCTTCGTTGTAGAAGTACAACGGGGATTCAACAGACACCTGCCCGGCCGACAGCAAGCTATCTTGCGCCCTCTCAAGCTCCACCATGCACGGCTTATACTGGCCATCCGCCGCGTATGCCGTCGCAGCCCGTTGCGCTACGCCGACTAGCGTGAGCGGATCATCGGCTTTACTCAGCAGACTTCCAGCGGACGCGGTGAGATCAATACCGGCCGGAGCCTTGCCCTGCCAGGAAGCAAAGTAACTCATTTCACACAATGCGTAGATCCCAAGGTCAGTATTGCCTGCGCGATGCGCCGCCACCCGCGCCTGGTCACAGTAGTATCTCGCACTGTCAAGGTCATTCAGCTCGAAGAAGTAATACCCGATAGAAGTGGACATGTCACTATAAACCGACAACAGCCGAAAGACCTCCTGTCCGGTCGGCACGACCAACCCGCCATCATTCTGCAGCGGGGACGGGGTCGCAGCTCTGAGCGCCTGCGCCCAAGCCTGTGCCTCAGCGTACGCCTTGGCCAGCACCGCTTCCCGGCTTCGGGCCTCGTGCTCCTCCTTGGCGGCTCGCACCTGCTCGTAGCTGGCCAGGAGGGCACCGTCAGCCTGAAGCAGATCGTCTGCTGTCTTCCAGAACTCCCGGGTGAGCAGCTGGCGGCCAGCTTCGGCCTTGGCGATCGAGGACCGGCTTTAACCGGTCCTGCGGCCGAATCTGCTGCTGAACCATGCCTACAGCTTCGCGTAAGGCGGCGAGCTGTTGGCCCAAAGCAAGGCGCATGGCCACCAGCTCGGGAGGTTCCTGGATCACTCTCGCTCCCCATCGCTTCCGTCGTCGCAGGCTGTAACGACCCGTTCGTGGAAATTGAGCGTAGCCGAGCGTTCACCACTGCTACCCAGGGTGGAGCAGCGTTGTCCACCACCCAGGACACGAGGGATTTTCGTCACGGTGACGGCAAGGGTGAAATGCCACCACGGCTCGGCATCGGGCGCAGTATCCGGCCGGGAGAAACCGTTGCGCGAACGGTACTGGTGTCGAACATGGGGAATGGGGCCTTGTACCTGGGCGGGTGGCAGGAAGGACCAAGCGCCTACCTGTCTCCGGAGGATGCCGAGCCGCTCAGACGCGAATTGGCAAAGCCTTCGGGAATGAGGATCGGGTCGCTCAGGATGATGATGCGCATCGCCCGATACGCCGACCTGGACGTCACCCTGGGCATCTACGCACACACCGACCTCGACGCCATGTGCGAAGCCTTGGACAGCATCGAGTCGGACGACCTGTGAGCGGTCGTTGCTACACCTGGTCCAGTTGTCGATCTTGGGTCGAACTGTTGTTGCTGGTCGGGGTGGCGGGATTCGAACCCACGGCCCCTCGCTCCCAAAGCGAGTGCGCTACCAAGCTGCGCCACACCCCGATACACCGCGCTGCGCAAGCGTACGCGACCAGCGCGATCTTGTGGGCAACAGGAGGGGTGCGCCCCGCGCAACCTGCCAGCAGGTAGGCTCAAGGCACTGCGCCGAGGCAGAGGCAGAGCATGGCAGAGGCAGAGCATGCCGGGCCGACGCGGAGCGTGCGGGCGTAGCTCAATGGTAGAGCTTCAGCCTTCCAAGCTGATCATGCGGGTTCGATTCCCGTCGCCCGCTCCACAACCTCCATCAACGGACGGTAGCCGTCCAGCCGCGCTGTGTGACCTCCAGCGCTTGCTGGCGCGCGTCAGCGAGTACCGATCAGTTGTTGCGTTCCGTACCACCATCTGGGCAAGATGTAGTAGTTGCAATCAGTTGGCAATAGGGATCAGCCATGACGAGCACCGCGGCCCCGCCGGTGGACCGCCCACGGCAGGAGCGCTCCCATGCCCATCTGTGGTCGCTGCCCGATGGCACCGGCCTGCACGCCCCGCACGGGGAGTTGGTGATCGAATCCGCGACCGGCCGGGTGTGCTGCCACCTGTGCGGCCGCTGGTACGTCTCGCTGGGCGGTCACGTCCGGGCGCACGGGCACACCGCCAGCTCCTACCGGGAAGCGATGGGGCTGTGCCGGAGCAGGCCACTGGTCGCCGAGGTCCTCTCCCGGTCGATCGCGACCCGCCAGTCCGAGGCTTACCGGCGTTCACCCGAACTACGGGATCGGCTTGCGGTCGGGCAGGAGCTCACCAAGACCGGCCGCCTGGCCACCCTGGCCCACACCGCGCGCACCACCAGCGCATCACCGGAGGCCACTCGAATCCGTCGCGCAGCACTGGACGCGGGCCGGGCGACGAGGGCAGCCCAGCGCGAACAGAAGCTGGCCCGACGGCTGCATGAACTGGGCTTCGATGAGCTGGGCGACTACCTGCGCCATGCCTACTTGGCCGGGGCGAGCCTGCGGAGTCTCGCCAAGGTGACCAGGTTCGGGTGGGCCAGGCTAAGACGCGAGATCGACGCGGCAGGCATCACAACCCGGCCTTCTCGCACCAGTAGCAACCAGAAGGGTTGCGTTCGGGCTGCAAGAGCAAGATAGTGGCAACAGTACTGAACTGTTACCGCTGGAGGTCCACGTGGCCAACTACACCCTGCCCGACCTGCCCTACGACTACGGCGCGCTGGAGCCACACGTCTCCGGGCAGATCATGGAACTGCATCACTCCAAGCACCACGCCACCTACGTCAAGGGTGCCAACACCGCCCTGGAGCAGCTGGCCGAGGCGCGCGACGGCGAGGCGCTTGCGGCGGTGAACATGCTGGAGAAGAACCTGGCGTTCAACCTCGGTGGGCACGTCAACCACTCGGTTTTCTGGTCCAACATGTCCCCCGATGGCGGCGACAAACCCGATGGCGAACTCGCCGCGGCGATCGACGAGCACTTCGGCAGCTTCGACGGGTTCCGCGGGCACTTCACCGCCAACGCGCTGGGCGTGCAGGGATCCGGGTGGTCGATCCTGGCGTGGGAGTCGCTGGGCCGGCGTCTGGTGCTGCAGCAGGTCTACGACCATCAGGGCAACCTGACCGCGGGCACGGTGCCGCTGCTGCTGCTCGACATGTGGGAACACGCCTTCTACCTGCAATACCGCAATGTCAAAGCCGACTACGTCGATGCCTGGTGGAACGTCGCGAACTGGGCCGACGTCACCCGCCGATTCGAGCTCGCCCGGTCAGTGGTGCTGCCCTGAGTATCGACAATCCTGATGAGCTGATGCACACGGTGTTGCCTGCGGCGCTGGAAGTGCTCAGTGCGTGGAGCATCGCGGAGACCGAAGCCGACCCTTCGGTCTTCCGCCACGCCATGGCCCGCACCATCGGCGACGCTACCCAGGCGCAAGATCCACTGTGTGGGCTGGCCGAGATGATCTTTGGGTTGTCCTCATTGTCCGGCATCCTGCTCGACGAGCTCGCCGAGGCCACCGGCCGGTCCCGGGGCGAGGTACTGCACGCCGTCCACCTGCGCTACCTCGCCCCTCAGACCGGACCTTCGCACTGATCCCCGGATCAGGCTCTGCCCGCAAACCGGACTAGCCGCTAACCGGACTACGTCAGCAGCTCCATTCCCGCCGCCTAGCCGGACTTGCGAATACATAAT
Source organism: Pseudonocardiales bacterium (assembly GCA_052390495.1). Taxonomy (GTDB): domain Bacteria; phylum Actinomycetota; class Actinomycetes; order Mycobacteriales; family Pseudonocardiaceae. Next base: position 16,944 of record JBQTGW010000139.1, read on the forward strand.
CGGCGTCGTCCATTGTGATGCTAACGCTCATTGCTATCGGTGGGGAACTCGTCGAACCGATGTACCGTATCCCAGTACTCCTCTGGTACCAACCACTCGGCCACTGTCTCTTCCTCTTCCAGGATCGGGGACTCTTCCAGGATCAGGGCCGGTCCCGGTTCGGGCTCCGCTACCGCGTTCGACCCGATGCCGATCGCCCCAGCGGAGACCTCCAGCTCAGTTACGTTCCCGAGCTCCTGACACAGCTGATCGAAGATTGGTGTCGTCGACATCGCCCCCGCCTCCCCTGTTCGTGGCACGCCCCTACGCGCTTCGGCGAAGGCTTCTTGCCACCCCGGTGCACTGTCAATTTCCGTCACCCTCCTACCGAGCTGTAGTGCCTGGCCCGGTGAAACGGACCTGACCGAACGGCCGATGGTGATCTCAGGACGCCGGAGGGTCGCCGATAGCATCGTCCGGCAGCACCGCAGAAAGTTCTGCCTCGGGGGTAATGTCGGAGCTGTCGGTCCGGCAGACAGGAGCCGGTCCCGGGGAGCCGGTCCCGGGGAGCCGGTCCAGAAGTTCGGTCCCAGAAGTCGGTCCCAGAAGGAGATCATCGTGGGCACGCTGGTAGCCGTCCTCGTCTTGGTGCTGATCATCGGGGGCGGCACGATGTATTACCTTCGTTGGCGGCAAGCGGCTCAGCAGCGCGAACTCGAGGACGCACAGGCCGACGCCCGCCGCTGGGTGGAGCGCCTCGGCGGGCAGGTGATCAACCTGGTCGGCACAGACGAGCCATCCAGGCAGGCACTGGTCGACGCATCAGAGCGCTACACCGCAGCTGGCTCCCAGATGGAATCCGCGCGCACCCCAGCACAGTCCCGCCTGGTCACCCAGACCGCTCTGGAGGGGCTCTACTACGTGCGCGCGGCCCGCACAGCGATGGGCATGGATCCGGGTCCGGAGTTGCCGCGGATGGCGGGACAGACCGACGCCGGAGCAGTCACGGAGGAGCGTGAGGTGGACGTGGAGGGCCAGGACTACGCCGCATCCCCGCGCCCCAGCGACCGCACACCGCACTACTACCCGGGCGGCCGGGTGGCAGGCCGACCGGTGCCGCAAGGCTGGTACAGCGAGCCCTGGTGGAAGCCGGCTCTGGTGGGCGGCGCCTGGGGTCTGGGTTCGGTGTTGCTGTTCAGCTCGTTGTTCGCCGGGATGGGTGGGATCGCCTCGGCTGGTGCGTGGGAGCAGGGCTATGACGCCGGGCAGGAGGACGCCATGTCCGGCGATGGCGGTGGCGGGGACGATGGTGGCGGGGACGGCGGTGGCGATGGTGGCGGAGACTTCGCAGGTGGCGACTTCGGGGGCGGGGACTTTGGCGGTGGCGACTTCGGGGGCGGTGACTTCGGCGGTTTCTAGCTAGGCAGGCGGGACGGGCACGGAGGCTGGCAGGTCGGGCACCAATAGAGCTTGCGTCCAGCATGGGCCGCGGTGGCCACCGCCGTACCGCACACCAGACAGGGCGCACCCGCCCGACGGTAAACGTAGACCTCGCCGCCGTGCCGGTCCCGCCGGGGCGCTCGTCCAGCGCGCACCGGGTCGTGCTCGGGCGCCACGGTGTCGATCCGGCCCCGGCGCACGCCGTCGCCCATCAGCTCGACCAGGTCAGACCACACTGCGGTCCACTCGTCTGCGCGTAGGTCGCGCCCCGGTCGCAACGGATCCAACCGGTGCCGGAACAGCACCTCGGCGCGGTACACGTTGCCGACTCCGGCGATCACTGACTGATCCATCAGCAAGGTGGCCAGCGGTGCCAGGGATCGAGAGATACGCGCCCACGCCCGATCCGGGTCGGCATCGCGGCGCAACGGGTCCGGGCCCAGGCGGGCCCGCACGGCATCCACCTCGGGCTCGGTAAGCAGCTCACACGCCATCGGCCCACGCAGGTCGGTCCAGTATGTAGAGCCGACCAGGCGCATCCGCACCTGTCCCCGGGGCGGCGTGACGGGCAACATCGCCTCGGTGAAAGCACCATAAAGGCCCAGGTGCACGTGCACGACAAGATCGGGCCCGTACATGTGGAACAAGTGCTTGCCCAGCGCCTCAGCACCCTCCAGCACACGCCCGTCCACCGCTTCGGCGGCCGAGGCGAAACGGCCCTGCGGGCTGGACACCGCAACCGGCGACCCGGCGTAACACCGCTGGTGCCGCAGCGCCAGCCGGTGCATCGTATGACCCTCCGGCACCGTGCCCCTCCGACACTGTGACCCGACCCTCCGATACCCTGGCGATCAGCTGTCAGGCAACCAGGGCGGCTTGCCGGTGGACTCGTAGTCGGCGATCTCCGCGATCCGGCGAAGGTGCCGCTTGTCACCGGAGAACGCCGTGTTGAGGAACGCTTCGACGATGTCGGCCGCCTCGACTGCACTGTGCATCCGGGCGCCGATGCCCACTACCTGGGCATCGTTGTGTTCCCGGGCGAGCCTTGCCGTCTCGGTGCTCCACGCCAGCGCGGCGCGACAGCCCGCCACCTTGTTCGCCGAGATCTGCTCGCCGTTGCCGGACCCGCCGATCACCACCCCGAGGCTGCCCGGGCTGGCCACCACCCGGCGGGCGGTCTCGATACAGAACGGTGGGTAGTCGTCGTCCGGGTCGAACGTGACGGGCCCGACATCGACCACGTCGTGCCCGAGACTGACGAGGTGGTCAACCAGAAAGCCCTTCAGCTCGAAGCCGGCGTGATCGGAACCGAGGTAGACGCGCACGACACGCAAGGTTGCCATACCACCCCATTGGCCGACGTGCACGGGTAAGAATTCCAGGGTGACAAGCGCGCAGGTGCGGCCCGAGCATGTGCAGGACGGCTACGACGTCCGGCTCGAATGGGGCCGGGAGGGGGTAGCCCTGCTCGGGGTGCACTGCGCCGTGGTGGTGATCGTGGACGTGCTCTCGTTCTGCACTGCTGTGGACATCGCGGTGCAGCGCGGCGCCGAGGTCGTGGCACTGCCCTGGGGTGATGAACGCGCCATCGACGCTGCGCAGCGCGCTGGAGCAGTGCTGGCCGGACCCCGGGGCGCGGCGGGTTTCTCGCTGTCGCCGAGCACATTGGGTGAGATTCCCGCCGGAACACGACTCGCGCTGCCCTCCCCCAACGGTGCGATGTTGTGTGCGCTCGCCCAGTGCACCGGCGCCCAGGTGCTCGCCGGGTGCTTGCGCAATGCGGCCGCAACTGCCCGCGCGGCGCAGCAGCTGGCCCGAGGTGCTCCGATCGGGCTGGTCCCGGCAGGCGAGCGCTGGGGGCTGACGGACGGGCCGATGCGGCCCGCGCTGGAGGACGCCCTCGGTGCGGGCGCGATCGCGGCGGTGCTGCCCGGCGCCTTCTCACCGGAGGCGGAACTGGCGGCAGCTCAGTTCGGTGCGGCCCGCTCCCGTGGGCTGCGTGGCGTGCTCGCGGCCTGCGCCTCAGGGCGAGAACTAACCGCCGATGGGTTCGCCGCCGACGTCACGCTGGCCGCAGCGCATGACGCCAGTGAGGTGGCGCCGCGCTTGCGGGAAGGGGTGCTGGCCAGGTGAGCGGCCGGTGGGTTGAGCTGGCCGAGGGCGTCCTGGTGCGCCGGTACGCCGAGCTGGACCTCTCGGTCGGCCTGGTGATCGGGGACCACGGGGCGCTGGTGGTGGATACCCGCAGCGACCCCGCTCAGGGCGCCGAACTGCGCGCCGCAGTCTATGACCTCACCCGCCTTCCCTGCACCGTGGTGCTCACGCACGCGCATTTCGACCACTGCCTGGGCACCGCAGCATTCCTCCCGGCAGCGGTGTGGGCGCACCCACGTTGCCGGGTTGAGCTGGCCAGGGGTGGCGCGGCGCAGCACGCCGAGGCGCTGGCCTGGGCGCGGGCCATGACCAGTGCACAGGGCGTGGCGCACGAGCCAGCCCTCGTGCCACCCGTCGTGCCCGACCGGGAGGTCAGCAGGCAGGCCGAAATCGACCTGGGTGGGCGCCGGGTGTTGCTGGCCCATCCCGGGCGGGGGCACACCGACCACGATGTGGTGGTTTTCTGCCCCGATACGGGTGTGCTTTTCGCCGGGGATCTGGTCGAACAGGGCGCCGACCCGGACTTTACCGACGCCTTCCCGATGGACTGGCCCGCCGCGGTCGCCACGCTCCTCGGGCTCGGTCCTCGGATCGTCGTCCCCGGTCACGGCGACCCGGTGGACGCCGTGTTCGCCGCCGACCAGCGTGCCGACCTGGCCGCCCTGGCCACGCTGTGCCAGGCGGTCCAGGCCGGTGAGCTCGACGCCGCCGACGCGGTAAGGGCCGCACCGTTCGGGCCGGTGGCCACCACAGTGGCCTTGAGTCGGCTCGCGGTCACGTCGTCCCACCTGCGGGGCGACCGCAGTCCGTGATTGGATGCTGACGAACCCCCGAGCCGACATCCGAGGTGATCCGTGGCTGTCCCGAACCTGACCCAGGAGCAGGCCGTCGAGCGCGCTGAGCTGCTCGACGTTGACTCCTACACAGTCGACATCGATCTCACTGATGGTGGCGGCCGATCGGGCGCAGAAACATTCCGTAGCACCACCTCGGTCTCCTTCTCATGCCGCACCCCGGGCGCCTCCAGCTGGATCGATCTCGTCGCCGCACAGCTCCACTCCGCGACGCTCAATGGCACCACTCTGGACGTCGCGGACTATGACGAGGCGAACGGGATAGCGCTGCCTAACCTGGCCGCTGAGAACGAACTTGTCATCGAGGCTGACTGCCGATACATGAACACCGGTGAGGGCCTGCATCGCTTCGTCGACCCGGTCGACGGCGGCGTTTACCTCTACAGCCAATTCGAAACCGCCGACGCGAAACGGATGTACGCCTGCTTCGACCAGCCCGACCTCAAGGCCGTACACCGCATCCGCATCGTGGCACCTGCGCAGTGGGTAGTGGTGTCCAATACGCCATGTGAACGCACCGAGGAGACCGACAGCACGGCCGTGCGGCACGTCTTCGCCGACAGCCCGCGCATCAGCACCTACATCGTGGCCCTGATCGCAGGCCCGTACGCGCGGTGGACCGACGAGTACTCGGATTCGCCAGACCCTGATTCGCAAGACCCGGCAAGCGGTGCTGCACCGATCCCGCTCGGCATCTACTGTCGTGCGTCGCTGGCCGAATACATGGACGAGAAGCGCCTGTTCACCGAGACCAAGCAGGGATTCGCTTTTTACCACCGCGCGTTCGGAGTGCGCTACCCGTTCGAGAAGTATGATCAGATTTTCGTGCCAGAGTTCAATGCGGGCGCGATGGAAAACGCCGGTTGCGTAACCTTCCTGGAGGACTACGTCTTCCGCAGCCGGGTGACCCGCTACCTCTACGAGCGGCGTTGCGAGACCGTGCTGCACGAAATGGCGCATATGTGGTTCGGCGACCTGGTGACCATGCGGTGGTGGGACGACCTGTGGCTCAACGAGTCGTTCGCGACCTGGGCGTCGGTGTTGTCCCAAGCTGAGGCTACCGAGTACACCGGTGCCTGGACCACGTTCGCCACCGTGGAGAAGTCCTGGGCCTACCGGCAGGACCAGCTGCCCTCCACCCACCCGATCGCCTGCGACATCCCCGACCTGCAGGCCGTCGAGGTCAACTTCGACGGCATCACCTACGGCAAGGGCGCCAGCGTGCTGCGCCAGCTGGTCGCCTACGTCGGGTTGGCCGAGTTCCTCGCCGGCCTGCGGATCTACTTCGACCGCCATGCCTGGGGCAATGCCACCCTGGCGGATCTGCTCGCCGCGCTGGAGGAGGCGTCCGGGCGGGACCTGTCCGGCTGGAGCGCGCAGTGGCTGGAGACCACCGGCTTGAACACGCTGCGACCGGCCTACACCGTTGACGATGACGGCGCGTTCGAGTCGTTCGCGGTGCTCCAGGACGGCGCCCGGCCGGGCAACGGTGAACGGCGCACGCATCGCCTCGCGGTCGGCGTCTACTCCGGCGGTCCTGGCGGCGCGCTGATCCGCACCCACCGAGTGGAGCTCGACGTCAGCGGGGCGCGCACCGAGGTCCCCGAGCTGGTCGGGGTGCCTGCCGGTGAGCTGGTGTTGGTCAACGACGACGACCTCACCTACTGCGCGATGCGCCTGGATGAGAAGTCACTGGCGACGCTGCTGGAGCGAATCGGGGATGTCAGTGAGTCACTGCCCCGCACGTTGTGCTGGTCAGCCGCCTGGGAGATGACCCGCGAGGCTGAGCTCAAGGCCCGAGACTTCGTGACGCTGGTGCTGGCCGGGTTGCCCGCGGAGACCGAGGTGGGCGTCGTGCAGCGGCTGCTCTTGCAGGCGCAGACCGCGTTGTCCTCCTACGCGGATCAGCAGTGGGCTGCCGAGCACGGCTGGCCGCGGTTCACCAGCACTCTGATGGACCTGGTCGGCACCGTCGAACCGGGCTCGGACCACCAACTCACCCTGGTCAACGCGCTGACCGCAGCGGTGTTGAGTAAACCGGAGCTGGACGCGATGGCGGGCTGGCTGGCCGGCGAGGGGGTACCCGAACAGCTCGGCGTGGACACCGACCTGCGCTGGCGGTTGCTACACGCGCTGGCCGCCCATGGCGCCGCAGGAGAGAACGAAATCGGCGCCGAGCTCGACCGCGACGCCACCGCGACCGGGCAACGACAGGCCGAGCGAGCTCGTGCGCTGCTACCCACCCCGGAGGCCAAGGAAACGGCCTGGCAGCGGGCAATGCGCGACGACGAGTTACCCAACGCCGTCAACGAGGCGATCATCAGCGGTTTCAGCCACCCGAGCCACAAGCAGCTACTCGCGCCGTACGTGGACCGCTACTTCGCCGAGATCGCCGAGATGTGGGGACGGCGCACGTCAGAGCGCGCCCAATCCGCCGTACTCGGGCTCTACCCAGCATGGGCGATCGACCAGCGTTGCGTCGACAGCGCGGACACCTGGCTGGCCGACGCTGATCAACCGCCCGCGCTGCGCAGGCTGGTCTCCGAGGGGCGGGCGGGGGTGATCCGGGCGCTGACCGCCCGCGACTTCGATTCCCGGAGCTCGTGAGCGTCCCCAAGCGCGAGCGGACAGGTGACCCCAAGCGCGAGCGGACAGGTGATACAGGGCGCCAGCGGACAGATTCGGCGCTTTACCTGAGCTGCGCTGGATTTGCGGCCCTCACGCTGGCTATCGGGCTTCCCACCCACCAGGTGTGGGCCATGTGGGCATTGCCGAGCTACGCACTGGTATCGCTGCTCGGCTTCCTGCTTTCCCGTTATGGTCGGCACAGCGTCAGGTATGCGCTCCTCGCGGCTGCCACAGTGGGGGCGCTGGTGGCGCCCATTGCCATCCTCATCGGCATGAGTGTGGCGCAGCCCGAGGTCACGGTGGTGGAGCGGGCGGGTACCCGGCTGATCGACGCCGGATCTCTCTACCCATCGGGGGCTGAGCTCGTCACAGAGGTACAGCACTGGGATTTTGCGGCGTTCCTTCCTTATCTGCCGGGAATGGCTTTTTTCGGCGTCCCGCACGCGTGGGCGAACGGATCGCTGTGGACGGACGCCCGGTTGGCTTTCGGTCTCGTGTATGTCGTGTGCGTCGTAGCCGTGCTCGCCCATGTTCGCGGCGATCGCGGCCGGCTCTGGCTGGTTCTGGTCGCATCACCGATCGCGGCGCTGCCGCTGACCACTGGGGGCCATGACTTGCCGGTAACCGGCTTGATGCTGGTGGCTCTGCTGCTGGCGGCCCGGAACCGAGCTGGGTACAGCGGCCTTGCCGTCGGGGCGGCCGGTGCGATGAAGACGATCGCCTGGCCGCTGGTCCCTGCGCTCGTCGCGGCCACGTGGGTACGGCGGGGAGTGCGCCCGGCACTGATGTTGGCGGCTGGTGGTCTCGCGATCCCGGCTCTGGTGTTGCTGCCCTGGCTGCCAGACCTCGATGCACTGATCACGCATACCGTTCACTTCCCGGCGGGAATTCCAGAAGGTCTGAATCCAAACAAGAGCCCACTGCCGGGCTATCTGTTGACCGAGTACGTCCCCGGTGGCCGGGTGCTCGCGCTGTCACTCCTGTTGATCAGCGCCGCGAGCGTCGGGGCCAGTCTGTTGCTGAGACCTCCGCGTAATGAAAAGCAGGCGGCGCATCGGGTCGCCCTCGGCCTGGTGTTGGCAGCGCTCTTTCTGCCTGCCACTCGCTTCGGCTACCTGCTCTGTCCCCTCATTCTGGTCCTGGTGCCCTGGGATCGAATCGTCAGCCGCGATGAGCACCGCAAGAACACCGTTCAGGCGACCTCGCCGAGATAGGGCAACCAGAGCGGGTCGGCATCGGGCACCGTCGCCAGCAGCCGCCAATGCTGCCCACGCGGCGGACGCGGCACCACTCGCAGCCGCCAGCCCAACTCGGCGAGCAACCGGTCGGCCTTACGATGGTTGCACCGTGCGCAGCAGGCGACGCAGTTCTCCCAGCAGTGCTCGCCACCGCGGCTACGGGGTACCACGTGGTCGATGGTCTCGGCTCGGGCACCGCAGTAGGCACAGCGGTAACGGTCCCGATGCATCAGCGCCGCTCTGGTCATCGGGACCCGCGCTCGGTAGGGAACCCGCACGAAGATCCGCAGCTTGATCACCGAAGGGACGACGATGCTGGTCGCCGCCGAGCGCAGTACCAGCCCGGCCGCGTCGCCATGCACGACGTCGGCCTTGCCACACACCACCAGCACGATGGCCCGACGCAACGGCAGCGCGGTCAGCGGCTCAAAGGAGGCATTGAGCAGCAGCACCCGGCGACGTCCCCAGGACGGCTCACCGGTAGCAGTGGCCTTGTCCATGACGACGGAGGTCCCGACGAGCCCGGACGGGATTCCTGAGCGCGAGGCAGCCCATCGGGTCGCCTCCGCTGGGTGACCCTCCGGGCTGGGTTGTCGGCCGTGCACGCGACCACCTCCGCAGTTCGCGGGAACAGTCCATCATGAAGCCGCCGATCTCGCACGTGTCTAGTTCGTACACAGGTGGCGAATCGGTCGTACCACGGCGATGAAAACGATGACGACACCGCGCACCGATACAGTCCCGCGGGTGACCCCCGCCATCGCCCAGCCGGACTGCGTCCAGGACGACGGCTCGTGGTGCTCACGCATCTATCGGCTCACCAACAGCGACCTGCTGGCTCGGTACTCCGACACGGTGATCAACGCGGGACTGCAGATTCTGCTGATCGTCGTGGTCGCCGTGGTGATCCGGTTGCTGCTGCACCGGGCGATCAACCGGCTGATCCAGGTAATCGCGCAGGGACCGCCACCTGGGTTACTGCGGTCGCTGGGGAACTCCGAGCCCCGGCACGCCACTGCGCCGCTGTCGCAACGACGCGCGGCACGTGCCCGCGCGATCGGTTCGGTGCTGCGCTCGGCCACCACCGCGATGGTCTACGGGGTGGGTTTCGCCATGGTGCTGGGTGCCCTCGGGGTCAACCTCGGGCCGATCATCGCCTCGGCGGGAATCGTCGGCCTAGCGGTGGGTTTCGGTTCCCAGACTTTGGTCAAGGACCTTCTGTCCGGCCTGTTCATGATGATCGAGGACCAGTACGGCGTTGGCGACGAGGTCGACCTCGGCGAGGTCAGCGGCACGGTGGAGGCGGTGGGCCTGCGGGTGACCACAGTGCGAGACGTGAGCGGCGCACTCTGGTACGTCCGCAACGGCGAGGTGCTCCGGGTCGGCAATTCCAGCCAGGGCCCGGCGGTGGCCGTCGTCGATCTCCCGATCGGCCACGATGCGGACATCGCGGCCGCCACCGAGCTCGCCGGTCGCATCGCCGCGAAGCTCACCGGCGAGAACGGCGCACTGGCCGCCGACATACTCGAACCGCCCGAGGTGCTCGGGGTCCAATCGATCAGCGCGGACAGTGTGACGCTTCGCGTCACCGCTACAGTGCGAGCCGGGCAGCAGTCGGTGGTACAGCGGGCGCTGCTGGCCGGGATCAAGGACGCCTTCGGCCAAGCCGGAATCCCCTCGCCCACCGCGATCCGGCCCAGCGGGCCACCTGGCTGACCGGAGCCCAGACTGGAAGGCAGGATGGAGCTATGGCTGCGCCCGAAAACTTCTACCTAGCCGTTGGCGGCGAACAGACCTTCCACCGGATCGTCGCCCGCTTCTACGCGCTGGTGGCACAGGACGAGGTGTTGCGGCCCCTCTACCCCGAGGAGGAACTCGGCCTCGCCGAGGAGCGCCTGCGGATGTTCCTCGTGCAGTACTGGGGCGGGCCGCACACCTACTCCGACCAGCGCGGGCACCCGCGGCTACGGATGCGACACGTCCCTTTCCGGATCGGACCGACCGAGCGGGATGCCTGGCTGCGCTGTATGCGCATCGCGGTGGACGAGGCCGGTCTCGAGGAGGCGCACCGGGCCGTGCTGTGGAACTACCTGCAGATGGCGGCGAACAGCATGCAGAACTCCTTGACGTAACGGAGCTCCTTGACCTAATAGGCCCGATCGAGTGAGATCGCTCAGATCCCGACCTGGCAGGATGAACGTCCGTGCGACAACCCGACGACGGCAGCGCCGCGGAACCCGGTGACCAGCCCTGGTGGTTCCAGGCCACGTTCTACCAGGTCTACGTCCGCTCCTTCGCCGATTCCGACGGCGACGGCGTCGGTGACCTAGCCGGAGTATGCAGCCGACTGGGCTACCTCGAACTACTCGGCGTGGACGGCCTGTGGCTCACTCCCTTCTTCCGCTCCCCGATGGTCGACCACGGTTACGACGTCTGCGATCCCCGAGATGTCGACCCACTGTTCGGCGACCTCGATACCTTTGGCCGGCTGATTGAGGCGGCTCACGACCACGGGCTGCGGGTGATCATCGACTTGGTGCCGAACCACACGTCGGACCAACACGAGTGGTTTCAGACAGCTCGCCACGCTGCACCAGGCAGCCCGGAGCGCGACCGCTACATCTTCCGAGACGGCACAGGCCCCGGCGGCTCGGAGCCACCCAACAACTGGACCAGTACCTTCGGCAGCTCCGCATGGACCCGGCTGCCGTCCTCCTCGGTCGGCAGCGCCCACTCGGTCGACAGCGCCCACTCGGTCGACAGCGCCCAGTGGTATCTGCACTTGTTCGCGCCTGAGCAGCCCGATCTGAACTGGGACAACCCACAGGTGGCAGCCGATCTCGAACAAACCCTGCGGTTCTGGCTGGAGCGAGGCGTGAACGGGTTTCGCATTGACGTGGCGCACGGGATGGCCAAACCCCCCGGATTGCCGGACATGCCACCCCAGCTGGCCGACGGTCTGCTCGACGCCGACGTCACCGACCCCCGCTTTGACGCCGAGGGAGTGCACCACATCCACCGGATGATCCGCAAGGTGCTCGACGAATATCCGGGGCGGATGGCGGTGGGCGAGATCTGGGTGGCCGACGATACCGCGTTCGCTCGCTACGTCCGCCCCGACGAGCTTCATCTGGGATTCAACTTCCGGTTGCTCGAGGCCGATTTCGACGCCGACGCCATTCGCGAGGCCATCGACCATTCGCTGACCGCGGTACAAGACAGCCCAGCACCTGCCACCTGGACCACGTCCAACCATGACGTCGTACGCCCGGTGACCCGCTACGGCGGCGGCGAGATCGGGCTGGCTCGGGCCCGGGCCATGGCGCTGGTGCAACTCGCCCTGCCCGGTCCGGTTTATCTTTATAACGGCGAGGAGTTGGGTCTGCCCAACGTCGAGTTGCCCGATTGGGCACTGCAAGACCCGATCTGGGAGCGCTCCAAGCACACCGAACGCGGACGGGACGGCTGCCGGGTACCGCTGCCGTGGGAGGGCCATTGCCCCCCGTACGGGTTCAGCCCGACTCCGGGCAGCTGGCTACCGATGCCCGGCGATTGGGCGGAGCTGACCGTCGAGGCCCAACTCGAGAACCCCACCTCGACACTGTCGCTTTACCGGCAGGCATTGGAATTGCGCCGACAGCACCCAGCTTTCGAAGGCACCGAGCTGGAGTGGTACGGGGCTCCACCGGGATGTTTCGCATTTCGCCGCAAGAACAGCGGCCTGATCTGCGCCCTCAACACCTCCCGAGCCTCCGTAGCCCTGCCCCCCGGCCGAGTCCTGCTCCCCAGCACCCCCCTCTCCCTCGACAACACCGACCGCCTCCCCCCCAACACTGCCGTCTGGCTCGTTTAACAGCTCAGTTAATCCTGACGGATTATGGCCGTACCGGCCGCGCTACGGTGTGCCACCGGTCGCATACTCCAGGAACGTGGGGGCGTCATGAGCAAGAGGCACACCGACGAACTCGCCGGTCGACCCGACCCGGTCGATCCGGCACTGCTGGCACGCGAGGACATGCGGGCGTTCCTGGTGGCTCAGGACGTCGGGGAGTGTTTTCGGATACTCACCGAGAACGGATGGACCCAACACCGGATCGCCAAAGCGGTCACAATGCACCAGTCCGAGGTCTCAGAGATCATCAAGGGCCGCCAGGTCATCGTCTACAAGGTGCTCGCGCGCATCGCCGACGGGCTGGGCATCCCCCGCGAGCTGATGCTGCGCCACGAGGCGCTCTGTCGTATCCCCTATCAGAATAGGGAGGGATTTGGAGGAACATCTCTGGGTCTGATGGCTTACCCGGAGCCGAAAGGTGGCCGGGGACCAGAGCATGCCAGATAACCAATGGCCGTGCCCAGGCGTATGGGGCGGCGCATTGGGGGACCCGGCGTGATATGGCGAAAGCTGGATTGCCTGAATCCCAATCTCCAGAAGGTGAAATCGCGCACCCATCGGAAAGACGCCTGAAACCGGTGCCATGTCCTGCGGTGGCATCCCATCCGTGTCACCGCATCCTCCGGGGCGTGGAGCGATGCCCAGTGAGGGCATTCAAGGAGATGAGTGGGGCGCCTAAGTCACGCTAGATACGTACGACAGAGACGAACGTGGGATCGCCTACGAGACGCGAGTCTTAGGGCGACATAGTGCCCGTAGTAGTCGCAGGAGTAACGACCTGCCAGGGAGGACGGGAAAGCCGTCCGCAGGGCCAAGGGGCACAGGTGATCGGACACTACACGGCCGAAAGGTACGCGAAATGCAGAACGCCGACACGGTACTGGGTGTCCTCCGTGAACGCGGCAGGAAGGGCCTGCCGTGCACTGAGCTGTATCGACAACTGTTCAATCCGCAGTTGTATCTGCTGGCCTATGGGCGCATCTACTCAAACAACGGAGCGATGACACCCGGAGCCACACAGGAAACCGTGGATGGTATGTCCATAGAGAAGATCGAACGCATCATTGATGCGATGCGCCACGAGCGTTATCGATTCTCCCCCGTGCGGCGAATCTACATTCCGAAGAAAAACGGGAAACTACGCCCACTGGGACTGCCGAGCTGGTCAGACAAACTTGTCGGCGAAGTAGTGCGTCTGCTCCTTCAGGCGTACTACGAACCGCAGTTCTCCGACCACTCCCACGGGTACCGGCCAGGCCGGGGATGCCACACCGCCCTGCGCGAGGTGGCCATCACCTGGACCGGAACGACCTGGTTCATCGAGGGAGATATCTCCGACTGCTTCGGGAAACTCGATCACGACATCATGATCGGGATCCTGGCAGAGAAGATCCACGATAACCGACTCCTGCGGCTGCTGCGTAACATGCTCCAGGCCGGATACTTAGAAGACTGGACATGGCACGCCACACTCAGTGGCGCACCCCAAGGCGGGATTGTATCCCCGATCCTATCCAACATCTACCTGCACAAACTGGACAGTTTCGTCGAGACAGTTCTCATCCCACAACACACCCAGGGGGCGCAGAGGAGGAGAAATCCTGCATACCGGCAGGTGGCCAGCCAACAGCTGCGCGCCCGCCAGCGAGGCGACCGGGCTACCACCCGGACGCTACGCCGACGGCTCCGTTGCATCCCTAGCCGGGATCCACAAGACCCCAGCTACCGGCGGCTACGCTACGTGCGCTACGCCGACGACCTCCTCCTGGGATTCGCCGGACCCAAAGTCGAAGCCCAACGAATCAAAGATCAGATCGCGGCATTCCTGCGTGACGAACTCAAGCTGGAACTGTCCCCCGAGAAGACACTGATCACCCACGCCCGCACCCGGGCAGCGCGATTCCTCGGCTACGACATCATCGTGCAACACAGCGACAGCAAGATCACACGAGACCGACGATCAATCAACGGAACGATCGGTCTACGCGTGCCAGCATCAGTACCCACAGCGAAATGCGCCCCCTACCTCAAACGCGGCAAACCCGCACACAGAACGGACCGACAGAACCTCGACGACTACGACATCGTCAGGACTTACGGATCCGAATACCGGGGCATCGTCCAGTACTACCTGCTCGCCGTCGACGTCCACCGACTCAACCAACTGTGCTGGGTGACCGGAACGTCAATGCTGAAGACGCTGGCAGCAAAGCACAAGTCCACGGTGACCAAGATGGCGGCCAAACACAAGACCAAAATCGAAACACCACACGGGCTGCGCACGTGCTTCGAAGCCCGCATCGAACGCAACGGCAAACAACCGCTGATCGCACGGTTCGGTGGGATAACACTCAAACGGAACAAGGACGCGACCCTAACCGACCGCATCCCCACACGGGTCACCTACCCCCGAAAGGAGCTCGTGAACCGGCTCCTCAAAAGAAGGTGCGAGCTATGTCAAGAACCCGCCAAGGTACAAGTACACCACGTCGGCAAGCTTGACCAACTCGGAAAACCCGGACCAGGCCAACCCACGTGGGCGGCCCTCATGGCCAAAAGGCGACGCAAGACCCTCGTGGTCTGCCACCCGTGCCATGACCACATCCACACAGGAACACCAACCGCGGAACTCACGGCGTAGATCACCGGAGAGCCACGTGCGGGGAAACCCGCCCGCGTGGTTCGGAGGGAGGCCGCGCGGAACAGGACCTGCCCTGACGCAGGCACCTCACCGCGCGGCCCACCCTGTGGCCTCGGTGGTGGCAGCCAGCAGGACACCTACTCTGGTGGTGACACGGTCGCCGAGCCGCTGAAGGAGGCTGATGAGGACGTGAAACGTCGCGCGCTCATCGCCGCCACCTCGATGGCGGCCCTGGGCCAGGCGGTGCAGGGCCTCGGTGAGCTGACCGAGCTGGCCCTGCCCTCAGGCGAGGCGCTGCCCTCGCGGCTGGACATGGTGCATGTGCACACCGTGGAGGCGGTGACGCAGCGGCTGCGCAGTGTGGGTCGCCAGTTCGGCGGCCAGGCCGACCTGTTCGGCGCCGCGGTAGCGCACTTCACGCGCTGGCTGGGGGTGCCCGCAACCGACGCTATCAAGGCCCGGTTCGACGCCGCCTTGGCCGAGCTGCACACCGAAGCGGGCTGGGCCTGCTACGACTCCGGACTCGACGGACACGGCCACTTCACCCGAGCCCTGCGGCTGGCCGACAACGCAGGCGACGGCTACGGGATCATCAACGCGGCCTGGCACGCCGGAGCAACGCTGGTGCGCAGCGGGTACCCCGACGACTCACTCAAGTGCTTCCAACTCGGGGGTTTCTCCCTCGGCGGGTTCCAGCCCGGCAAGTCCACCCCGGCGACCGTGCGAACCGACGACCCCCGGATACCGACCCTCACCGCGTGGCTGAACCTGAACTCCGCCACCGCCTACGCCCTGATGAACCAACCCGACCAGGCCAAGCGCGCCCTCGCCCAGGCACACGACGGGTGGGCACCCCGGAATGCGGCCGAGCACGCAGCCATGGATAGAGCGACCGCCGGAATCTATCTGGACCTGCGACAATTCGACACCGCCGCCCAGTTCGCCGCCCGCGCGGCGCGCACCTACGACGACAGCGAGCGCCGAGGCCGGACAGGGGCCGAACTCACGGTTGCCGAGCTGCACGTGCGCACCGGCGATCCCCGCGGGCTGGCACTGGCCCGCCAGGCCATTGGTGTGGTAAGCACCCTGCACTCCGTCGCCATCCGACGAGAACGACTCCTCCCCCTGGCCGCCGCGCTCCAGGCCCACCCCAGCAGCGAAGCGCACGAACTGGCCCGCACCGCCCGACACATCGCCGCGACACAAGCCTGAGAGAGGCTTCGGATGGCTGCTCAATGCAAGAGCAGATTACTGCCTATCCTACTTATCATCGGCGCATTCGTATAATACTTTTCGGTGACAAAATTCTGGGTGGAGCACAGTCCGTCCTAGACGACATCGGCGGAGAGACGAGTGATGACTACGCTGTAGCTTCCGGCGGTCAGTCGCTGGTCAGTCGGTGCACAGCGGATCAAATCCTCGAAGAGAGAAAGTGTGGCGATCTTAAGATTGTCATTATCGAGGCCGCTAAGATGCCCTTCATTGCCCGAAATATTCAACTCGCGTGGAAGGGAAGGAAAGCAGTTCATCCTGCATAAAAGTGCGCCAGGTAGCGAACAAGAGAGACGTGCGGCAGCTTGTGGTCCATGAGTATTCGCAGCGAATTCGACCAAGGAAGCTGCGATGAGTACCCGTTCGCGTCCACACAGGAAGGCGGAGTGGGGGCCAGGATCGAGGAGGTTCCCTTACGTGAACAGAACTGCCAGGGCGGAACGTTGCGACAGGAGTACCGGAGAGCACAGATCAACGAAAGCGATGAGTTTCTCGTGGTGATCACCAGTCCGAGCATGATCGCCACCAGTGCGTATGCGGGTGTCGATATCGCGAAGGACCAATCATGCGCAAACTGATCGAGCAGTATTCGTGGATCGAACACCTCGACGTGGTGATGACAGTTGCCGTGATCGAGGGTCGTACGGAACAAGAAGTGATCAGCATATACGGCGGCGACCCGTCCCGGTCAACGATGATGACCTTCTCCGAAGCCGAGGACACAGGCTCGGAGGAATTCGGAGAGTACTTCCATTGTCAGGTATTCTCACATGGTCCTGATGTGGTGGCTCTGGAGAACAACGGATGGTGTGGGTCGATTCCGGAGATCGCTCGCCGAGCGTCGGAAGATGGCGGCCGATTCTTTAGTGTGTTTTGGAACGTCAATGGTGTTTTTCGGATCGTTCAAGCCGCGGATGGCCAAGTGGTCGCATGGTTCGATCCGATGTATGGCGGAGAGAGAGCGGGCCCCGCAGACCTTATCCCGGAATGGATTAGTGGACTGAGTCTTCAGACCGGACACCTACGTGCCGCGTCCCTTGCGCTCATAGAGCGGCAGACCGGACTGGCGTTCGACCGGCGGTTGTTGAACACCAGGCTACCCACCTACCGAATTCCCGACCCCGACGCGAGGCTCAAAGACGTCGAAAATGCACGACTGCCGTAAACGTGCGCGCCCAACCGACCGGAGTGAATCCGATGGTGTGATGACTGCTGGCCAGGACCACCCGCGGGATGCTATTGCGGCGGGCTGCCTCCAGCACATGGTAAGTGGCAGACTCGAACGCGGCACAGGTAAACCGGCCATAACCGCTGTGCCACCGTCATCGCCGAAACACCATCGGCGACGGCACGCCATGCGGCCACCAGGGCCTGTGACCAGGTGAGACCATCATATCGATGCTCCGGTGGGGACAAGTCGTCCAGGCGGGCGGTCATCTGGGCGAGTCGGTGTCGTGACAGTGCCCGGTCGAAGGCAAAGGCGGCGCGCGCGGGTCGGGGTGGCGCGAAACGCAACCGCCGTGACCGGTGTGGACGAGGCGTCGGCGTGCACGATCAATGAGTTCTCGTCGTCCAGTGCGAGATCCACGGCCCTGGTAACAGCGGCGATGGTGTCGGGTTCCTCAAGGCTGGGCAAGATCGCAACCACCATGTGCGCGCTGGTCATGGGTTGGTCAGCTCCTCGATCATTCCGGCGGCGTAGTCGGCGGTCGGAGCGTGGACGTAGTGGAACGCCAGTCCACCAAGCTGGTCGATCACCCCAGCGCGGGTGTCAGCACAAGCCGGAGTGTCCAGCGCGTATACCGGGCCATACACCTCGGGTTCGAGACCGAGCGGCGTCGGAGTGCCAGCGATGTAACGGATGAGATTCTCGTGCAGACGCAGAGCGTTATTCTGGCGACCCTGACTACCTGAGAGTAGGGCAACGGCCCCGATCTAGTAAAATCGTCTTCCCACTACAAAACACGACTTACAGGCGGAGCCGTTGCGTTACCAGTCTACTACAGGGATTGCCACCGATCAGATCGACGAGCTCGTTGCTCGCATACGGCAGATTACCGAAACCCACGAGAAACAAGCCTGGCCGCCGATTGTAGAGCTTTATCACGCTGTTGTGATCACCTTGGTGTATGTCCGACAGAATCTGAACCAGGCGACCTTGGGTGATTTGTTCGGGGTCAGCCAACCAACCGTGTCAAGGGTCTGTCGGGGCATTCTTCCGCTGATCGGACAGGCTCTGTGACCGAGTCCGGCTGGGAAGAGGTCCTCAAGGATACCCCGGTCATCGCAGATCCCGCCTATCAGGGAACTCACGCCATCACACCACGCAAGAAACCACGAGGCGGCGAACTCTCCCTCGGCGACAAGGCAAACAACAAGACCATCTCCGCACTGCGATCCGCTGTCGAGAGATGCATAGCACACGTAGAGAACTGGAAGATTCTCGCCACCAGGTACCGAGGCCGTCTCACCGAGCTTCCCAACATACTTCGTATCATTACGGCGCTTGAATTCTATCGACTCGGCTGGTAGCCCCCTAGAATAACGCTCTGGGCCTTACCCAACCGCCGCCCGGTGTGGTCCTGCACCTCCACATCGTGATGATCCTCCGCCCAGTCGTCGCCGACGAACAACACCACCGCCACACCTCCCACCAGCATCAACCGTCACAAGCTGGCAGCGCGCGTGAGATCACCGCGACCTAATGGACCAGTGCTCGCGCCCCGAGCAGGAGCGGGCACGTCATCCCATCAGCGGTCCGGATCTCCCGACCACCGGCGGGGGCACCGTCTGACCCTGGGACTCAACAACGTCCAGGCGGCGCGAGTGCTCACCCACCGGCGGCTACCGGCACCTAGCCTTCCCTATCCGAGCCCGGCAGGTCCCATTAGGCGAGAAGCAGGATGGCGTCCCATCGGGTGGGGACTGGGGGAACTGGTAGTTGACTGTGGTCGGCGAGCGCGAGGGCGACGCCGGCTGATCCGGTGAGCAGGCCTGGTTCGTCGGCCGCCGAGCCGTTTTCGAGGTGCTGGAAGGCGAAGGGCAGCCGGGGATCGAATGCCTGCGTGACTGCGGCTGCCGCGCGGTCTGCGGTGGTCCCTGGGCTGGTTGCGGCGCTCTGCAGGACTCCGGCGTATCCGTGGCACAGGGTGGGCCCCGCTACGTCCCAGAGCCCTGCGGGACGCTCGGCGAGGGACGCGATGGCGGTGTCACCGGCCTCGGTCAGCTGGGGGTCTGCGAGCGCGCGGCCGGCGAGGGTGAGGGCTCGGCCGATGCCGGGGGCGCCGTAGCACCAGGCGTCGCGTCGTCCTGCCCTCGGCTGGGCGGTGCCGCTGTCCAGGTCGTCGCCGGTGACGTAGGGCGACCAGCGGGGTGTGGCGTTCGTGCGCCAGCGCAGTAGCCAGTACGCCGCTTCCTGGATCGCTCTCCGTTGCCCGGCGACGGACCATCCGGCGGTGTGGGCTGTGGCGAGCAGGGCGAGGGGGCCAGCGATGCCGTGCGCCATGCCGGTGGTCGCTGCTCCGGACCGGTGGACGGTCACTGTTGGTGGGTGTTCGCTGGTGGGGAGCCACCAGCCAGGTCGATTGCCGTGGTGGGTGCCGATGATGGTGGTGAGGGTTTGCAGAGCGGCTAGAAGGCCGGGCTCGGTCATGTCGTGTCCGGAGGTGAACGCCGCGAGCAGGACTCTGCCGATCCCGGCCAGGCCGTTGATCGCGTCATACACCCACCATGGCGCGCCCACGCCGCCGACTCGGAGGTGTTCTTCGTAACGGCGGGTGAGGTCGAGGGCTTGCGCGGATAGCCACCGGGCAGCACGCGTGGTGGCCCTCCGTTGGGAGTCGGGGTCGGGCAGGTACTGAGACCCGATGATCAGCGAGGCCGCCAGCCCTCCGGGACTGGAGAAGGTTCCCCCGCTGCTGCCTCCGTAACGTCGGGCGTGCACGGCGCTTGTTTCCCAGTGACGGATGGCGGCGGTGACGAAGACGGGGTCTGTCGTTGACAGGCGGGCATGTAGCAGGGCGGTGCCCGCCAGCCCACTGGCTAGGGATGCGCCAGCGGAAGGGGGGACGGCGGCGAGGACGTTCTCGGGGTCCAAGAGCCGCTCGGCGGTGGTCAGCGCCTGCCGCCCGCTCACAGAGTTCCCAGCCCTCATGGTGCTGAAGTTGGTAGTGCGAGCAGGTCTGCGGCCAGCGCTCGGGCCATCCGCTCGGTGTCCGCACTACCGAGGAGCCGGTTGGCGTGCATATGGATCAGGGCCGATGCGCATGATGGGCGGTGTGCTGGTTTCAGCGTATTGCGGTAAGAGGCAAGAGCGTCTTGCCGGGCTATCCATGCGGGATCGGTGCGCGACGGGATCGGCGAGTTGGTGTCGTTCTGTGATCGAGTTGACCGTACTTGTGGGCGCAGAGTCGCCACACGCTGACGAGCGGCGCGGTCGAGGTGATGTCCGCGCAGAGCCGCGGGGTCGCCATCAGCGATGACACGGGCGATGGCGGCGGCGGACAATGCTGCGATCACCAGCCGCTGGTCAGGATCGGTGATGGCCGCGAGCGCCTTGAGGACTAGGTGACTGTCCGCGGCGAACACCTGTTCTGCGGCGTGGATCGCATCAGGCCCGCCGTACCGCTCGATCTCCTGGTCGTAGGGTTCCACGGTGAACCCGCCCGAGAGCCGTTGCCTCATCATTTCTGAGCACCAGGAGGAGAGGGTAGGCAGCAGGTGACCACCCAGGGCGGCCGGATGGCCGTGGAAGCGGGCCCGGATGTGGGGTCCGTGCGTGGTGTCGGCGTATCTCAGCCAGAACCAGGTGTCGAAGTGCCCTGTCAGGCCTGCGG
The DNA here is from genome assembly GCA_052390495.1 of Pseudonocardiales bacterium. Lineage (GTDB taxonomy): Bacteria > Actinomycetota > Actinomycetes > Mycobacteriales > Pseudonocardiaceae. Next base: position 37,877 of record JBQTGW010000139.1, read on the forward strand.
CGACGGCGGCGAGCTCCGCCAAGATCTGGTCGTGGCAGTGGGAGGGGCTGCGCACCGTGAGCGACAACCATGGACCGCCCGGCAGATGCAGACCCGTACCGACGGCGCGGACAGGGATGGCGGCCGGGTGAGCCGGTCCGGTCACGGTAGTGCGCCGAGCGAGGGGCACCACGAGTTCCAGCACGTGGTCGCCGGTGGGGCCGGGGACGACCGCCTGGACGGCGTCCGGCCCGCCGGGCTGTTCGGCGACCGCCAGCACCCCGCGACGGATGTAGCGGCGCAGCAGCTCACGGTCGTCTGGCCGGCGAAGGTCCAGGGGCAGCCGCCGGTCGGCGTCCTCGGTGACGACGATGTCGGGCGGGGGTGGAATCACTGCGGTCCGCCATGTGTGTAGCGCCCCGTTCCAGGCCGCGTGGTCATGGACTGCTCCGGTCAGTTCGGGGGGCAGTACCCAGCGGGCTGGGGAGAGCACGGTCCGCTCATAGCGCACCCGCGGTTGAAACGGAAGGTCTGCCAGCGGACCCCAGGACCAGCTGCGCCAGGGACGGCAACCGGTATGCCCCAGCAGTTGCAGAAACCTGGCCACGGGCGGGAGCAGGTGGGGCGTGAGCCGCGAGTACAGGACCGGGACCACCTGCTGGTCACGGCTGGCCGACCACACCATCAGACGGTCGCCGTTGGATACCAGCAGCAGATCGTCGAGGACCAGATCGCCGTCTCGAACCGAGACGCCCACGGGGATACGCCACGGTGTGAAGCCCGTCTGCGAGGCGAGCGCCGCCCCTTCGGGGACACGAGGCCGCACGACCAACTCCGCGACCAGCGTTGATGGTTCCCCCAGGTCGCTCAGAGGGCCGGGGAGCAGGCCAGTGAACCGCCCTTGGCTCGATCCGGCATCTTGGGAGCCACCTCCGGGACACACCGCCAGATGTAGCCTCCCCAGGGCCAGATCCTGCTGCGTGGCGGCCAGCACCCGGACATAGATCTCAGCGGTCCGGGGTGGTGGCTCTGCGGTCTGGTCACCGGCCAGCGCGGCGATGGCCTCGGCGTCCAGAACGACCTCGGTGCCGCCACGCGCGGTGCCTTGTGCGAGCAGCGCGGCCAGCACGGCGTTACGGCCGGGTGGCGGGGGTGCGGCGTCGATGTCGGAGGCGTCGGTGTCGATGCCCAGGCCGATGGCGGGGTCGGTGGCCTCCGACAGTGGAACGAATCGGTGCGGGCCGTATCGGTCCAGGAACCGGTCGTGGTAGCCGGTCAGCGGTCCCCGACTCCAGCTGATCCGCCACAGCACCCCGGCGGCGCGGGCGGCCTGGTCCGCCAGGGCGGTGGGCAGGACGAGATGCGCGTCGGCGGCCACGTCGACGGTCAAAGCACGCTCCTGGAAGGAGATCTCGTCCGCCAAGTCCCTTGCGGCGGTCAGCGCCGCCAGACGGCTCGGGTCGCCGGGACGATACTGGTCCGCGTCGGCCAAGAGCCGCCGCAGCCTCGCCAGCTTGTCCCGCACGGGGCTGGTGGCGGGGAGCCTGCCGAGCAGGTGCCCGAGCGGGTCGTCGCCGAGATCACCGGGCAGGAGATCGGACAGCAGGAATCCGGTACGGACCAAGCCGAGCACCGTGGCCCTGATCACGGACTCCGGTACCGTCGACCACCGCTGGCCCACCTCGGCGATCACCTGGTCGATAGTGGCTCCCGCCCGGCACATCCTCAGGATGAGCACGGTGGCGTCGGTCGCGCGAACGGTGACCCGGTAGGGACCGATTCCGCCGGGCGCGGCCTGCTGCTCATGTTCGAATCGCCGCCCACGCCGGGTGATCAGATTGCTGGCGGTGAGGGTCAGGAGCGACAAGGCGTCAGGATCCTCCAGCAGCTGCGTGCACACCGCCGTCAGCCAGGCCGGGCTCGGATTGCTGCGTGCCCGGTGCGCACCGCCCAGACGCAGGCTGGCGGCCTCAGGGGAGAAAACAGCGGGAGCCACAGCAGCGAACACTGCATTCGGGGTGGGCCGCAACCGCGCCCGGATCTCATAGCCACGCAGCGTCGCGGCGAGACGCTCGTCCACGGGGTGTTCGGCCGACATCACTCCCGCCCCCACCTGGCGGGAGGCCAACAGCATCCCCTCGACGAGCAGCGGGTCTATCGCGTCGGATGAGTAGTCGCAGGGGCCTTCCGCAGGAAGGAGGGGGATGCGAGCAAACCCGGCCTCAGATTGGACGACGAGCGGGTGAGGACCCACAACCTTTCCTCACACCATCCCACTCACGACCTGCCGCCGCCGCGCTCCGCCTAACCGGCCCGACGGCCCAATAGACAGCGTCAGCAAGTTAGACAGCTACCGGTGCATCCGTTGTTGGTGCAGTCCGCAGAGCGGGCTACGCCGTCCAAGTCGGCAGCAAGTTCCGTCTGAGGATCGAGGTCGAACAGGTCAGCGATGGCGTCGTCGAGAACCAAGCTCTCATTCATACCGTGACGGTACACCGGGAGCACGGTAATCGTCAGCTACGTATCGTGGATAGCCCATCACGCGAGGTGATCGTTTCCAGCACCTCGTCCAGTTGCACCGGGGAACCACCCGCGCTGCTCCACGAGCCCGGTCGAGACCTCAACGTCCGCTGAGGTCATCGGTGAGCAGGGCGGTACGGACGATCACCTGAGTGTGCCGTTTGCGGATGACGACCTGACCGGCGGGCACATCGCCGGCGTCGGCTGGATGAACCTCAATCCACAGATCGGTCATCGACCGGCGGTCATGATCCCAGGCTCGGATCCGATCAGCGACCCGATTCGCAAGCTCACCGCTGCCGGGACCGTACGCGCAGACCCCCAGCTCGTACCGGGGCGACAGGGAACTGTCTGTTTCGCCGGTCGGGTTCAGGGTGAGGTAGGCGAAGGTGTCCTGGTCGAACACTCCCATGCTGCCCCACCCGAACGCCGGGGCGACAAGGCCGCGGTCGACAGCCTGGCTGCCCACGAGGAGCCGGCCGAACCCGTTCATCCCGGCCAGCCAGAAGTCCAAATGACCGGTCACCGACACCGTCACCCCCGTCGACAACAGCGTTGCGGGACGGTCAAGGGCAGCGCTGAGAGCCTGCTCGTCGGCTGGCTGCCCGTCGTCGATCCGCAAGATCACGCCGGAGTCGCTACCCAGGTGGATGTTGCGTTCGGCCACCCCGCCCGCACCCCGCATCGGTATGAACCCGCATTCCTCGATGGACCGGCTCCGCCAGTACCCGTCCTCGCGCTCGAAAGCGATCGACCGCGTCATACCCCGCATCCGCAGCGGGACGACCAGCCGGCCGCCGGGAGCCAGCTGGTCCACCCAGGCCGGTGGCAGATCCCACGCACCCGCGGTGACCACGAGCCGGTCATAGGGCGCATGGTCTGAATAGCCGAACTCACCATCACCACAGAACACCGACACATCCCGGTAGCCGGCGGCGGCCAGGCACTCGCGGGCACTCCGGACGACCTCGCTGTCGATGTCGACCGTCGTGACCTGCCCTGCCGGGCCGACCAGATGCGCGAGCAGCGCCGCGTTGTAACCCGTTCCGGCACCGATCTCCAGGACCCGGTGTCCGGGCTGGACGTCGAGCTGCTCCAGCATCCCCGCGACGACTCCCGGTGCCGAGGCCGAACTGACAGCAACGCCGTCCGGGCCGCGACAGGTGACGATGTTCTCGTTCGAGTAAGCCCTCTCGGCCGGGGCGTCTGGGACGAATAGATGTCGCGGTACCGCACGCATCGCCGCCTCCACCGACGCCATGCTCACCAGCCGATTCCCCCGCAGCCGGTCCACCATCAAGCTTCGGAGCTCTGCCGGGGTGGCAGCAACAGCCGCATCGATATCCATCTCGGGGAGCGTACGGCGGTCTCCGCTTCCGCGGCGTGCTGACACTCAGCAGCGCCGTGCGGGTACAACGCCACGCAGCCGCCGGTGACCTCGTGGACCACCACCAGCTTGCACTGGTCCCCGTCATCGGTGCGGCGCCCGTCTACCACGGTCCGGCTGCGCTCGTTGTCCCGCTGCATCACAGCTCGCCCCATCGTGGATCCCCTCTCACAGCCCGGGTCCTGCTCGCGGTGCAACGGAACCAGCGCCGGGGTGCTGCCGGTGTTGTTGTCAATCCACACCGTGCCAGGGATGAAGCGGTGCCGGGGTACGGCCAGCAGGGACGGTAGCCACGGCGCGAGCGCTGCTCGCCATCTGGTCAGGCAGTCGTCCATGGTCACCGTGACGACCATCTGCCGCCGGAGCTCCTCGGGATCAATGGTCACCACCCGGTCACTTCTTCTCATGCTTACCTGGCTGGCGCTCCGGAACCGGCGCACCGGGCTTGGCGCCGTCACGGGACGGGTTGTGGCTTTGGTGGTGGGTCGTGCTTACCCATGCTTACTCGCGCCTAGCGATTCCAGCGTCGTCCGCAGCTTCTCGGTGCCTTCGGTCTCAAGAGCGTTATTCTGGCGACCCTGACTACCTGAGAGTAGGGCTACGGCCCCGATCTAGTAAAATCGTCTTCCCACTACAAAACACGACTTACAGGCGGAGCCGTTGTGTCGCCATGGCCGGTTGAAGCCGCCCATCAGGGGCAGCAAAGTGCTTCCTACACAACAACCGCGGCGCAGACAACGCCCGCTACCTCACCAACGTCATCGGTGACGATGACTTCGTCCTGATCACCGAAACCCACCGCATCGGCGGAATCACCGAGACCCCCGACTTCACCACAACCCCACCACTGCTCATGCTGGCCCGACACGGCCACGACCCATTCCAGCTGATCAGCGATAACAGCAACCGATGGTCGAGCTGACCAGGCGACTCCATATCCTCATCGTCAACCGTCGCCGCGCTCCGGAAGTGAGGTCTTGATATGCACGTCGGCGAGCAGCTCGGCCGGAACCTCGTTCGGCGCGCTCATCATGAGATCCTGGGCGTTCTGGTTCAAGGGGAACGCGATGGTCTCCCGGATATTAGGCTCACCACTGATCAGCATCACGATCCGGTCGATGCCCGGCGCAATTCCGCCGTGTGGGGGTGCGCCGAGTTGTAGCGCCCGGAGCATACCGCCGAACTTCGACCGCACCTCCTCGGCAGGATAACCGGCGATCTCGAAGGCCCGATACATGATCTCCGGCTGGTGGTTGCGGATAGCGCCGGATGACAGTTCTACGCCGTTGCAGACAATGTCGTACTGCCAGGCGAGCACGTCGAGCGGATCCTGGTTGAGCGCATCCAGACCGCCTTGCGGCATCGAGAACGGGTTGTGACTGAACTCGATGTGCCCTTGGTCGTTCTTTTCGTACATGGGAAAGTCCACGACCCAGCAGAACCTGAACGTGCTCTCTTCGAAGTTCCCGGTTCGCTTTCCGAGTTCGACGCGGAGCGGGGCCATGACGTCGAGAACATCGCGTTCCCGGTCTGCGGCGTTGAGAAACAGCGCAGCACCGGGCGCCGTCTTGGTCACGGTCAGCAGTCGTTGCGCCTGCTCAGCGTCCAGGAACTTCGCGATCGGCCCGGAGAGCTGTCCGTCGTCGGCCACTTTCAACCAGGCGAGTCCCTTGGCACCACACGAAACCGCGAACTCCTCCGCTTTGTCGAAGAACGAACGGGGCCGGTCGGCGCAGTCGGGAACCGACAACGCGACGACACGTTTTCCGGCGAAAGCCCGGAACGAGCTGGAGACGAAGGCATCCGAGACGTCGGTAAGCTGTAGCGAGACTCTGAGATCAGGCTTGTCAGTCCCGTAAGACGCCAACGCGTCTTTGTAGGTGATACGAGGAAAAGGAGTGACAACCGTCCGGCCGGACGCGAACTCGGTGAACACGTCAGTGAGGACCTGCTCAATCACAGAAAAGACGTCCTCCTGCTCGACGAAACTCATCTCGAGGTCGAGCTGGTAGAACTCGCCAGGCGAACGGTCCGCCCTGCTGTCCTCGTCCCGGAAACACGGTGCGATCTGGAAGTACCTGTCAAAGCCCGAGATCATGAGAAGCTGTTTGAACTGCTGCGGGGCCTGCGGGAGCGCGAAGAACTTACCGGGATGCAGCCGCGATGGCACCAGGAAGTCGCGAGCGCCTTCCGGGCTGGAACTGGTGAGAATCGGCGTCTGGAACTCGTTGAATCCTAGCGCCGTCAGCCTCTGGCGTAAGCTCCCGATTATCTCCGACCGCAGCACGATGTTGCGATGAGGTCGTTGCCGACGCAGGTCGAGGAAGCGATAAGTCAAGCGCTTCTCTTCGGAGACATGCTCCTCAGGGAACACCGTGAAGGGTAGTTCGTCGCACAGGCCGAGTAATTCGACTTCCACGACTTCGACCTCGATTTCACCGGTCGCCATGTCGGGATTGACGTTTTCCGGAGCACGCCGCAACACTTCACCATCGACACGAATAACCGTCTCCTTCGGCATACGAGCCAGCACCGAGGAAGTCGGCGATTCGGCTCGGACGACGAGTTGGACGATCCCATAATGATCACGCAGGTCTATGAACAACAGACCGCCGTGATCTCGGCGATTGTGCAGCCACCCGGAAAGTCGCACGTGAGAACCTACGTGTTCGGTGGACAACTCACCACAGGTATGGCTGCGGTATCGATGCATAATATCCCCACTGCGCTGGACGTTCTAGGCTGGACATTAATCCGGGAGAGCCAGTTCAGGCACCCGGAGAGCCAGCGTAAGATAGTACTCCGCTGATCGTAGCCCGTGGCAGCAGCCGTGCCCTCAGTTAGCCACGACAATGGTACTGCCCTTGGGGCGCGTGATACGGACAAGCTTGAGGCGTCGCATCGCTCCTCCTCCTGTCCTTCGGATAGGTGTGCCTATGCTCGCACGACGCGCGAACGCCGTCCATGATCCACCTCAGACCAGCAAGGGGAGTAGGGCGTGGCGGCGGCGGCGGAGGGCGGCGCCGTAGCGGGCGTCTAGGCGTAGCCAAGAGTCGGTGGCTGAGATCCGGACGGTGTCGGCAGCGCTGTGGGCGCCTAGGAAGCCCATGCCGGACAGGGCTAGTAGGCAGCGCAGGGGTACCCGCACGTCGAATCCGGCTCCACTGACGGTGATCACTTTCTGGTCCAGCAGGGTAGCCGGTGGAGTACCGCGCGGACCGAGGTTGTCCCTGGCAGTAGCGGCACCGCGGCCAGCCAGGTCCGACAGCACATCGGCGGGTACCTGGTCCACCTCATGCCAGCCTTGTTCGGGTGGCAGCTCACAGCGCCATCGGGCGTCCTGCGTCCGGCCGGGGTCCACCACCGCGCCACCGACCACGGCCAGCGCAGCCAGCAGGTCACGCCCACCGACGGTGAGGTCGGCCGGGAGCACGGTACCGGCAACCGTGCGGGTCACCAGGGTGTCGAACGGGGTGACCACCCAGGCAGCCACCCGGCTGGCCCGGGCCCGCAGCCGCACGATCGCTCCGCCGTCCAGGCGGACCGCGCGCGCCACGAATGCGCCGAGATCATCCCGTTCAGTGGGATCGGGAATGCATAGCTCAGGCATTGTCGTCTCTATCCACCAGGGCATTATCTCTCCACCAGAGCACTGTCCGTCACAATTCCATCCTGGAAGGTAGCGAGGAAGTCCCGCTCGACCGGCGTCAGCCGGCGTGGTCTTCTGGCCACGGTCTCATAGGGGGCCAGCTGGGTGCTGGCGGTCACCGCATAGCCGTTGCCCTCGGCGGCTGATACCCCGTACGCCAGGGTGAAGGACGCACTGCGCAGCTCGCTGACCCACAGCTGGACCCGCACCGGGGTGGCCGAGTACACCAATGGCAACCGGTAGCGCACCATCAACTCGACGACGATCACGCCCTCGGCGAGGGTCTGCGCACCTCGCCGGGTGCCCTCGCCGAACAGCAGCTGGGTGCGCGCCTCCTCCAGCAACGTGACCACCCGCGCATTGTTCACGTGGCCGTAGACGTCCATGTCGGACCAACGGATCGGCACGGTTGTGGTGAACGTTGGCATAGTGCCCTCCCTTCGGTCGGGCCTGTGAGTGGCGATAAGAGGGATGGCCACGATTAACCCACACGCGGAGCCGCGACCCCCCCCCCCGAAGGTGATAGGGGCCCAAAAAAGTATAACCCCCCCCCCGCGGGGCCGCCCCCAAAAAATAGCCGGT
>JBQTGW010000140.1:0-34234 GCA_052390495.1 Pseudonocardiales bacterium
ACGATCGCGTAGTCATGCCGGGCCTTGCGGTTCGAGGCGATCACTTTGCGGCCCTGTTCCTTCACACTGCATCCCTTCGGTCGGCCTGTGTGTGGCGTTGGTGGATATAGCGACGATTGCCACTCAAAAGCGGCGAAGCCGCACTGTGTGTGGCATTGGTCGCTTTAGCCACTAACGCCACTCACAGGCGGCGCAGCCGCACGTCAGGTTCGAACGTACAGCCGCAACGTGACGTAGCCCGTGATGGCGGCGACCCCGGCACCCACCAGGAGCAGGATCGGTGCGACCACGAGGATGTCCGAGTAGCCGATTCGCGGCACGATCGCGGCGTCGAAGACGGCGGCGAGCACCCGGTCGATGAACGCGACCTTGGCGACCACCAGCCCGACGACGGCCAGCAACCCACCGATGATCCCGGCGACCAACGCCTCGATCACGAACGGGAGCTGGGTGTACCAGCGAGTGGCACCGGTCAGGCGCATGACACCGACCTCGGCACGCCGGTTGAACGCCGAGAGCTGGATGGTGTTGGAGATCAACATCAGCGCGGCGAGGGCTTGGACCATGGCGACCACGAAGGTGGCATTGCGCAACCCGGCAAGAGCGCGGAACAGCTGCGCGAGGTACTCGCCCTGGTCGGTGACCCGGTCCACACCGGGGCGCCCAGTGAACGCCGCCGCGATGTCGCCGAAACGCTCCGGGTCGGACAGCGTAACCCGCAGCGAAGCAGGCAGGGCCTCCGGCCGCGCGAGCGCCAGCAGCTCCGGCTGTCCCTCGAAGATCCGCTTGAACCGTTCGAAGGCGTCCTGCCTGCTCTCGAACTCCACCGATTGCACACCCGAGGAGGTCTCCAACTCCCTGCGCAGATCCGCGCAGGTACTTGAGGTGCAGTCCGGGTCGTTGGCACTGATGTCGGCGCTGAGGAACACCACGGTCTCGACACGCTGGTAGTAGTCCTGCTCCATCCGGTCGATGGTGCCGACGACCAGCAGACCTCCACCCAACAGGGCCAGCGAGATCGCCGTAGTCAAGATCATCGCAACGGTCATCGTCACGTTGCGGCGCAGGCCAGTAACGACCTCGCTGAAGACGAAGCTGACACGCATCAGGGGTGAGGATTCCTATCGGCCGACGCCGTACACACCGCGGTTCTCGTCCCGGACCACCTGTCCGAGTTGGAGCTCCACGACGCGGCGGCGCATCGAATCGACGATCGAGTGGTCATGAGTGGCCATCAGCACGGTAGTGCCGGTCCGGTTGATCCGCTCCAACAGCAGCATGATGTCCTGGCTGATATCGGGGTCCAGGTTGCCCGTCGGCTCGTCGGCCAGCAACAGCAGCGGACGGTTCACGAACGCCCTGGCGATGGCTACCCGCTGCTGCTCACCGCCGGAGAGCTCATGGGGCATCCGGGCAGCCTTGCTCTCCAGGCCGACCAGCTCCAGCACCTCGGGTACCACCCTGCGGATGGTGTGCCGGGGTTTGCCGATCACTTCGAGCGCGAAGGCCACGTTCTCCGTGACCGTCTTGTTGTTCAGCAGCCGGAAGTCCTGGAACACGCAGCCCACCCGCTGCCGCAACTGGGGGACCCGGCGCGCGGAGAGCTTCCCGACGTTCCAGTCGGCGACGTAGACCTCGCCCTTGCTGGGCACCTCCTCGCGCAACAGCAGGCGCAGGAAGGTGGATTTGCCCGACCCCGAAGGGCCGATGAGGAACACGAACTCGCCCTTGTCCACCTCGACCGAGACGTCGTCCAGCGCGGGTCTGGTGGAAGTCTTGTAAGACTTGCTGACGCGCTCGAGCCGGATCACAAGCGGCGAGTCTACGTCAGCCGGTGGCCGCGGTCTGTTGCTGGCGGCGCCAGCGGATACCGGACTCCAGGAAGCCGTCGATGTCCCCATCGAGCACCGCGGCCGGATTGCCCACCTCGTGCTCGGTCCGCAGATCCTTGACCATCTGGTAAGGATGCAGCACGTAGGAGCGCATTTGATTGCCCCATGAGCTGCCCTCCCCCTTGAGCGCGTCCAGCTGCGCCTGGCGCTCCTGGCGTTTGCGCTCCAGCAACCGGGACTGCAACACCCGCAGGGCCGCGGCCCGGTTCTGGATCTGTGACTTCTCGTTCTGGCAGGACACCACGAGGCCGGTCGGCAGGTGGGTGATGCGCACCGCGGAGTCGGTGGTGTTCACGCTCTGCCCGCCGGGTCCGGAGGAGCGGAACACGTCGATCCGGATCTCGTTGTCCGGGATGTCGACGTGGTCGGTGGTCGCGGTCACCGGCAGTACCTCGACGCCGGCGAAGGAGGTCTGCCGACGGCCCTGGTTGTCGAACGGCGAGATCCGGACCAGGCGATGGGTGCCCTGTTCCACCGACAGCGTGCCGTAGGCGAAGGGGCATTTGACGACGAAGGTGGCCGACTTGATCCCGGCCTCCTCCGCGAAGGAGGTGTCGTAGACCTCGGTGGGGTAGCTGTGCCGCTCTGCCCAGCGCAGGTACATCCGCATCAGCATCTCAGCGAAGTCCGCCGCGTCCACCCCACCGGCCTCCGACCGGATCGTCACCAGGGCGTCTCGCTCGTCATACTCGCCGGAGAGCAGGGTCCGGATCTCCAGCGAGGCGATCTCCGCGCGCAACTTCTGGTGCTCGGCCTCGGCTTCGCTGCGGGCCGCCTCGTCGGCACCTTCTTCGGCAAGCTCGTAGAGGACCTCCACGTCGTCCAGCCGCTGCCGCAGACCGACGACCCGGCGCAGGTCTGCCTGCTTGTGTGCGAGCTTGCTGTTCACCTGCTGGGCGTGCTCGATGTCGTCCCACAGGTCTGGCCGGGCGGCTTCGGTCTCCAGCTCGGCGACCTGGGCGCGGATCCGGTCGATGTCCAGCGCAGCCTCGATCCCGGCCAGGGTGCCTGCCATGTCTTTGAGGTCGGTGGCTACGTCGGGGTTCACGACAAAACAGGGTAGTCGCCCCCGCCTGCTCAATCCGTCGGGATGGCGTCCAGCAGGGTGAGCACCGCGCGCCGGTGGGCCACGGTGAAGTCCGCGGCGGCCTTCAGGTATGGGTCGGTGACGGCCTGCGCCTGCGCTCTGGCCGCTTCGAGCCGCGCGACGTACTCGGCCCTGGCGTTGCTGACCAGCGCGGCACGCTGCTTGGCGGTGAGCTTGCCTGCGTGCACGAGACGCAGGATCAGCGAGCTGCGCAGGTGGTCGGATCCCGTCGCGGAGTTCAGCCACGATGTGAAGGCCCGCTTGCCTGCGACGGTGATGACGTACTGCTGGCTGGACCGAGGCCCCTGCTTGCCGAGCCGGAGCAGGCCGGCGCCGGTGAGCACGGGCAGCTCGCGGTAGACCTGGCTGCGGGTGACGCTGAAGAAGGACCCGAACCGCTGCCCGGCTGCCACTACCAGCTGCCCGCCGGTCATCGGGCCATCGTGGAACAGGCCCAGCAAGGCTGCTGAGGTGGCGTTCAAGTCGCTCATTGCCTCACCGTGCCATGGCCCGCCCGGACCTGTCCACAATGGCTGGTAGCCACCTTGGGTGCACCGGCGACGCTACCTGCCAGCAGCCGTAGGAACTGCGGAGAGACGTCGTCACGAGTGTGCATGACCAGCACCAGCACAGTCAGCACGCTGCGCTCGATCGTGTGGCCAACGCGGTGGTCACCGGCCCTGATCAAGCAGCGCCCGACTACGTAGAGTAGCCAGCCCACGTGTCGGGGGCAGTCAGTAAACACTATGGCGGCATGGCGCTGTTACTGGATGTGGACAACTACCTGACAATCGGAGTGCCGCTGCTGGTCGGGCTGCCGACTGACGAGTTGCGCGCCGTGCTCTGTCACGAGCTAGGACACTATGCGCGCGGGCACACTCGGTTCGGCGCGATGACCTACCGCGGGTCGATCGCCCTGGCCACCACGTGCGGGCAGATCAGGGCCACCGCCACGGCGAACGATCTCGTCCGGGGTTACTCGTTCGTACTCCACAAACTGCTGGCGGCGTACGCGTGGGTGTATGACACGGTTTCGCTGGCGGTGCGTCGCCAGCAGGAATTCGAGGCCGACGCGGCGACCGCATTCGTGGCCAGCCCGGAAGTGACCAGCGAGGCGCTTCGGTCCGCGCACGTGCTCGTGGCGGCCTGGGATGATTTCCAGACCAGGTTCTTGCAGCCGATGAGCAATATTGGCCAGCTACCTGACGATCCCTTCAGCGCGTTCGAGGCCATGCTCGATGACCCGGACTACCGCGACGTGCTGACGCGGCACAGACGCACCCCACCGAAACAGCCGAGTTCGCGGCTGGACTCGCACCCGAGCCTGGACCACCGGCTGGTCAGACTCGCGGACGGTCCACACAGCTTGGTGAACCGCGACTGGTCAGTGGAAGATGGCCCGCATCGTGCTGCCTGTGGCGGCCACCGTGCTGGGCGTCATTCTGTTCGCCGCCTTCCTCAGCCCTGACGAACCAGCGCCACGCTTACCGGTCCGCGCGAGCGACTACGGCAGTGGCGATCCCTTCGGCGTGAACCGGACCCGTGAGCTCCCCTCATCCCTTGAGCTCCCGTTACGGAATCTGCAACCACTGCCGACCTACCCGTCGCTCGGGTGCCGCCAGCCGACCGCCTACTTGTGCTCGCAGCCGTTCCTTGCGCCGGACTATCTTGTGCATTTCAGGCACTTTGTCGTGGTTAAGCGAGGCGACAACTTGTCCAGCATCGCCTGCCGGCACCAGACCACGGTCGCCGAATTGGTCAAACTCAACGATCTGTCGAGCACCGACCTCGCGGTGGGTCAGCGCCTTTTCGTGCCAGGACCAGCGGTCCCGGCCATAGCCGACCAGTGCCGATCCAACTCATGATCACGTCAATGCGTCATCTGTAACAGAATTTACTCATGCGTCGATATGGTGCCGTAGGGGCGTCTCCTGAACCTGGTCAGCTCGGGTGCGAGCGTGTGAGGGGCACCAAATGGGACGTGTGCTTGTGGGGCTGGATCCAGCTCTGGGGATGAGTCCGGCCGAGTTGGCAGCGAGCTGGGACGCGGACGAGCGAGCTCGCACGCGTGCGGCGGCCGAGCAGGAGGCCGCACCCAGCGGAGAGTTCTTCCCCGGCCTGTTGGAGCTGGTCGTACTCCCGGTTGCGGTGAACCTGGCCAGCAGCGTGTTGTATGGCCTGGTGAAACAGGTGATTCACCGCGCGCGGCCGGAGCAACGCGAGCGTTGCGAGCTGGAGTTGCTGGAAACCACCACCGCCCTTGGCGATCGCCTGCTGGTCGTGCGCATGGTCAAGAAACGGTCACAATCCAGCTCAGCCCGTGCGCGCGGACCGCGATTCGGCTCCTAACTGAAGGTCCATCCGGTCAGAGTATGATGCGGTTTGAGCATGATCAACCCACGCTCAGCCCACGCCGGAAGATCATCTAGCTGACATGCTGAGCCCATGGCGGCTCCGGGTTGCTGGACCGCGTGCTGAGGAGGTTAGGCGCCGTGTACGCCGATGAGGCGAAGACCATAGGGCGGTTTCTGCGCAAGACCCGCACCGAGCGTGGACTCTCGCTGGAAGTGGTCGCCGGGCTAGCGGGGATCAGCGTCAGTCACCTGTCCCGGGTGGAGCGGGGCGAAGCCGTTCTGGACCGTATGTCTCATATTCAGGGAGTGGCCGACGCTCTCGGGATCACTTTGTGGGAGATTTTGCAGCTTCCCGAGCCCATGCCGGGCAATAGGGGGATCGACAGTGCTGCCACAGTGGGTATACGCCGTGCGTTGGATGCTGTCATCCTCGATAGGCCGGGTGGCGAGGTACTACCGGTCCGCGCGCTGCAAAGGCGCGTAGGGATAGTCCTGCGCAACCACCGCTGGTGCCGGTTCGCGCAGGTCAGCGCAGCGTTGCCGCGCTTGATCCGGGATCTGCACACCACGATCGACACCGGCCGTGATCTCGATGTATTGCTGCCGTTGGCGGTGCTGCTGCACGTGCACGTCACACGTATGTTCCTCCGTCACGCCGGGGCGCCGATCGATCTGCGGCGCTTGGCTGTGTTCCTGGCGCGAGATCTCGCCCGCAGGCACGACACGGCGATTTCGCTCGGGCTCGCCGCCTATGGCGTGGCTGACACGCTGATCAAAGAAGGTGCATTCGAGCTGGCCCAGGCTGAGTTGGACGATATTTCGCTACCATCGGTCAGGGCCGACACCGTAGGTTTGGTGTGCGCCACGATGGCTACTCGTGCGTGGCTCATCGCCATTGATGGTGGGGACGCGGATGCCGTACTGGCCACCGCCGCGGAGATCGCGGAGCCATTCGGCGAACTCAGCGAGCACAACCAGCTGGACCTTGCCTTCGGTCCGGCGTGCCTGGGTATCCGGCGCATCGGAGCGGCGCTGGAACTCGGCGATGACGATCGGGCCGTGCATCTGGCACGGAGCATGCAGCCGGAAGCCCATCCGTTCCCGGCCAGCGAGGCGTTCTACTGGACCGAGACCGGTCGGGCGCTGGCACGTGTCCGGGGGCGGTTGGACGACGCAGTGATCGCTTACCGCAAGGCGGAGGACCTGTCCCCCGTGCAGCTGTACCGCGATCCCGTGGCTCGCGAGGTGATCTCTGGGCTGCTCACCCGGGGTCGTCACAACGCGATGGGCGAGGAGCTGCGAGGACTGGCGGGCCGCCTCGGCATTTAGCCCATTCGGGTGAGGTTGCGGGTTACTTTGTGGCCCAGGGAAAAATCCCGTGTCTGATCGAACACTCTTCGCGGCGTGGTTTTCGACAGAGGGTTAGGGGAGCTCGTCCTGTGGCTGGCGGTCATCGGTGCGCTCGTGCTGATAGCGATGCTTGCGGCCTGGCTGGTCCAGGCCCGAGCTCGTCGTACCCTGCCTAAACACAGGTGGGACAAGCGGGTCCCGCACGGCGTCACCGGGCGAAGCGGCGAGGACGCGCGGTGACCGAGGCGACCAGGGCGATCCTCGTCCAGACGATGGTCGATGCCCAGACCTTGACCGAGCATCTCATCGACCTCGACATCATTGCGGCTGGTCGCTCACGAGGGCGCTACACCGCACTCTGCGGTGCTGAGGTGCTGGCTGCGAGCATGACCACCGAACAGAGTCGCTTCTGTGAGGATTGCATTCGTCGGCAGGTCGATCGATGCTGCTGACCGGCGCTGAACTACTCGATTGGATCGCCCTGCGGCGCGTGCACGAGGGCGACCGGCCGGTCCCGCAGCAGAGCACACAAGAACATGACAGACATGAGGCATAAGGAGGGGAATTACCTGAGGAAGCCTCCCCAGAGCAAGACGCAGCAGGGCCTGGTGACCATGCTCATTGTGTATGCCAGCCGCACGCACCCGCATGCTCGTCATAGGCAACTCAAAGCAGACGTCCGTAGCACCAAGCGCAGCGTGTCGCAGCAAGTCGCGGATCACCTGCGGGGGCACGTCGGCGCTCTTCAAGGCTGCCCCACATGTGTGACGCAGATCGTGCCAGCGCGGACGTCGGACCGTGATACCGGCAGCCTTCACAGCTGCGCTCCACCCGGTCCTTAGTCGCGTCGGAGTCACGATGAGCCGCTTGCCGGGTGCCCTGAACACGTGGCCCTCGCCGACCACTACGCCGGGAAAGGCTCGGCCGATCTGCCGAGCACCAGCTCGACGGTTGGCGCGGGTAGCGGCCGTGCCTCAAACGGTCACAATCCAGCTCAGCCCGTGCGCGCGGACCGCGATTCGGCTCCGAATAACGGTCCTCACCTCCCGGATGGGTGTCCGGCACTGTGATGGCTATGCGGTGCCCAGTTCAGCGCGGACGCGGGTGAGGCGCTCGCGCCACCAAGTCACACGGTTCGGGTAGACCCGCTCGTAGGTGTCCAGCCGGGCGCGATCGGGCACGGGCGGGGTGCGGGGCACGGGGAGGTAGCCCATCTCGGGCCACAGGGAGTCGTCGTCGCGGACGACGTCGCCGCACAGCAGGGACAGGGTGCCCAGGCCGCAGGCGAAGTCCAGTTCGGGCAGGGCACCGGCCAGGGCGAGCTGGGCGGCCAGGCCGACGCTGGTTTCCAGGGCGGAGGAAACGACGCAAGACAGGCCGGCCGCTTCGGCCACTTGCAAGGAGCGGCGGACGCCGCCGAGTGGGGTGCACTTGAGCACCGCGATGTCGGCCGCGCCCGCTACCGCGACCCGCAACGGGTCCTCGGCGCGGCGGATCGACTCGTCAGCGGCGATCCGCACGTCAACCTGGCGACGGACGGCGGCGAGTTCGTCGATGGTGCGGCAGGGCTGCTCGACGTATTCCAGCCCGCACGCCTTGTCCAGCAGTCCGATGTGCTTGATGGCGGTGTCGACGTCCCAGGCGGCGTTGGCGTCCACCCGGATGGCGCCGCTCGGGCCCAGCGCGTCCCGGACCGCCTCGACCCGGGCCAGATCCTCGGCCAACGACTTGGGATGATCGGCGACCTTGATCTTCGCGGTTGCGCAACCGGACCTCGCGGTGATCTCGTAGGCGCGCTCAGGGCCGACCGCGGGGACAGTGCAGTTGATCGGGATACGGTCCCGCACCGGTTTCGGCCAGCCCACCGTGCACTGTTCGACGGCGGTGGCCAGCCAGGACGCGGACTCCCGGTCGTCGTACTCGGCGAAGGGACAGAACTCCCCCCACCCGGCCGGGCCTTCGATCAGCATCCCTTCCCGAACCGTGATACCCCGAAACGGCGTCGCCATCGGGATCGCGTAGAACCGAGCCCGCTCGAAATCGATGTCGCCACTCATCAGGCGCTGGGGTCCTCGTCTCGTCGGGCGCTGCGGGTGAGGAAGGCGGTGTTGGCCTCGCGATGCAGCTTGCCTCCAGCGCGTGCGGTGCTCTCGGCAGGCGGCACAGTGAGGGCGAGCAGCGTAGGCTCGGAGAAGGCCGCCGCCGCGAAGACAGAGCCCAGCGGGAGCTTGCGCCGATGCCATATCCCGTCCCGACGACTGTACGGACCGTGCCGTCCAGTGTCCAGCACAAAGCAGCCCGTCGTAAACCACCCAGGACCCCTCAAACCAACGCTGAAGTGGGAAAACGACTTTGCGCGTCACCCTGGAGGGATCGACTTTGACTTCCGTAGACTCAACGTCCATGGCGACAAGGTCCGTCGGATTCGTCTACGTACTCACCAACCCTGCTATGCCGGGGATGGTGAAGGTCGGGCGATACAAGCACCTCGCCGAAGACCGCGCACGGGAGCTCAACAACACGGCCGTGCCGCTACCCTTCGACGTAGCCTACCGCGCTGCCACTTCTCACCCTGTCGCCGTTGAACGCAGAGCACACGAACTACTGGCAGAACATCGCGTCAATGTCAAACGTGAGTTCTTTGCGGTCACGCCCAAGCAAGCAGCCGACACAGTCCGCCAGGCGTCTCTCGATGTGGCAGGCATTCAGGCGTGGGACACCGAAGAGCCGGTCATGCTGCGGACAGGAGACCGGATCGCGTTGACTTTGCGCGCCAGCCAAGTATTCGTCGTCCTCCCATATCGGCAGCAATTGCCTGCGTGTGCGCAAGCTCACGACCGAAGTCGCCGCGGTCCGCCGTGAGCAGCACCCGCCCGTCAGCGACGGCTTTGACGAGTACCTGCGAGTCGGTGGCACTGCTCATACCCTCGTCACATACGTGGGTCGCTGCGTGTCCGGCTGCGTTCAGGCGGTCGCAGACGCGCGGAGACAGGTTCTCATCGACAAGAAATCTCATGCGGGTGTTCTGAGGGGGTAGTAATGCTCGGCGAGTGCCTCAGCGGCGTACCTGAGAGCTGCGGGGATGTCTTCTGGCTCGAGATCGGGATGCTCGTCGAGGATGTCGTCCGCAGTCATGCCACCAGCGATCATGCGAAGCACGGTGACGACAGGAAAGCGTAGACCCCGGATGCAGGGCTGGCCGTCCATCTTGTCCGGCTCGATGGTGATGCGATCATGTACCTGCGTAGTCATGTGATCTCACGCCTTGTCTGTCGCTGCCAGCGTCATCGACCTCCTCACTGTAGAGGGCTCCTCAGTCCCAGCCGAGCGCAACCCGTCAAGGGAGTCAGGCGCCGGTTGACGGTCAGAGGTCACCGTTCCCGGGCTGCCGGGCGCGACAGGTGCGGCAGCTACGGGGCGAACAAGTCAACGGGCGAGTGGGTCTAAGCTCGGTCGGAGCGTGGATCGGGTGCTACAGCCCAGACTTCCGGAGCTCGACAACGATCTTCCGTTGAGTGCGGAAAATACCGCGAGTTCCGTTAAACAATATCCGATACCCGGGCAACCAAGGAGAGGGCAGGCGTGATCACACGGATCGAGGCGTCCAACTACCGCTGCTTCGCCCAGCTGTCGGTCGACGTCGATCGATACCAGGTGTTGGCCGGGGCCAACGGTTCAGGAAAGACGACGTTGCTGGACATCCCGATCCTATTCGGCGATCTCCTGCGGGCGCAGCGCGTCGCGGACGCATTCCTACGGCCCGATCGATCAAGGCGCGCTCCGCGGGCGAGCAGCTTTTCCGAGCTGCTGCACGGCGGACGTGGTTCGGAGCTTGTGTTCGCCGTGCAGGCACGGCTGCCGGACGATGTCGAAACGGTACTGCCGAACGTAAGCTCGGCTGACCACCGAAAGCCACGCCCCACCTACGCCCGCTACGAGTTACGACTCGAAGTCCTCAACCGTGTGCTGGAGGTCGCAGAAGAGTACCTGTTTCTGTATGCGGAGGACGACGGTCCGCCAAAGCCGGGCGTGCCGTTGCAAGGTCGGCATGCCAGCCCCGATAGCAAGTGGCGCCCTGTCATCACCCGCCGACTGGGAGGCGAGACGGAACTCATCGCGGAGACGACCACGCCCGGGCTGCGACTACCGAAGCTGCGGATCGGGTCCGGCCAGCTCGCACTCGCGTCGGTACCAGCCGACGACAGCTTGTTTCCAGCAGCTCGCTGGCTTATTCGGTTATTCCTCGGCAAAGCCATGTGTTACGACCCCGACTGGGCTGCACTACGGCGACCTGCCCCCCCCGGGGATCCACCCGAGCTATTGCCGGACGCACGCAACACGCCGTGGCTGGCCCAATCGCTGCGCGATGACGATCCGGCAGGTTTCCGGCTCTGGGTGGACCACGTCCGCACCGCGCTCCCGCAGGTGAGCGACATTGATGTACGAGAGCGGGAAGAAGACCACCACGCCTACTTCACCATCAGTTATCACGGAGGCTACCGTGTGACGTCGTCAGGACTCTCCGACGGCACGTTGCAGATCCTCGCCCTGAGCCTGCTCCCTTACCTGCCATCGCACTCCCTCCCGCAGTTGCTCGTGACCGAGGAGCCTGAGAACGGGATCCATCCGCAGGCGATCGAGACAGTGATGCTGTCGCTGAGCTCGATCCTGGACAGCCAGGTTTGGATCTCCACACACTCCCCGATCGCGCTGGCCCGGACCGAACTCACCGACATCCTGGCAACGCGGCTGCACGACGACGGATCCGTCGATGTCATCAGGGGCGAGCAGCACCCACGGTTGCGGGACTGGAGGGGCTCGATCGACATCGGTTCACTGTTCGCATCAGGTGTCCTTTCATGACCGACGATCGGCGTGAGCTGGTATTCGTCGTGGCCGACACCACCATGCAGCAGGTGCTCCAAGGCTTCTTCGGCCGTGCACAATTCCACCGGAGCTTGCGATGCGGCGCGTTCACCATCGACCCGCGGCTGAACCAGGACGTGTTCGTCGCATCCGGACAGAACGACCCGGGCCTGTACGCCCAACCCGAGGAGCTGGTCCGACCGCACCTCAGCACCCACCGCCGCGCGGTCATCATGATGGATGCCGACTGGCAGGGCAGCCCTGGTGGAGACCGGATCAGGCTGGACGTCACGGCCCGGGTGGCCCGCGTCTGGGAGCCGGCAGAGCTGGCGGTGATCGTGCTCGAGCCAGAGATCGAAGCGTGGTTCTGGCAGCCGGACAGCCCGCACGTCGCAGCCGCGATGAACTATCGGGGGCCAAAACCCTACCGTGAAGTCCTCGCCGACGCCGACCTTTGGCCAGCCGATTGTCAAAAACCGCCGCGTCCCAAGGAGGCGCTGCAGTTCATGCGCAGGGCCTATCGGACCGACCTGTCCCCTGCCGTGCTCAAACGCGCTGCGGCGCAGATGTCCGTCGACGGGTGCACCGATCCTGCCTTTCGCGCATTACGGAACACGCTACGCCGCTGGTTCCCAGCCAAGCAGCCATAGTGATGCGATCATGTACCTGCGTGGTCATGTGATCTCACGCCTTGTCTGTCGCTGCCGACATCACCGATCTTCAGCTGTAGACAAGTCCACAGGTCGAAAGTCGGCGTTCCCGGAGCGTCGGGCACTGCGGGTGAGGAAGACGGTGATCCGCTCGTCCAGCTCGCGCAGGTGCGGTGAGCGGGTGCGCAGGGACCGGACCTGGCGTTGCAGGGTGCGCAGCCGGTCGTGCGCCTCGCGAGCGCCGGGGTCGCCGTGCCCTGGGTGACAGCCAACCCGGCCCGTGCCAGGGCCACCGTCTGGCGTCCAGGGCCAGCAGCGCAGGCTCGGCGAAGGCCCCCGCCGCGAAGATGGAGCCCAGCAGAAGCTTACGACGACGCATATCACGTCCGGACAGCTCGACGATCGTACGGATGGTGCCGTCCAGTGTTCCAGCCGAGCGCAACCCGTCATAGCGATCGTCCTCAGCGGGCGAGCTTGTATAACTGGATTTATACAAGCCGTACAGTGATCAGCTACAGGCACCCGGCCGACCTTCGGTGAGACTGTCATGACGCGCTCAGTGGATCTTCTCCGGGGCACCGTGGTGCAGCCGGTCGAACCACATGGCGACCGACCGCTTGTAGTCCTCGGGCATCACCAGCTCAGCCACCTCGTGCTGGGTGAACAGGCCGATCTCCTTGTGTTCATAGCTGAGGACCGGGACGGATCCGCTGTGCAGGTAGCAGCCGTAGACCACGACGAACACATGATGACCTGGCACCACCTGGTACATCCAGGCGTCCAGGATCGGGCCGATGCTCACCAGCCATCGGGTTTCCTCGGCGATCTCCCGGGCAACGCACTGCGCCGGTGTCTCGCCGATCTCGATCTGCCCACCGGGCAGCTCCCACTCATCACGTTCGTTCTTGAGCAGCACGACCAAGTCGTCCCGGACAACCACACCCTTGATGGAAACCGGGAAGGCCGGGGCCGGCTGGTGGGGCTGAGTCATGGGCTGATGCCTCCACGCGAGCTGGTTGCGGGTCGATCGGCAACCTAGCACTGCGCGGGTTGCGCTATGGGGTGATCCGCGGCGCCGACACCGCGATGCCCCTCTTCAGCGCCAGGCCGGGATCAGCCGCCGTTCCAGTTCCGGGTGGCGGGCGAGGTAGACCCGCCAGGGAGTGGGCTGATGCAGCGCCGCGTCCCGGGCGAAGCAGGCTGCGACGACTCTAGCGGGATCGGTGACGGGTTCGACGCCGAGCCAGCGCCCATCGGGGTCGTAATGCATGGCGAACAACGTGGTGGAGTCGAAGAGCCAGAAGTCCTCCGAAGGCACATCGACCACCCAGCCCGTCATGACCGGGATGATGCGGATGTCCTCCCCCGCAGCAGCATGCGGCCCGTACTCCGGCTCTGGATGCTCACGCCAACCTCCGTTCCCAGGTCATCGGGCGGCGAATCGGGCCGCGAGTCCTTCGAGCACCGCTCGGCTGGCTTGCGGGTCCAGCGCGGCCCGTTGCATGCGGGTGAACACCTCGATCTGCCAGGCTATCTCGTCGGGGTCGCTGAGCAAGATTTCGCCAATGCTGTCCGCAGCCACCATATGATCATCGAGGATGGTAAACGAGTGGTAGAACGTCGGCGCTTGGACGTCCAGTGGCAGGACCCGCAGGTCGACGTTCGGGCGGGTGGCGGCGGTGGCCACGGCCCGGATCTGCTTAGCCTGCACCGTCCAGTCGGCCGGTCGCCACCACAGTGCCGCCTCGGTGACCACCCATTCGAATCGGCGCTCCTGATCGTCAAGAATCCGCTGGCGGACCAGCCTGGCGTCGGCTGCCTGCTCGGCATCCCGTCCAACCGGGTGCGCGCGCTGAAACAGGGCCTGCGCATAGGGACGGGTCTGTAGCAATCCGGGGACCACCAGGTGCTGAACGCTGCGCAGTAGCGTCGCCTGCTGTTCCTGTTGCCCGACTGCGGCCTGCGCGCCAGCGTGGCCGACGGCCAGCGCTCGACGCAAACTGCGGACCTCGATACTCGCCGTCCACGCCAGCTCCACAAGCTGCTCGACCTGCTCAGCCGGAGTGTCAAGCGATTCGGCCCAGGCGCGCACATCCCCGGGGGCAACGCCGTGGGTGGCCGTCTCGATCCGCGACACCTTCGCCTGGGACCAGCGAAGCAGGTGCGCGAGCTGGGTGGTGGATAACGCCGCCCCGACACGAAGTGCACGAAGCTGCTCAGCGAGCCGCCGCCGGGCTGTCAGCCCAGCAGCAGGCTCCGCAGGGGTCACTCGTTACGCAGCCTTCCCGATCTTGTCCATGAATTCCGGCAGCGGGACAGCCACCCGAAGAGCCTCAGTCTGCCACGCGCGGAAGATGTCCAACTCGGCGTCGGTGGCGCGGGCAACGCCGTTGTTCACCCCATCCGCGGTGGGCTGCCACATCTTCACTCCTACGGCATCGTCGAAGATCCACACATCTTCGTCGGCCGCCAGTGCTGGGTGGTGGTCGAGGTCGACGATCCGGATATCCTCCCCGGCCAGCACGTTGGTGGCTGTCTGCGAGGCGAACTCCCAACGCAGGTAGGCGCTCAGCCGTGAAGCGTGCACTGTGTGCACCCGCCGGATCGTCCTCCCCGCCGCGACATTCCGGCTGATCTCGTCGAGGTAGTCCTGCTTGCCCGGGTAGACGATGATCCGGCCGGTGGCCTCGAACTCGGCAAGCCCCGGGGCCTCAGCGGCGACACTGTAGTGGTCGCGGGTCTCGATCCGGAAGGCGTCGGCGGCGAACAACCGGCACATCCGCTCGAAGTCGACCCGGCAGAACCCGCCACCAAGTTCGGCCGCAGCAGCGATTATGTGCAAGGCGGGAACGACGACCGCGCGCTCCTGCTCGTCCAAGGCAATCTCCTCGGTCGGGGGCAGCAGGTCACCACGCGCGATGGCGCGGCGATCATCCTCACGGTCGCTGAACACCGCAGGGCAGTCCCATTGCACACAGGGGCTGTCGGAGATCCGGCGGTAGCGCATGCTCTACTCCTCTAGTCGAATTATGCGTGCCTGCACAGTATCCAGCAAGAGGCATCACGGACAAGAGCGAGATATAAGGCTTGACATGGCTGACGATCGCCGAGACTATACGTATTATGCACTCTCAGCCGACGCGACATGACAAGCTGTGTATCGAGGCGCACGCTGGCGTGCCGCCCGTGTCGATGACGTGTACTGGCGATGGCTTCGACCACCGGGTCAGTGACACATCGCTGAGCGATGACTGCCGGTCGGGCCGGCATCGGGCCGTGTGTGGGCGGTTGGTGATCCCGGCGGCACTGGTGGCGCCCCTGGGGCCGGTCTGCCCGGCGTGCGCGGTGGTGCTCGGCGAGGGCCTCATGCGGCGGGAGCGAAGTGCGGGTCCCGGTGTGCTGAGACGGCTGGTGCGGGTGTTCTTTCGGTCCGCGACTGCTCGGCATCGATCCTCGCGGCGACCCGGCCCCACCGTGGCCCAGCAGACGGGAGTGGGATCATGATCAGATCGACCGGTCTTGTGGTGGCGGTGCGGACGGTGGGCGAGCAACGCGGACTGGTGCACCTGGCCGCGCTGCCTACGCCGGGACCGCCGGGGGCGATCACCACCCGGTGCGGCACGCTGCTGACGGCCGGTCGGATCGAGATCGTGGATCCGGGCACCGGCGTGCCCTGTACCACGTGCCTGATCTACCAGGCCGACCACGAGCTACCGGTCACCCCACCGGTGGGGCACGCACCAGGCGGGCCGATGGCGGTGGCCAGGCGGGCCACTCCGCAGGGATACGCGGCGCTCGGGTGGCCGGGTGACGGTACGCGGGAACCAGGTGCTTCTGAATGTGGGCACCGAACTGATGGCACTGATCATGCCGAGCACGCTGGCCGACCAGGCGACGGTCCTGCTGACCGCACAGGACCGCCCAGCCCCGATCCTTACCCACCCCGATTTACCAGGGCAGCGGATCGTGCTGGCCGCCGAACCTTTCGGAGTCAACCTGCCTTGGCCCACCCAGATCCGTCCCATGACCGGACACCTGCCGCTCCCGCCGACCGTCATCCCATCGGGACCGGTCAGCTGGGCGCACCTGCCTGACGGCCACGCGCTCGGCTTCTGCCGCGAGATCGACCTGTTCGGCGTGGTCCGCACCCTGACCCAACCCGTACTGGAGAAACCAGGAGGGGCACCGCGATGACGACAGCGTTGGTGGACGATCCGATCGCGTCAGGTAGCGAGCAGTTCGGACTGGGCCGACGCCGGAATTCCCCGCCGTGCTGGGATCTACCGTCCCCAGCCGGAGTACGGCCGTGGGGATTACGCGGTATGCGGCGCGGCGCGGTCACCGGACGGGCCTTACCCGAATTCGGGTACAGCCACGAGCAGCAGGTCGCGGTGGACCAACACGGTCGGCCGCTGATCCTTACGGGGATGGCAGAACCGACCGCCAATTCGGTGACCGACGGGGACGGAGACGAGGGTCGCTCGGAGGACTGGACCTATGACGAGGTGCCGGACGAAGTTCCGGACGAACCCGACGCGACATGACGGTACTGATCTTGGCGGGCGAGTTCGACGTCAGCGCCGACCAGATGGTCCTGGCATTGCGGGATCGTGAGGTTCCGGTGTGCCGGGTGGACACCGCGTGGTTCCCAGCCCAGCTGCGCATCGACGCGGAGCTGCGAGGGGGCCGCTGGCAGGGTCGGTTACGCGCCCCGGAGCGGGAGGTCGAGCTGGAGGCTCTGCGGTCGATCTGGTATCGCAGCCCCACCACCTTCCAGTTCCCGCCCGAGTTGAGCGGCGCGGAGCGTCAGCACGCATTTCTGGAGGCCAAGTACGGATTCGGTGGGGTGCTGTCATCGCTGCCGGTGCTGTGGGTCAATCATCCTGCGCGAACCGCGGCCGCCAGTAAGCCTGTGCAGCTGGCGACGGCGACCCGGTGCGGTCTCACCGTCCCCGACACATTGATCACCAACGAACCCGACGCGGTGCGCCGGTTCGCCGCGCAAGGAGCGACGATTACGAAGATGCTCGGTGCGAACCACATCGCCGAAGAGGGCACCAGGAAGATCACCTTCACTCGCCTGCTGGGTGAAGGTGATCTCGCGGACCTGCGGGGCGTCGACGTTACCTGTCACTTGGCGCAGCGGTGGGCACCAAAGCGGTACGACGCCCGAGTGATCGCCATCGGTGAGCGGTTTTTCGCATTCGCGATCCACGCTGGGAACGCCGAGTCCTACATCGACTTCCGGGCCGACTACGACGCGCTGAGCTACGAACCGATCGAGCTTCCCACTGACGTGGCCGACGGGATCCGGCGGTTTCTCGACACGATGGGGCTGATGTACGGGGCGTTGGACTTCGTGGTCGGCCCGGACGGCTCCTTCGCGTTCCTCGAATGCAACTCCGGCGGCCAGTTCGGCTGGCTCGAAGCCCACACCGGAGCGCCGCTCACCGATACCCTCGCCGACCTGCTCTCCTACGGAGCCCACCCGTGACCGACTGGACCACACTGGCTGCCGCGTTGGCCGATGAGCTCACCGCAGCGGGCAAGCTGTGCTCGCCGCAGTGGCAGGCGGCCGTGCGCGCGGTGCCCCGCCACGAGCTCGTCCCCGTGCATTACACGATGGACCCGTACACCGGTACCTGGACCGCCGCCGAGACCGCAGACGATCTGGCCCGGGTGTACTCGAACACCGCGCTGTACATACTGCCCGGTGGACTCTCCTCCACCAGCATGCCAAGCCTGATGACCCGCATGCTCGAAACCCTCGACGTCCAGGACGGGCACCGGGTGTTGGAGATCGGCGCAGGCAGCGGCTACAACATCGCGCTGCTCTGCCACCGGCTCGGCGGCGAGCACGTGTTCGCCGTGGACATCGAAGCCGACCTGATCGAGCTCGCCCGGAAACGGCTCACCGCCCTCGGCTACCACCCCACCCTCAAGGCCGCCGATGGCATGCACGGCCTACCCGAGCACGCGCCCTATGACCGCGTGATGGCCACCTGCTCAGTCCCCGCCGTCCCATGGGCCTGGGTTCAGCAGACCAAGAACGGCGGGCTGATCCTGGCCGACGTCAAGATCGGCAGACACGCAGGCAACCTGGTGCTGCTGCGACGGGACGGGGAGAAGGCCGAAGGGCGGTTCGACCCCACCTACGGCAGCTTCATGGGTATCCGTCGCCGAAACCAGAGCTACCAGCCAGGCCCCGCCGGATCCTGGCACCGCGAAGCGGCCCACCAGCGCAGCACCACCCTCAGCCTGACCCGCCCCTGGGAACACCCCGCATTCTGGTTCTATGCCCACACCGCGCTGCCACCCGGCACGTCCTTCAGCCTCCGCGGCGAGCACGCCGACCAGCCACCGGCCAACACCGTGCTGCACTCCCCCGACGGCTCCTGGTGCGAAGTCCGCGAAGATCCAGAGGACACCGACACCCGCCGGGTCTGGGAAGCAGGCCCGCACGCGCTCTGGCGGATCATCGAAGACACCCATGCCGCCTGGAAGCGGCTCGGTCACCCGGAATGGGGGCGTTTCGGCCTCACCGCCACCCCCAGCCACCAACGGATCTGGCTCGATACTCCAGACGGTGAACACACTTGGGCGCTGGGTCGAGATCGAATCACAGCGCGTACGCTGCCTGCCGATGCGAAGAACGGCACTTCTGCTGGCGACGCTGAGCGCAGTCGCCCTGCTCAGCCCGGCGTGCGGGTTCAGCGCTGACGACGTTGCCGTGGGGGACTGCTTCAAGACCGGTACGGCCGCGGCGTTCAGCTGGGATGCCGAGGTGCCCTGCGACGAACCGCACACTGTCGAGGTCTTCGCCGTCAGCGAGGTAAGCCTCCTGAGCCCCACTCTCGGGCAGTACTCCCGCGACGAACTCCAGGACAACAACAGCCCGGCCCGCCAGCAATACCTGGCGCTGGTGCACAGCTTCTGTGAGCCCGAGTGGTCGGAGTACACCGGCTTCGGCGACTTGGGTAGTTCGCTGACCCCAGCCGCGGTGGTGCTGCCCGCGGTCTACGGCGACATGGCGGTGGAGGCCACCCCCGCCGCGGAGTGGGACGGCGGGAACAAGACCGTGATCTGTTACCAGGTGTTCGGCTATCCAGGCACCAACGGTGAGCAAGCGACCGAGGTGCAACAACAGGTGCTGCCCGGCCTGGCCAGCGCCGGGGCGAACGTCCCGCCGCAGGTACGCGACTGCGCGAGGAGTCTGCCGAACAATCAGGGCGAGCACCGGGTGTCCTGCGATGAGCTGCACGACCGCGAGTATCTGGGCCACCTCAACCTCGCACAGTTCAGGGACCTGGTGCCCGGGCTGGACCAGGCGTTCCTGGACCGGTTCGACTCCACCAACGCGCCCGACAAGGACTGGGAACTGCTGGACGGGGTGTGCGGGCAGATTTTCCCCCCGTTACTCGGCGGCGACCGCGAGGACATCGAGTTCCTGGCCCAGGTCTACACCGACGAAGCCAGCTGGGGCTGGGACGACAACGGTTCCTACCACGCCGCCTGTTTCGCCCAGCCCGATCTGCAGGTCACGCGCTCGCTCGTCGGCATCGGTGACGGTCAATTCTGACCGTCCGACCCCATCCGGCCCCTGCTCCACCGCAGTTGCTGCGAGCAGGAGTGCTGTGACCAGGAGTACTGCGAGAGGATCGAAGCTAACATCCGGCCGCAAAGATCCGAATAGCTTAGTGAAGCAATGGAGCGAGAGGTGCCGTCGGTGAGCTATGCACTAGGTATCGATGTCGGGACGAGCTACACGGCGGCGGCCATCTGGCGGCTGGAGGGGCAACAACAGACCACTGAAGTGGTACCGCTGGGTAACCGCATGCCCGCGGTGTCCTCGGTACTCTTTCTGGGCGCGGACGGATCTTTCGTCGTCGGTGAGGCCGCCGAGCGGCGCTCGGTAACTGACCCGGACCGCGTGGTCCGGGAGTTCAAGCGCCGGATCGGTGATGACACTCCACTGTTCGTGGGTGGTCGGCCCTACGCCGCGCACGATCTGGCCGCGATGATGGTCCGCTGGGTCTTCGACCGGGTCGTCAAGCGTGAAGGTGGGGCACCGGATCGGATCGCGATCACCCACCCGGCTGGTTGGGGGCCCTTCAAGAAAGAGCTGCTGCGTACCGCCCTGGGCGCGCAGGGCCTGCACAATCTCACCTTCCTGGCCGAGCCGGAAGCCGCCGCGGTCAGTTACGCCGCGCAGGAACGGGTCGAGGCGGGCACCACGATCGCGGTGTACGACCTGGGTGGCGGCACCTTCGATGCGGCTGTAGTACGCAAAACCGGCACGGGTTCGTTCGCCCTGATGGGCTCGGCTGACGGTATCGAGCAGCTCGGTGGCGCGGACTTCGACGAGGCCGTGTTCACCCACGTACAGGCCGGACTCGGCGACCGGCTGGACGCACTCGACATCGACGACCCGAGCGTGCTCAGCGGGCTGGCCCGACTGCGCAGGGAGTGCACCGAGGCCAAGGAGGCGCTCTCCTCGGACACCGAGGTGTCCGTCGCGGTGCTGCTACCCGGGGTGAACGCCCAGGTCCGCCTGGTGCGCAGTGAGTTCGAGGAGATGATCCGGCCGGCGCTGGAAGACACCATCGACTCGCTGGTACGCGCCATCGGATCGGCCGGGCTCACCAGCGCCGACCTCGGGGCGGTGCTGCTCGTCGGCGGCTCGTCCCGAGTGCCGCTGGTGTCCCAGCTGGTCTCGGCCCGGCTGGGCTGCCCGGTCGTGGTGGACGCCGACCCCAAGACCACCATCGCGCTCGGCGCCGCACTGTCGATGGCTCCGGTGGCTCTGCAGCCCGAACCGGCCACCACGACCGCGACCCCGACCGTCGTCGTGCCCGCACCCCGGCCCGCCGACCCCGAGCCGGACCTCGTGAACACCAGTCGGCACCTGCCGGACCAGGCGCCGGACCGTCCGATCATCCCCATCCGGCACGAGTCCGCCGAGTACCAGGAGCCCACTGACGAGCACGGACCACCGCGAAGAAGACTGCTGGCAGGGGTCATGTCCGGCTTCGTCGCAGTGGCACTGATCGTCGGTGCGGTGCTGGCCCTGCCGGCTGTGACGACCGATAACACCTCACCCGCTGGGGCTCCGGGTACCGCGCCTGCCACCGCTGAACCCGGTGACCCCGCCAAGATCAGCCCCGCTGGCGGCGCCCTCCAGTCCCGTGGCCGGGATGACTCCGAACAGTCCGGCCCAACCAGCCAGCGACCGGATGCTCCCACAACGAGTCGGCCCGCGCCCGCCGGAACGCCTGGTGGACGCGGGACAACCCCGGCTCCAGCACCCACAACGACCACTACACCGCCCCCGCCACCGCCAACCACGACCACCACCAGGCCACCCCCGCCCCCGCCGACCACGACCACCGAAGAGCCACCTCCGCCGACCACGACCACCGAGGAACCGCCCCCGCCGACCACGACCACCGAGGAACCGCCACCAACGACCGACCCACCAGTCGATCCACCACCCGCCGAGGAGCCAGGTTCGGGTGTGTGAGTGGGCCCGCTACCCGGCCTACAGGCCGCCTGCGAGATCCCGGATTCGCTCGATGAGCGCGACCCGCTCACCGGCCGATCCCGCCATCGGGGTGACGTTCAGCGTGGTGGCACCGGCCGCCCGCAACGTGGCCAGCCGCTCGTGGACATAACCAGCGGGCCCGATCAGGGAGGTCCGGCGAACCAGGTCGTCGGGCACCGCCGCGGCCGCGGCCTCCTGCTGCCCTGCCAGGTAGCGGTCCTGGATGGTCTCGGCTTGCGCCTCGAACCCATAGCGGCAGGCCAGGTTGTGATAGAAGTTGCGCCCCTTCGCGCCCATGCCGCCGATATAGAGGGCGAGCATCGGACGGATCGCGTCGAGCAGTCCGGCGGCGATATGACGATCTTCGGTGATGGCCAGCGGGGCCGCCACCACGACGTCGAGATCACCCAGCGAAGGGTCGCGTTTGGCCAATCCCTCGGTCAGCGAATCACCCCACACCTGCGCAGCCAGCTCAGGCAGGAAGAACATCGGCTCCCAGCCCTCCGCGATCTCCGCAGTCAGCGCCACGTTCTTCGGGCCGATCGCGGCGATCACGATCGGGATTCGCTCCCGCACCGGGTGATTGATCAGCTTCAGCGGCTTGCCCAGACCGGTGCCGCGCTCGGCAGGCAGCGGGATCTGATAATGCCTGCCCTGGTAATCCAGCCGCTCCCGGCGCCAGACCTGGCGGCAGATCTCCACCAGCTCCCGGGTGCGCCCCAGCGGCGCGGTGTAGGGCACCCCGTGGAAACCCTCGATCACCTGTGGTCCCGAAGCCCCAATGCCGAGGGTGAACCGCCCATTCGACACATAGTCCAGCCCGGCGGCGGTCATCGCGGTCAGCGCCGGGGTACGGGTGTAGAGCTGCAGGATGCCCGAGGCGATCTGCAGCCGCTCGGTGCGTGCCGCGATGAACCCCAGTTGGCTCACCGCATCGAAGCTGTACGCCTCCGGCACGAACACGATGTCCAGCCCGGCCTTCTCGTAGTCGGCCAATTCTGTAACGGTCTGGGCGAACCCACCGCTGTAGTTCAGGGGCATCCCGATGCGCACGCCGCCCAGCCTGCCAGGCTGGAGCGAGCGCCCGGTACCTTCCGATACAACGTCGATCACCCGATCCCCCGCCGATCACCCTCCCAGGGTCGATCACCCCAACCCCAGGAGGTGCTGCGTGAGTTCCCCCGATCCGGCCACTGTCGATCTTGACGAGGCTCGCACGCTACTGCACGCCAACGCAGCCATCCTCGTAGACGTCCGCGAGCAACACGAATGGGACGCCGGCCACGCCGCCGAGGCGGTACACATGCCACTCCGAGAACTCGATGCCGCCGCGCTGCCACCCGGCACCCAGATCATCATCACCTGCCGCTCCGGCGGGCGCGGAACCCGGGCGACCGCGGCGCTGATCGAGGCCGGACTGCCCGCCCGCAATCTGACCGGTGGGATGCGCCGCTGGCAGAGTGCGGGCCTGCCCCTGGAATCCGCCGACGGCACACCCGGCTCAGTCGACTGAACCGCAGCTACCGCGCTCGGTGAGTAGCCCTGAATCCAGTCGTCCGCCCGGTCGCCGCTCTCTTCGCAAAGCGGGAACAGTCGCGACCGCTGGCTGGCGACCAGATCAGCGAGTTCGGCGACGAGCTCCTCCTCGCCGCCGGGGGAGCGAGGTCGGCTTCGTCGTCGGCGGTCGCCGGTGCAGCGGCTGATCGGCGGAGCTCGCTGACCCGATGAATGTGGGTGCCCCATGGTCAGGATATGCTGTGCTTGATTCATTCATGCGGCATACTATCAAGTTCATGCAGCATAGATGACAATAGCCCAATCGGGTGACGTCCGGTCGGCAGCGTTGGCCCGACCGGTGCCCGCCAGGAGGTAGGGATGCCGAAGCCACGGCCGAAGCCGCAGGCCCGAGGGCTGGCAGCCGGGCTGCGCGCACTGCGCAAAGAGGCCAAGCTGCCGATGCAGTGGGTCGCCGACCAGCTCAGCTGGTCCCAGCCCACGATCAGCCGGATCGAAGCGGGCAAGCGGATCGTGACGCCCGAGGAAGTCTCCGCGCTGCTGGCCATCTACCGGGTCACCGGCGAGGATCGGGACCGGCTGATCGACATGGCCCGCGGCACCGACCGCAACGGCTGGCTGGAGACCGGCGCTGCGGGAATCCCGACGCAGACCACCATGCTGGCCCAGTACGAGACCGAGGCCATCCGCCTGATCTCGGTCGACCTGATGCTGGTCCCTGGGTTGCTGCAAACCCGGGCGTACACCAGCGCGGTCATGCGCGCCGTGGGGATGGCCCCGACCGGGATCGAGCCACGGGTGAACCTGCGCCAGCGGCGGCAGCGGATCCTGGACGCCGCGGCGCCGCCACACCTGACGGCGATCCTCGACGAGGCCGCGTTACGACGCCCGCAGGGCGGTCCACGGGTGATGGCCGAGCAGCTCGAGCACCTGCTCGCGATGGCTCAGCGACCACATATCGAGCTGCGGGTGATCCCGTTCGACCACGGCGGGCATGCGGCGGTCGGCGGCGCGTACATGCTGCTGGAGTTCGCCACCGCGACCCCAGTCGTGCATGTGGAAAGCAGCGGCGTGGGCATCTTCCTGGACGAGCCTGAGGACGTCGCGATCTACCTCGACATCACCGCCAGCCTGCGATCCGTCGCGCTGGAACATGAGCCCTCGGTACGCTTCATCACGGCCGTCGCGGCCGAGTACCAGAGGGAGTGACAACCATGGACACCGCCCACGCCACCTGGCGCAAGTCCAGCTTCAGCGCCGCAGAGGGGAACTGCGTCGAGGTGGCCGCGCTACCGGAGAACCGCATCGCGGTGCGCAACAGCAACCACCCCGGTGACGGAGTCGTGTACCTCACCCGCCCGGAGCTGGCCGCCTGGATCAAGGGCGTGCAGGCGGGCGAGTTCGACGACCTCGCCTGACGGCCTTCCGGCGCAGCCGTTCCCGCTTTACCACTACAACCTCACTTTCACGCTGAGCGACCTCTGAATGCCTACGGTGATACGGAAGACGAGTGACATGTCCGACCTCCCCTGAACGTCGACCGCCCCACCATCACCCCATCGCACTTCCCACATCGCGAGAAGTGCGATACCGACAGGGCGGGAAAACCCCAATTCGGCTCCTAATAGCGCTCAGCCAGGTGCCCAAAACCCCAATTCGGCTCCTAATAGCGGTTCAGAGGTGGTCTGGAACCGCGATTTGGCTCCTAATTGCGGTCGAGGGGGTGCAGGACGGGTGGTGCTTCCGGATCGTGGGACGGGTGGGGTGGGGTTGAACGGGTCGCGGACCTGCGTTCGGCTGAACGAAATCATGTGGCGTGCCACGTCAACGGTCATCGGCGCGATGGAGATCGGGGAGTCGCTCGCCTGGATCGAAGCCAGCAATTCAGCCAGAGTCTCGGCGTCGATGCTGTCCGAACGCTTCTCAGCGATGTAGACGAGTTCGATCAGCGAGACGGCCGCGATAATAATGGGCCGATCAGCGGCGACGGCATCTTCCAGGATCTGGATCGCAGTTGCGGAGAGCATACTCGGTGCGGTGAAATACCAGATCAGGACGTGGGTGTCGGCGACAACGGATGACGGGTCTCGGCTCGCCGCCTCAGTCGCGGCCGAAACCGCTGTCGGCCCAGAGCTCATCGAAGTCGTCAATGGTCAGAGTGGTCCGACCAGGCTTCGCGAATGCGCCGAGCAGCGTCCGGCGAGCAACAGGCGCCTTCTCGATCCGCACTCGGACGCGCTGGCCGGGCACCGCCGCGGACAGCCGGGCCAGCTCCGAGGAGGGAATCGTCACCGCCCGATCCTCGGACACCACGAGTTCCAGGTCGAGCACAGCCTCACTCATCCCCCTCCTACGACCCGCACAACCTCCGTCTTCTCCGACCGGCCACCGTCGATTGACGTCCAAGTTGGTGCCCCGGTGGGGAACCGTGGGCGATCATCACTGGATCAGCCGGGGCCGTAGGTCCACGGAAGACACGGCGTCCAGCCCGTCCCGTTCGATGCGGTCGGCCAGCGAACGGGCGTGCGCAGCCAGGCCCGCGATGTCCAGCCCGTGTGGCGGTGCGCCAGCGTAGTGGCCGATCCGGTCCGCGGACCTGCGCAGCAGCGCCGTCGCGCCCTTCGGGTTGCCCCGCCGGACGTGGGTGAGGCCGACCGCCAGCTGCGCCAGACCCTGCCACAGGCCGCGCTGCTCCCCCTCGGTCGACTTCCACACCCCCTCCAGGACCTCGTGCGCGTGGAACGGATAGCCATCGTCAATCAACTGCTGGGCGCGGGGCAGTGCCTCCGCCGGGCTCAGCACGACGTCCTCGGGCACCCGGTCGACGCCCTGCGCCCCGTACGGCAAAGGACGACCCAACCCGTCCCGGGGCCGCGCATTGCGGGGGCGACCCGCCGAGTCCCTGTCTCGGCTGTTCATCGGTCCATGATGCAAGATGGCGCTATGGATCACCATGGACGCCGCGAGCAGACGGATCGGGTCCGGCTGGGCGGTGTTGCACTGCCGATCGTCAGCCCCGCCCGGCTCTACGTCTGCGGCATCACGCCCTATGACGTGACCCATCTCGGGCACGCCAGGACCTTCGTCTGGGCCGATGCCGCCGCCGCGGTGCTCCGGATGGCTGGCGCGGAGACCCTGACCTGCCGCAACGTCACCGACGTCGACGACGTCCTGACCAGAGCCGCCATCGAGCGTGGCAGGCACTTCGACGAGTTCGCCCTCGAGCAGGAATACCTGTTCGGGCGGGACATGGCCGCGTTGCGGGTGCGCAGGCCGGAGCAGGAGCCGAGGGCCCGGCATCACGTCGGGCGGGTCGTGCAGCTCGCAGCAGCGCTACTGGCGAAAGACGCTGCCTACCAACGGGGCGGCACGGTGTACTTCCGCGGCGCGGATGTGCCGGCGAAGGCTGCGACGAGGAACACCGGGCTGACCACTGACCGGGCGATGGCGCTGGCTACCGAGTTCGGCGACCAGCCCACCGATCCGACCCGTGACGACCCCTTCGACGTCCCGGTGTGGCGGCCCTCCAGCGACGACGAGCCCGGCTGGCCCAGCCCATGGGGCCGCGGCAGGCCGGGTTGGCACGCGGAGTGCGCGGCCATGGCGCTTGGCGTGTTCGGTGCCGCGGTCGACGTCCTGGCAGGCGGGGCTGACCTGGACTTCCCGCATCACGCCTACCAGGCGGCCATTGTGGAGGCGGTGACCGGCGTCGGCCCCTTCGCCCGCGCTGAGTTGCCGGTCGGCACGGTGACCGTGGACGGAGCCAAGATGGCGAAGTCGGCGGGCAATCTCGTGTTGGTTTCCGACGTGCTCGCGGGCCACCCTGCCCCGGCGGTGCGGCTGCTGCTCCTTGGCCAGCCCTGGCAAGAAACCTGGGACTTCCACCCCGACGCCCTCGACGCCGCGTCCGCCCGGCTCGAACAGTTGTACGCGGCGACCGGAACAGCCCAGACCTCACCCGCCGCAGCGAGCGCCGTCACCGCGGCACTGGTCAACGACATCGACGTGCGTACCGCTCTCGAGATCGCCGAGGAGGCAGGCGGGGAGGCAGCCCGTCTCGTGTTGCACGTCCTGGCCCTTGAATGACCCCTGAATGACCCTGAATGACCCCAGAGGTGAAACCGTGACCAACACGCTCATCCTGCTCAGGCACTCGAAATCGGCGTGGCCGCAGGACGACACCCCCGACGCCCGGCGCCCGCTGGCCGGACGGGGCCGCAGAGACGCCCCCGCCGTGGGCCGCTGGCTGCGACAGCACGCACCCACGATCGATCTCGTGATGTGCTCCCCCGCGATGCGAGCCCGCCAGACCTGGGATCTCGCCGCGGCCCAACTGGACGCCGAGCCACCCGTTCGCTACGAAGAAAGGCTCTACGGCAGCTGCGCTGAGGTCTTCCTGCTGCTTACCCAAGAACTGCCGGGCGAGGCATCGACAGTGGCGTTGGTGGCGCACAACCCCAGCCTTGAGGATTTCCTGGAACTGCTGACCGGTGCCGTCGAGCTCCTCAAGACCTCCGCCATCGCCGTCGTGACCACACCAGCCAGCTGGGCACAGACCCGGCCAGGATCGTGCGCCCTCGAAGCGCTCGCCACACCCCGCGGGGAATGACGCTCACCCTTCGTGATTGCGTGGCGTCTCCCGCCTGGAGACCGAATATCCTACCGTTCGAATGGTGCTAGCTAAGACCGACGCTGACCATCGTCTGTTGGAGTACGGATCAGACGGCGAGTTCATGGCAGGCGTCACACCGTTTCTGTTCGACGGCCTGAAGGCAGGTGAGCCGGGCTTGGTGGTCGCTTCGGCGCGTAACCTCGCGGCGGTGCGGCAGGTGCTCGGCTCGGACGGAGACGACCAACTGCACTTCGCGGACTCCGACACCTGGGGCAGCGGAAACGTGCCGTCGAGGGTGCTGGCCATCGAGTGGACCATCCGCAAGTTGCTGGCCACAGCGTCGCGGTGCCGTTACGTCGGGGAGTTCACCTGGCCCGGGGCAGCACGCCGCAGAGAGTGGTGTCGCCACGAGGCGGCAGCTAACCTCCTGCGCCCGTCGTCGCTGGTCAGCATGCTCTGCACGGCCGACACCCGGGCCAGTTCGGCCGCGTTCCTCGAAGACCTGCGCCGGACGCATCCGATCATCGCACCGGACCACGCCAACCCGGATTTCATCGAGCCGTGGATCTACCTCGCCCAGTTGAACGGCAACTCCTACCACCCAGCGCCACTACACGCCGTCACCAGCACGGCCATCGACGATCAGGACCTGCGTGCCGTACGTCAGCGTGTGCACGCGGCGGCTCAGGCTGCCGGGCTGACCGAGCACCAGATGCAACGCCTCGCATTGGCCGCCACCGAAATCATCGCGAATGCAGTGCACCACGGCGGGACGGTGGCCACCGTCAAGACCTGGACTGCGGGTCCTCGGTTCTTTTGCGAGGTCAGCGACAATGGGGCGGGAATTGACGACCCCATAGCGGGGTATCGGCCACCCGCGCCTGGGGGCGGTAAGTGCGGCTTGTGGCTGGCCCGCACCTTCAGTGACGAACTGCGGATCTACTCCTCCGATGCAGGCACCACTGTCCAGCTGTCCTTCACCCTCCCCTGATCGCAATCCACTATGGGCTGGTCGCTCGGAGAGTGGCTGCCTCCCCCATACCACTGATGTCCAGTGTCGTGGCGACAACACTGGAGGGGTCGACGATCAGGTGCAGATCGAGCCGGGTGGCCAGCGCGAAGAGAACTCTGATACCCGCGCTGTCGAGGAAGCCGAGACCGGTGAGGTCCGCGATGAGCTGGGTGCGGCCGACGGCAGCGGCGTCGAGAAGACGCTCGAACGCCGCAGCGGTGGCCACGTCGACCTGCCCGGTGACCGTGACGATGTGCTCTCCTCCAGAGCCGGTGCGGGTGTGCGCATACACGTCATCGCTGGTCATCGCTTCCTCCGGCAGGAATGCTGGTAGATCAGGTAGGCGACGTCGTCCTCGTGTTCGGCGCCGAGCAGGGTCTCGGCCAGCCGGGTCGCCAAGGCATCTGCGGCCAGCTGCCGGGCCGCGAGCAGGCTGGCGCGCAAGCGGCTGATCCCGTCCGCCAGTGGCACCAGCCTGCGTTCGATCAGACCGTCGGTGTAGAGCAGTAGCGTGGAACCCGGCCGCAGGGTGGCGGTGGCTTCGGGTCGCCGCGCCGGCACCATCGTGACCAGGGGCACGGAATTGGCGGCGTCGAGTGTTTCGCTGCTGCCGTCGGCGTGCACGAGCAGGCCGGGTGGGTGTCCAGCGCTGCTGTAACGCACTGACCCAGTGCTGCGGTCAACGATGGCGCAGAACAACGTGGTGCACTGGGCGTCGGGGATGAGGGCGGCGAAGTCGTCCAACGCGGCAAGCACCTGGCCAGGAGACCGGTGGGGCTGTAGCAGCAACGCGCGACACGCACTGCGCAGTTGCCCCATGACCGCGGCGGCGCCGAGGCCGCGTCCCACGCAGTCGCCCACCACGACGCCGACGCAGTCCTCGGCGAGGCTGACCACGTCATACCAATCACCGCCGACCTCCAAATGAGCAGCGGCCGGTTCGTAGCGAACGGCGAAGCCAGGCGGCAGATCGGTGGGGCCGAGGACGGCGCTTTGCAGGGTGACCGCCACCGCCCGCTGGTCGTCGAAGGCCAGGTGCTCAGCGGTGACATCGCGCACCGTGGTGACGAAGAGCTGCTGGCGGCCATCCCGGTCACGCACCGAAGCGACCGCGGCCGCCACCCAGATCCGGTGCCCTTCGCGGTGCCGCATCGGAAGGACGAACCGCCCTTCGCCCCGCACCGCAATGACTGTGAACGCCGAGTTGGCCTGTTGGAAGCCGTCTGGGTCCAGCTCCGGATCCGGCCACCAGGGGTGTGGCACCTGATAGGGCAGGCCCTCGGGGCCATACCCGAACATGGTCGCAAACGCCTCGTTCATCTCGATGACGGCCCCGTCGGCGGTGGTGACGGCGAACCCATCCTGCAGCGCGTTGACCAGCGCGATACGCCAGGCCGACTCGTGGTTACGCAGCCGTGCCAACTCCAGATTGGAACGCACCCGCGCGAGCAGGTCCGATGCAGAAAACGGCTTGACCAGATAGTCGTCCGCCCCGGCGGCCAGACCCTCGGCCGTCGCCTCCGTACCCGCCCTGGCCGAGAGCAGGACCACCGGGATGGCCGCGGTCTGCGAGTCGCCACGCAACGCTGCCAGCAGCCCGAAGCCGTCGAGCGCGGGCATCATCACATCGGCGAGCACGAGATCCGGCCGATGTGCCGTGATCGCCTGCAGCGCGGTCTGCCCGTCCGCGGTACCGATGACGGTGTAGTGCTTCGCCAGCAACGTTGTCAGGTAGGCGCGCATGTCGGCGTTGTCCTCGGCGACGAGCACGCAGGCTCCCGCCGGGGCCTCGACGGACGGCTGAGCGGCCTCGTCAAGCGACACTGCGGGCAGCATTGGCTGCATATTCCAGTGGAGGGCTTCGTCGAGATAGAGCGGGGCCATCGGGGGCCGCTTGGACACCGGCTCGCTGGTGGCCGGCACGTTGCAGGTGCTACGGCTGGAGCACAGCCGGACGGTGAAGGTGCTGCCCTGGCCTACCCGGCTGTCGACGCCGACCTCGCCGTCGAGCAAGCTGACGAGTTCCCGGACCATCGCCAGCCCGATACCGGCGCCCTCGTGGGTGCGCCCTACTGCGCCGCGAACTCGGTGGAACCGCTGGAACAGCAGCGGCAACTGATCGGCGGGGATACCTACGCCGGTGTCGCTCACCGTGAGTTCGACCTGCTCGCCGCGCGGCCGCAGCGCGACGGTGAGTTGACCCTCGTGGGTGTACTTCAGCGCGTTGGACAGCAGATTGAGCAGGATCTTCTCCCACATGCCCGGATCCACGAGCACCGTCCGGTTCAACGGCGGGCAGTCGATCTGCATGATCAGCCCCGCGCGCTCGACGGCCGGGGCGAAGGACTCGGCGATGCCGCGAGTCAGCTCGGCCAGATCAACCGCGACGGTCTCGGCCTGTAGTCGCCCGCCCTCGATGCGGGCTACGTCGAGCAGGTCGTCGACCAGCCGACGCAGCCGCCCCGCGTTGCGGCGCACGATCTCCAGCCGATCCCGCTGGGCCGTTGGCAGCGCATCGACCCGGTCGGCCAGCGCGTCCTCGGTCGGGCCCACGACCAGCGTCAGTGGGGTGCGGAACTCGTGGCTGACGTTGGCGAAGAACTCGGTCTTGGCGCGGTCGAGCTCGGCCAGCGCCTGCACTCGCCGCCGTTCCTGTTCGTGCGCCAGGGCGTTCGCGACCGCGCCGGACACGGTGGCCGCCACAACGTCGTAGAACTCACGGTAGGCACCCGGCAGCCGGAACAACGGATTGACCCCGGCCACCAGTACGCCCTCGATACCGGTGCCACTGGTGATCGGCAAGATCAGCGCTAGGTCGATGTCCCGCTGGGTGCCTCGTCTGGTGAACCAGGTGGCGGGTGCCGAAGCCGGCCTGCCGGTGTCGAGCACCTGCGCCACCACCGCCGGTCCCGGCGTGTCGTTGCCCGGTGCGATCATCTCCGTCCCGGGTTCCTGGTCGGCCACTGTGCTGGCCGATCTACGCAGTACACCACCCTCGCGGAGGTAGACCTGAGCGAAGGGCACGTCGTCGGGGTTGTCAGCGAGCACGGTAACGACCTGGCGGGCGACCTTCTCGGCCTGCTGCCCGCCCGCAGTAGCCACCCCCAGCTCACCCAGCGTACGCATGCGACGCTGGCTGAGTACCCGGCCGGTGGTGTCGGTGACCAGGCATAACACGCCACCGACCCGGCCGTCCTCAAGCGGCACCGGGTCGTAGGAGATGTCGAAGTAGGTGCGCTCCAGGAAGCCGTGCCGCCACAGCGGGAACGGATGGTCGTGCGCCCAGAACGCCTTTCCCGACTGGACAACCCCGTCCAGCAGAGGATGTAGCACATGCAGCAGCTCAGCCCAGTGCTCGCGTACCGGGCGGCCCAGCGCCCCGGGATGCTTCGACCCGATGACGGGGAAGTAGGCATCGTTGTACAGCGCCACATACTGCGCGCCCCAGAACAGCACCATCTGCTGCTTGGACGCGAGCATCATGCGCACGGTTCTGCGCAGCATCTCGGGCCAGGTCTGCGGAGCCCGCAACGGCGTGGTTTCCCAATCCATCGCCACCATCAAGCGGCCCATCTCGCTGCCGCCGTCGAAGATCGGCCGCACCGAACCGGTCACCTCCCCCACGCTAGTCACGCGGCTACCACCCCAGAAGCCTGCGATCGGGTCTCGCCCAGCGCCGACGAGCAGGCGCGCATTCGGACTGGCATGATCAGATGAGGCGCCCGGGTTCGTGTCTCCTACGACGGCTGACTCGGCGCATCCAGGACAAGCACCCAGTCATCTGGTCGAGGCGGAAGCGAGTGGGTAGTTGGCCAGCACAGAGAACGGTCGAGTGGCAGCTCGCGAAGCGCGGCTGGCGATCACCTCACCGGAGCAGATGTTCACCTCTCTGCCCGAGCAGCTCGGTAACATCCGACGGTGGAACGAGGAGCGACGCTGGGGTTTGCGCGCTGAGGATTTCCTGTCGGTCGACCTCACACCGCATGCCGGAAACAAGCCACTCCTGGTCGACGTCATCGCCGTCTACCTGACGGGCCGCCCAGATCTGAACGGAGTCCGCCGCACCTGCCACGAAATGTGGACAGTGGCCGCCGAACAGCAACCCCACTCCTGGTCGTGGGACTGGTACGCGGACAAGTGGGAGCATCACCCCAAGCCGGTGTGCCTGTCCGACGGCATCGTCCACCGACCCGGTGTCCGCCGGGTGACCGTCGATCTGGGCGCCCACTTCGAATCGGGACGCCATATCCGGCCGAGCACACTGCGCAGCCCGGCTTCCGCCCACGCCGAAGTGCTCGCCGCCGCTGCTCACTTTCCGCACTGGGTCCGAGCCATGG
Organism: Pseudonocardiales bacterium; assembly: GCA_052390495.1. GTDB lineage: Bacteria > Actinomycetota > Actinomycetes > Mycobacteriales > Pseudonocardiaceae. Next base: position 33,217 of record JBQTGW010000140.1, read on the forward strand.
ACGGCAGGACCATCCCTTACGTCTGGCTCTCGGGCTACCAGGTGCTGATCCGGGAGCGCCCAGCGCCAGCTCGGCTGCCTGCCCTGAGCTGGAGCAGGTTCCGCCGCGCAGTGAACCTCACCGCCGCCTGGGCCGAGCATTCTCACCCCGGATGGGCCTCGCCGATCTGCATCAGCTGATCCGCGGCTGTTGGCGTTCCCCAGTCACCTGGCTATCAGGGTGGCTCGCAGCCGACCGGTCCAGGTCGCCCAGCGCTCGAAGAGCAGGGTGCCCAGCGGTGGAATGCTGGCGACGAGCGCGAGGACCGTGGTTCCGATACTCCAGCGGAGCGGACGCCGCACCAGCATCGTCACCACCACGTACAGCACGAACAGCCCGCCATGGATCGGGCCGAAGATCTTGACACCGATGTCGTCTCCGACTACCAGGTACTTGAAGACCATACCTACGAGCAGCCCGGTCCAGGACAGCGCCTCAGCGATGGCGACCGCACGGAACGCAGCAACAGCACCGTTCATGCCCCCTAGTGTCCGGGGTGATCACGCTCACAACTGGATCGGGGGTCACACCGCTGGCGCGACGGGATGGAGCTTGATCTGTGATCCAGCTGGCAAATATGGAATTTTCAACGATGGCACGATGTACAGGAAGCGCCTGAGGGATAAGATTTGGCAGAATAAGATCTTGAGGCTTATGCAAAACCCGGCTATTGACCCATCCCCGAGCCACCTGTCCAGATTTTTCGAATTTTCCGACACGCCGCGCCAAATACGAAGCAACGACTTCTCCAGCCGATAGAAAGGAGGTTCCCACACCAAGCCTTCCCGGGAGGAGAAGCCGTTGCGGTTCCAGCGCATATCAGGATTGAACGAAGAGCAACTCGGCGAACTTGAATGCCGTGTGGCTGAACTACTCGAAAAACCATGGGATAAAGGCAAAGGGCGTCCGCGTGAACTGACTTTGCGGGAGGCGCTGGTCGTTACGTGTGGATATCTCCGGCAGAACATCATCGAGGATG
>JBQTGW010000141.1:0-10838 GCA_052390495.1 Pseudonocardiales bacterium
GATCAGCCCGGCTCGGGCGGCTCGGGTGGAGCGGGCCACGGAGTTGTGGGGCTGAGGCCCCCGTGCGGGGCAATCGGCGCTTCCCCGAGGATTGCCACTCACGGGTACGCAGTACCCGACTCAGCTCAGGGCGCGCCGCTCCGGCATCGGATCACCCGTCCGGGGTGAGGCGGTGCGCGGCGGCCAGGGGCGAAGATCAGTTGGCCGAGTGTGCACCAACTGAGTGAGCGGAGGTAGCCATGGCTGACGCAGTGGCTCGACCGGGCGCCCCCAAACCGGGAGCCCCCGATGCGGTGGCGGGCCAGCTGGGCAGGGTCGGCGCAGCCCGCGGCTGGAAGATTACCTACGGCATCTTGACGATCATCGCGGGCTTGCTCGTGGTCGCCTGGCCCGGGGCGACGGTGGTGGTCATCGCCCTGGTGTTCGCCGTGCAGCTCCTCGTCCTGGGGGTCTTCTGGCTGGTGGCGGCGCTGGCGGTGGATGAAGCCTCAGGCGGCGGGCGTGCCCTCCTGGCAATTCTGGGATTGGTGGGGATCCTGATCGGCATCCTGTGCCTGCGTGCGCCGTTCCAGACCGTCGCAGCCCTCGCGCTGCTGCTCGGTCTGTTCTGGACGGTGGGCGGCGTGATCGAGATTTTTCACTCGCTCGCCGGGGACCGGCAGTCAGGTCGGTGGTGGGGAGTGGTCGGCGGCGTGCTCAGCGTGATCGTCGGCATCATCGTGCTCACCTACCCGATCACCAGCGCGGTCACCCTCGCCTGGATCCTGGGGATCTTCCTGATCGTCTACGGCGCCGTCATGGTCGGGCGGGTCTTCGTCGGGTCCGAGAGCCGTTCGACCGCGGGACAAGTCTCGGGCAATGCTGCGCCAGCGACCGGTTGACGCCCACTGATCAGCCTGGCCGATCACGCATGTGCCGCTCACCGCAATGGCACGTCGGCCGGGCGCCCGGTTCGCCACCGGGTCGATCGCGGCGGAGACGTTGACCTGGACCGCGGAGCCCCGGTCGTGGGACATTTTGTTGGACAGCGGGGACGCCACTGCAACCTGGGCTGGCCGATGAGCTGAGCGGGGTCTATCTGGTGAAGGGTGCGGTCGCCACGACGGCGATCGAGGGCAACACCCTGACCGAGGATGAGGTCCGCGAGCTGTTGGAATCTCGCCGGAAGCTGCCCCCGTCCCAGCAGTACCTCCAGCAGGAGGTCGAGAACGTCATCGAGGGCCTGCGCCGCATCGACGCGGCGGCCCGCGCCGGAGAGCCGTTCACGGTCACTCCAGAGTGGATCAAAGACCAGAACAGGCTCATCCTGAAGGACCTCGCCACCGAGGATCATGTCGTCCCGGGTGAGTACACCGAGGTTCGACTCTTCGCCGGAAGCTACCGGGCGGCTCCACCGCACGACGTCGAATACCTCGTTGACCGTCTCTGCGCGTGGCTCTCGGAGTTATTGAGCCCACTCGATGACCCGAATACATCGAACGACATGAGGTTCTTCTGCTCGTTCGTCGCCGCGACGCTCGCGCACCTCTACATCGCATGGATCCACCCATTTGGGGACGGGAACGGACGCACTGCGCGGTTGTTGGAGTGCGCGATCCTTGCGCACTCCGGCGTCGTCCCCTGGGTGTCGAGCAACCTGTTGTCCGACCATTACAACCGCACCCGCAGCCGCTATTATCAGCGGCTTGAGCGGGCGTCGCGCGAGAGCGACGTGCACGGGTTCATCACCTACTCGGCTCAGGGCTACGTCGACATGCTGCGCGAACAGATTGACCGAGTGCAGGTTCAGCAACGACGCGTGGCGTGGGTGAACTACGTGCACGAGGTCATGCAGCAGACCCCTGACGGAGGGACCCAGAAGCGCCAGCGCACGGTCGTCCTGAGTTTGCCCACCGAGCGCGGGGTGCGTCGAGCTGAGATCCGTCGGCTGACTCCGGAACTCGCCGAGATGTACGCCGGTAAGACCGACAAGACGCTGACTCGGGACTTGAACAGGTTGCACGAGCTGGGGCTCATCCGACGAAAAGGGAACCTGTGGTGGTCCCGGATCGATCTCATGGACGCGTTCCTGCCCACCGGCCGGACCAGCGCGTAGCTTTCTGCTATCCGATCGTGAGCGGCCCGTCGGCCCGCCATGTGGTGACGTCGGCGGTCACGCCATCTCGTGCCTCGTTGACGTACAGGCGGATTTCCTGTGTCGTGGCGAACTCCGTCTGGTAGCTGAGGCCGACCTGGATGCTGCCACCGCCGTGCACGGCGGGAGGATCACTCGATGGACGTGTTCCTGGAGGCCGAGCGTTTGGTGCTGCGCCGGTTCACCGCTGCGGACGTGGACGCCCTGGTCGAGCTCGACAGCGATCCTGATGTCATGCGCTTCATCACCGGCGGCAAGGCCACCCCTCGCCAGATCGTCCAGGACGACATCCTGCCGACATTCCTGGGGTATTACGAGCGCTTCGCTGAGTTCGGCTACTGGGCAGCCGTGCAGAAGCGGACCGGAGCGTTCCTCGGCTGGTTCCACTTCCGGCCGTCTTCGGGGCGCCCTGAGGGCATCGAGCTCGGATACCGGCTGCGCCGTGCGGCCTGGGGCCACGGATACGCCACCGAAGGATCGCATGCGCTCATCCGCAAGGGCTTCACCGAGTTCGGCGTGCAGCGCGTGGTGGCGTCGACCATGACGGTCAACACCGCCTCCCGGAGGGTGCTGGAGAAGGTGGGCCTGAGGTTCGTCCGGACCTTCTATCAGGAGTGGCCGGAGCACATCGACGGCGACGAACACGGCGACATCGAATACGCATCGACCAGGTCTGAGTGGGAGTTGGCGGAATCGACCGCACTCCTTCGCGGGGCGGCGGACGTCCAGCAGCAACGGTCCGAGCGGTAATGGCTGCTGTGGTCACCGTCGGGCCTGGGCCGCTGAGCAGGGCGGACGTAGTGGCAGTGGCCCGGGACGGTGCGCGGGTGGAGCTGACCGCTGAGGCGCACCAGGTGATGGCGGCCTCCCGGGCGCATGTGGTGGCATTGGCCTGCGACGAGCGCCCGCACTACGGCGTCTCCACCGGTTTCGGGGCGCTGGCCACCCGCTTCATCGCGCCGCAGCAGCGGGCGGTGCTGCAGCAGTCGCTGGTCCGGTCGTATGCCGCCGGGGCAGGACCCGAGGTGGAGACCGAGGTCGTCCGGGCGATGGCGCTGCTGCGGTTGCGCACGCTGGCCACCGGCTACGCCGGCGTGCGGCCTGCGACGGCAGCTGCGCTGGCGGGTCTGCTCAACGCCGGGATCACCCCCGTGGGGCCCGAACACGGCTCGCTGGGCTGCTCCGGTGACCTCGCGCCGCTGGCTGCGGTGGCGCTCACGCGCGGCCCGCGATACCCTCGCGCACGCCGAGACCGTCGCCGACTGGGAGCTCGCCGCGGCGATCGACAACCCCGTTGTGCTGCCCGACGGGCGGGTGGAGTGGTGCGGCAACTTCCACGGCGCCCCGCTGGCCTACCTGCTTGACTTCCTCGCCATCCCGCTGGCCGACGTGGCGAGTATGGCCGAACGGCGCACCGACCGCATGCTCGACCCGGCCCGCAGCGCCGGCCTGCCGCCATTCCTGGCAGGCACTCCCGGCGTCGACTCCGGTTACATGATCGCGCACTACACCCAGGCCGCCGTTGTTGCCGAGCTCAAACGGATCGCCGTACCCGCCTCGGTCGATTCCATCCCCACCTCTGCGATGCAGGAGGACCATGTCTCCATGGGCTGGGCGGCCGGACGCAAGTTGCGCCGCGCGCTCGACGGTCTGGCCACGCCGGGCCCGGACCGCCACCTCGCACCTGAGATTGCCACCGTCACCGAGCTCGTCCGCACCGGGCGGTTGCTCGCCGTCGCTGAGGGGGCTATATCCGTCGAGGGGATTGGGCCATGACCCATGAATGGGCGCCCCGGGTGCTCATCGCCAATGCCAACCTGGTGCCGGACTGGGCCACCTGGCCGGAGTTCCGCCGCCTGGAGGCGGCCGGGCTGACCATGTACGGGCAGATGACCGCAGGTTCGTGGATCTACATCGGGACCCAGGGCATCCTGCAGGGCACCTACGAGACCTTCGCTGCGGTGGCCGAAACCCGTTTCGGCGGCTCGCTGAGCGGACGGCTGGTGCTCACCGCCGGGCTCGGCGGCATGAGTGGCGCGCAGCCGCTGGCCGTCACCATGAACGAGGGCGTCGCGCTGGTCGTGGAATGCGATCCGGCCCGCGTCCGGCGTCGGCTGGACGCCCGCTACCTCGACGAACTCGCGTCCGATGTGGACGACGCGGTGCACCGAGTGACGGCGGCGAAGCAGCAGCGGCGGGCGTTGTCCGTCGGGCTGGTGGGCAATGCCGCCGAGGGTAGCGCTGGCCGTCGAGCATGGGGCGGCCGCCGTGGACCACTGCACCTACCTGTCGCCGTCCGATGTGGACGCGCTCGCGGCGTCCGGCACGGTGGCCACGCTGCTACCCGCCTGCGACCTGTCCTGCCGGGCGCCGCTGCCCGATGCCCGTGTGTTGCTGGACGCGGGCGTGACGGTGGCGCTGGTCACCAACTGCAACCCGGGCTCGTCCTACACGACGTCAATGGCGTTCTGTGTGGCGACCGCGGTGCTGCAGATGGGGATGAGCGTGCCCGAGGCGGTCCGGGCGGCCACCCTGGGTGGGGCTCGGGCGCTGCGCCGTACCGACGTCGGGGTACTGCGTCCGGGGGCACAGGCCGACGTGCACGTGCTCGACGCCCCTTCGATGGTGCACCTCGCCTACCGTCCCGGTGTGCCGCTGACCTGGGCGGTATGGCGGCGGGGTCGTCGAGTGGTGTGACGCCGGTGGTGCGTCCTTCAGCTCTCCAGGTCGCCCGGCTCGTCCGCATCGTCCCGGGCGAGGAACGTGGCCAATCGTTCAACGGCGTTCTCGAACTCTGGGTGCTCGTCGACGAAGGCGCGCATCCGGGCTGCCAGCCACTCGACGCTGAGCTGTTCATCGCCGCGCCGATCCTCGAGTTCCTCGATGCCGCGGTCGGTGAAGTACACGTCGGCTACTCCTTACCCGCACCCGGTCCGGCTGGCCCACGGTACGCGCCCGGTGCACCAGCGCTGGACACACCGTGCACCAGCGCTGGACACACCGTGCACCAGCGCCGGACACACCGGGGGAGGGGGGTTATCAGATTTCTAGGGCGGTTGCGATGATTTCGGCTTGTTCGACCTCGTGCACTTTGGCTGAGCCTGCGGAGGGGGCGGCCATGGCGCGGCGGGAGATGCGGCGCAGGGTGCCTAGGCGTTCGGGCATCAGGTCGGGCAGGGTCAGGCCGTAGAAGGGCCAGGCGCCCTGGTTGGCGGGTTCCTCCTGCACCCAGCGGACGTCGGTGGCATTCGGATAGCGTTCCACCGCCTGCGCCAGCAGCCGCTTGGGTACCGGGTACAGCTGCTCGATGCGCACGATCGCGACGTCCTCGACGCCCCGCTTCAGGCGTGCCGCGTTCAGCTCGTAGCTGATCTTTCCGCTGCACAGGAGCAACCGCCGCACCGTGGCCGGGTTGGCGACAATCGGGTCGTCGAGCACCGTGGCGAAGCGCCCCGAGGTGAAGTCCGTGACCGGGCTCACCGCCGCCTTGAGTCTCAGCATCGACTTCGGAGTGAAGACCACCAGCGGCCGGTGCACCCCGTCCAGGGCGTGGCGGCGCAGCAAGTGGAAGTAGTTCGCCGGAGTGGAGGGCTGCGCCACGGTCATCGACCCCTCCGCGCACAGCTGGAGGAACCGCTCGATGCGTCCGGAGGTGTGATCCGGGCCCTGCCCCTCGTGACCGTGCGGCAACAGCAGGACCACGTCGGAGCGCTGTCCCCACTTGGCCTCGCTGGAGGAGATGAACTCGTCGATGACGGGCTGCGCGCCGTTGACGAAGTCGCCGAACTGCGCCTCCCACAGCACCAGGGCATCTGGGTTGCCCACCGAGTAGCCGTACTCAAAGCCCACCGCGGCGAACTCCGACAGCGCCGAGTCGTAGGACAGGAACTTGGCCTGATCCTCGGACAGGTGCATCAGCGGGGTGTACTCGGCCCCAGTCTTGCGGTCGACGAGCACTGCGTGCCGCTGCACGAAGGTGCCCCGCCGCGAGTCCTGCCCGGACAGCCGCACCCGCCGACCGTCCATCGCGAGCGAGCCGAATGCCAGCAGTTCGGCGAAGGCCCAGTCGATGCCCCCCTCGCGGGCCATCCTCGCTCGCTTCTCCAGCACCGGCTTGACCCGCGGGTGCACGGTGAAACCCGGCGGCAGATTGACGTGCGCGTCGGCAATCCGCTCGATGACGCTGCGGTCCACCCCGGTCGACAGTCCCACCGGCACGATCTGCTCAGTCTCCACTGATTCGCTTGGGGCGGGGGGGTGCTTCTCCAGCTCCCGCACCTCGTTGAAGACATGCTCAAGCTGCTGCGCATAGTCCTTCAGTGCGCGCTCGGCCTCCTCCACCGAGATGTCCCCCCGGCCGATGAGCGCCTCGGTGTAGCCCTTGCGTACCGAGCGCTTGGCATCGATGGCGTCGTACATCTTCGGTTGCGTCATCGAAGGGTCGTCGCCCTCGTTATGGCCGCGACGCCGGTAGCAGATCATGTCGATCACGACGTCTTTCCCGAATGTCTGCCGGTATTCCACCGCCAGCTTGGCGACCCAGACACTGGATTCCGGGTCGTCTCCGTTCACGTGGAACACCGGTGAACCGATCATCTTTGCGACGTCGGTGCAGTACTCGCTGGACCGCGCGTACTGCGGCGCCGTGGTGAACCCGACCTGGTTGTTCACGATCACGTGCACGGTGCCGCCGGTGCGGTATCCGCGCAGCAGCGAGAGGTTGAGCGTCTCGGCCACCACGCCTTGGCCGGCGAACGCGGCGTCCCCGTGCATGAGCACCGGCAGCACGGTGAAACCATTCGGGCCCTTGTCCAGGAGGTCCTGCTTGGCTCGCACGATGCCCTCAAGTACCGGGTCGACGGCCTCCAGGTGCGAGGGGTTGGACGTCAGCGATACCTTCGTTTCGCCGTCGCCGAACATCCGGTAGTACTTACCCTCGGCGCCCAGGTGGTACTTCACGTCGCCGGAGCCGTGCGCTTGGCCGGGGTCGAGGTTGCCCTCGAACTCGCGGAAGATCTGCGAGTACGGCTTGCCGACGATGTTGGCCAGTACGTTGAGACGGCCCCGGTGGGGCATCCCGAGCACCACCTCGTCCAGCTCATACTCGGCGGCCTTGTCCAGCACCGCGTCCAGCAACGGGATCACGGTCTCGGCGCCCTCCAGCGAGAACCGTTTCTGCCCGACGTACTTGGTCTGCAAGAAGGTCTCGAACGCCTCCGCGGCGTTGAGCTTGGACAGGATGTACTTCTGTTCGGCGCGGGCCAGCTTGTCGTGCGCCTGCTCGACGCGCTCCTGCAGCCACTGCCGCTCGTCGGGCGCCAAGATGTGCATGTACTCCACGCCGACGTTGCGGCAGTAGGAGTTGCGCAGCACGCCCAGCACATCGCGCAGCTTCATGTGTGACTGACCGGCGAACCCGCCGACGGCGAACTCCCGGTCCAGGTCCCACAGGGTGAGGCCGTGCCGCAACACGTCGAGGTCGGGGTGTTTGCGCTGGCGGTAGTTCAGCGGGTCGTTGTCGGCCATCAGGTGACCACGAGTGCGGTAAACGTCGATCAGCTCGAGCACCCGGGCGGTCTTGTCGACCGCGCCTTCGGGGATGTCCTGTACCCAGCGCACCGGCTCATACGGGATGCGCAGCGAGGCGAAGACGTCGTCGTAGAAGCCGTCGTCACCCAGGAGCAGCTGGTGTACCCGACGCAGGAAGTCGCCGGACTCGGCGCCCTGGATGATGCGGTGGTCGTAGGTGGAGGTCAACGTGATGATCTTACTGATCGCCATGTCGGCCAGCGTCTGGTCGCTGGCGCCCTGGAAGGCGGCCGGGTACTCGATCGCACCGACGCCGATGATCGTGCCCTGCCCGGCCATCAGCCGGGGCACCGAGTGGTTGGTGCCCAGCGTGCCCGGATTGGTCAATGAAATCGTGGTGTCGGCGAAGTCGTCGGCAGTGAGGCTGCCGTCTCGGGCCTTGCGGATGATCTCCTCGTAGGCCTGCCAGAACTGGGCGAAAGTCATCACCTCGCAGCCCTTGATCGAGGCGACGACGAGGTTGCGACCCTTGTCGGTCTTGAGGTCGATCGCCAGGCCCAGGTTGACGTGCTCCGGCGTGACGAATGCGGGTTTACCCCGGTCGTCGGTGGTGTAGTGCCGGTTCATCTGCGGGTGCTCCGCCAGCGCACGCACCACTGCGAACCCGATCAGGTGGGTGAAGCTGATCTTTCCCCCGCGGGTGCGCTTGAGGCGGTTGTTGATCACGATACGGTTGTCGGCGAGCAGCTTCGCGGGTACCCCGCGCACGCTGGTCGCCGTCGGCAGTTCCAGCGAGGTCTGCATGTTGGCCACCACGCGCGCCGCCGCGCCACGCAGCGGGGTGGTGGTGTCCTCCGTCGGCCCGTACGGCTCGTGGGTGCGGGGGAGCTTCTTCGTGACGAGCATGTTCGACGGTGCGTCCTTCGGGAGGGCTGGTGCGGAGGGCAGCGGCGGGGTGGGTGCCAGGTTCGAAGCGGCCTGGTTCGAAGTGGCCCGGCTCAACGGGGGAGATGCTCCGGTCGGCGTGACGCCGTTGTCCCCGCTGCGCGGCGTGGGCCGGTAGTCGACGAAGAAGTCGTGCCAGGCTGGGTCTACGGCAGACGGGTCGGCGAGGAACTGCTCGTACATCTCTTCGACCAGCCACTCGTTCGGGCCGAACTGCACGGCGTGGTCGTCGGCTGCAGGACTGCTGGTGGGCACGGCTGAAACTCGCCTCTATCCGTCTCTTGCTCGGGTCGCGGGTGCCACTTCCAGGCTAGTACCCGCCGCGAGTGCACCTGCACGCACGCGGTGTCCCGCGCCGCGGAGGCGTCCGGAGCCATCCCGGTACGCTGCCGGTGTGACGCACCCGTCCGATCTCGAAGCCCGCGTGGCCGCGTTGGAGGCCCGGTTCGAAGACGTGGCCGCAGACGCCGCCGCCGCCCGACATCTGGCCGCCGCCCGCGACCGTGACCTGGCCGACCTCACCGTGAAGGTCGACGCGAACCGCAAGGCGATCAACGCGCTCGGCGTGCAGAACGCTGCGCGGTTCGACCGTCTTGAGCAGAAGGTGGACCGTCTGGAGGAGAAGGTGGACCGTCTGGAGGAGAAGGTGGACAACGGGTTCATCGAGATGCGCGGCAAGTTCGACGCGACCGCCGCCGGGCAGCAGCAGATCGTCACGCTGTTGACCACACTCATCGGTCAGCAGGACGAACAGCACTCCGACGACTAGCACGGGGCAATGACATCTATCACCAGCGACGTCCAGCCGTTCGACCTGCGTGAGCAGCTAGGGGAGGACGTCCTCGACCGCACAGAACGATCGATGGGTGTGCGGCTTGATCGCTCGACCATGGTGTACGGCACACAGGGCATGACGGCCGGATTTCGCACCGACACAGACACGTGGGTGCGAGTGCAGTGGCGCAGACCGTCGAAGATCTATGGCCCAGCGTGGGCGGGGGCGGAGTGTGCCTCGGTGCTTCGGGGTGTGGCCAAGCCTGACTGGTTTCAGACAGCCTCCTGGCGGGACGACCCGCGCGGGGTGGTGTGGCGTATCGACGAGATGGAGTTGGTGAGTTCTCCCGCTATCAACTCCACGGGGGTCATCGCGACCGAACTGGAACTTTCCGAGTCGTGGTGGGCAAGTCTCAGGAAGTCGCTCGCTGCGTTGGCCGAGCATGAGACCGATCGGGTGGGAGTGCGCCAGGAGCACCTGAGCTTGCGGATCAACCAGGTGTTCCCAGACGAGGTCGACACGACCATCGACGAATGGGTGACGGCACATGCCGATCTGCATTGGGGCAACCTCACGGCGCCCGACTGCTACCTACTGGACTGGGAAGACTGGGGAGCCGCCCCTCGGGGCCGCGACGCAGTGACTTTGTGGGGGGTTTCCTTGCTTGTCCCCGCGCTGGCGGATCGTGTGCAGCGCGAGTTTCAGACCGACCTGCAGACTCGATCGGGAAAACTCGCCCAATTGCTGTTCTGTTCCAACGTGATCAGGGTGAACGCTAAGCGCGCCGATCCCAGTCCCCTGGTTCAGCCCGCGAAGCGGGCCGCGGAGATGTTGCTCACCGAACTGCGAGCGTGACAGGAGTGTCTACTTCGTTGTGGTGGCGGCCTTCGCGCGCAACAGTTCCCGGTAGCTGCCTATCCGATTCTGGTTGGGGTGCAGTCGTAGTGCGGTGACAAGGTTGCACAGGTGATCGACGCGGTTGGTACCTACGGCTATTCGGCTCACGGCAGGTAGCTCGTAGGCGACGCGAAACGCGGCCTGCAGGGGGGAGCATTCCTGGTCGGCTTCGAGGAACGTGCGGACGTTCACCGTGGCCCACACCGGATCTGTCGCGCGTCCAGCGAAGGGGCTCATCCCCCACCGTGCGCTCACGTCGGGACCCCACCGTGCGGCCAGCGCATCACCTGCGTCCAAGATGTCCGCGCCGACCAGCAGGCCGGACCCCCAGCGTCAGCGCTCCTTCAAGAATTCCCCGTTCGTGGCGAGACCGGTATAACGGCTCTTCGAGCTTGGCCGGGATGCGTAGTCAAAGGATCACTCTTCGTCGCCGTCGGCTGGTGCTGCCGGTAGCCACAGCAGGGTGCCGTCCCCCCACTGGGCCCGGTTCCCGGCCCCCGGGTGCCCTCCACCCTTGACAGGACAGGGTTATCACCGTCTGTCACCTCGGGGGCGGTG
>JBQTGW010000142.1:0-21852 GCA_052390495.1 Pseudonocardiales bacterium
ACGCTTCCACGACAACGCCAGCGTCGCGGTGCGACACCGCATAGAACAGCTCGGTGGACTGCGACAAATCGACGATGCCCTCGGACCACGCGATGTGCTCCAAGCCTGCACCACACTCTCCGCGCCACTGCTGCTCATGCATGGCACCAGGGACGACACCATACCCGTGCAGCAATCAAGAACGCTGCGACAGTGTCTGCGTGAGCTCGGCAAGAGCAAGGGCATCGACTATATCGAGGTCGACACTGACCACGCAGGGCTGGTTCGGACCCAGTCCCGCGATCTGAACCAGCGGGTGAGTCGCTTCTGCCTCACCCGCTCCCAAGCCGCTTCCCACTATTCAGGGGAAGTGGAGCAAATCAATCACACACAGAAGGAGATACGATCATGGACAACTTCGACCTGGTGAGCTCGCTGCAGGCGCTGCCCGAGACCGACCCGATCGAGATCGACGGCATCCAGTTCGGTCTGACGTGCCAGCAGGGGGCGGTGTGCGGTGTCGCCACCGTCAACGTCAACGTCCAAACCGTCTGCGTCATCGGGACGGTCTGCTAACAGCAGGCGATAGCTGAGTTCGGGATAACCGGGCACGGAGGCGGAAAGCACCCGCCTCCGTGCCCAGCCATCAACGAGATTTTAACTCCGAAGCGAGACTGGTGATGACCCCCTCTGAGTCCGATGGTAACAGGCTGACCAGGACGCTGGCCCGGTTCGCGGGGTCGCAGGAGTCCGCCAGCGCCCTGCGGGCCTCAGGCAGCCAGCTGCTCAGACAGAGTGTGCGCCACGCCCCGATGCTGACCGCCGCGTTGGTCGTACTCGCCCTCAGCGGAGTCACCACAACGATCCTGATGCCCACCGCGGTGGGCATCGCGATCGATGCTCTCACCCAAGGTGGGGACCTGATCCGGGCACTGATGGTGCTGGCGGTGCTCATCGGCGCGGCCACCGTAGTCGACGCCCTGGACAGCCTGTTCGGGGCCTACTACAGCAGCTCGCTGACCGCCGAACTGCGACACCGGCTGATGGGCCATGCGCTGGCGCTGGGGGTGCCGGGCCAACAGCGGTTCCCGGCCGGTGATCTGCTCTCCCGGCTCACCAGCAACGCCGGGGCTCCGGCTGGCTTCGTTCCCCTGCTCCTGGCGGCGGGATCGACCCTGCTGATCGCCCTCGGCGCGGTCGCCGGCCTGGCGCTGATCGACTGGCGGCTGGCCGCCACCTTCCTGTTCGGTGTGCCGCCGGCGATTGTGCTGGTCCGGCTGTTCGTCGCGAAGGCGGGTACTCCGTTCGTTCGCTACCAGGAACTACTGGCATCGGTTATCGTCCGGCTCCTCGACGCCCTGCGGGGAGTTCGCACCATCCGGGCCAGCGGCACCGCCCAACAGGAGATCGACCGAATCCGCCAACCACTGCCCGAGCTGCACGACACCGGACGTCACATCTGGGTGGCCCAAGGTCAGATCAGCTGGCGACTGGGACTGCTCGCCCCGATACTCCAGGTGCTGGTGCTGTGCATGGGGGGTTACACCTTGAGCACCGGCGATATCACCCCTGGTCAGCTGCTGGCGGCGGCGGCGTACGTCGGCATGGCCCTGGGGTCGATCGGGTTGCTGGACATCCTGATCTCGCTGCTGAGCATCCAAGTGGGAGCAGGTCGGATAGGCGAGGTCCTCACGACCCCACCCGCGACCCCGCCCCCGCCGGTGAGGGTGCCGCTGCCACCGGGACCGGGCAGGCTCGAACTGCGCGAGGTCACCGTGCGCAAGGGTGATCGGGTAGTCCTCGACCAGCTCAGCCTGTCTGTCCCCGCGGGCACCAGCGTGGCCGTCGTCGGACGATCAGGAACCGGCAAGAGCGTGCTGGTGTCTCTGGCCGGGCGGCTACTGGACCCCGACCAGGGACAGGTACTCCTCGACGGGGTAGCGGTCTCACAACTGGAACCCGCCGCCCTGAGCCAGGCCGTGACCTACGCCTTCGAGCGGCCCGCCCTGCTCGGTGTCACCGTGCACGACATGATCGCCTACGCCCGGCCGGGAGCCTCCCGAACCGAGGTGGCCGCAGCCGCGGCCATCGCCCAGGCCGACCGCTTCATCCGGTTGCTGCCCGCGGGCTACGACACCCCACTGGCTCAAGCCCCCCTCTCCGGCGGCGAGTTGCAGCGCCTGGGACTGGCCAGGGCCATCCTGGTCGACGCTCGGGTGATCATCCTCGACGACGCGACAAGCAGTCTGGACACCGCCACCGAGGTGCAGGTGACCCAAGCACTGCGACAAGTCCTCACCGGACGCACCTCGCTGGTGGTGACCCACCGGATCGCCACCGCCGCCCGTGCCGACCAGGTGGCCTGGCTGCACGCCGGACGCATCCGGGCGCTGGCTCCGCACCTGGCGTTGTGGCCAGACCCCCGATACCGGGCGCTGTTCGCCATCTCCGACAACACCGGGGACCCGGATACCGCCGGGACCACCAACGTGCCCATGGTCGTGGGCGCATGAACCTGACAGCGGGCGGGCGGCACCGTGCCCATAGTGGGCGGCACCGTGCCCATAGTTGTAGACGCATGAACCTGACAGCGGGCGCCCGGCTGCTGCGCCACCACCTGAGCCCCCAGCGCCGGGCGCTGTACCACCTGGCTGCCTGGTCGGCGGTCGAGGCTGTGCCGGCCTTCCTGTCCGGACTGCTGATCGCCCACGCCCTCGACCGCGGTTTTCTGGCCGGGCGGCCGTTGGTGGGGTTCGGCTGGCTGGCGATCCTGGCCCTGTTGTGGGTGATCGGCGCTTTGGGTACCCGCCAGGTCTTCCCCTGGCTCGCCGCGACCGTCGAGCCGCTGCGCGACGCACTGCTCACCACCGTCATCACGGCATCGCTCACGCGTGCGCTACAGGGCGAGGACGTCAGCGGGCCGAGTGTCTCGCAGGCCACCGTACAAGTGGAGACAGTGCGGGCGCTGTTGTCGAGCCTGCTGCGCACCACCCGCCAGATGCTCGCCGTCAGCGTCGCGGCCGTCGGCGGATTGGCCCTGCTCTCCCCGTTACTTGCTCTGATCGTCGCTTCGTTCGTGCTGCTGGCGCTGGCCGGGCTCGCCCTGCTGCTGCGCATCCTCGCGCTGCGCTACCAAACGGTCCTACGGTGCGGAGAACAGATCGGTGCGCTCGCTACCCCGGTGATCGACGGAATCCGCGACGTCGTCGCATATGCCGCGCAGACCCGCGCGACACAGGACGTGGGCCAAGCCATCAACGCCGAGGCCGCCGCTTTGCGGGCCTTCGCAAGGGTATCGACACTGCGAGTTCCCCTGGTGACGACAGGTGCGCACCTACCCATGCTCGCCCTGCTGGCGATATCACCATGGCTGATCACCCACCACGACCTGACCATCGGGCAGCTCGCCGGAGCGGTCCTCTACCTTTTCAGCGGACTTGCGCCGGCTGTCCAGATCATGGTGAACACCGGAAGCGCGATCCTGGTGAACCTCGCGGTGACCCTCAACCGACTAGCCGAGATCAGCACCGAACCACCTTCATCCGCCGCCCCCACAGCGAAGTCGCTGCCCACACATCACGACATCGACCTCGACAATGTGACATTCGCCTACTCACCCCGCGCCGCGCCCATCGTGCGGGACCTCACCCTGCGCATTCCCGCCGGGACGCACCTCGCGGTGGTAGGCCCGAGCGGAGTGGGGAAATCCACTCTCGCCAACCTGCTCGCCAGACTGACCGCACCCCAGCGCGGCGAACTCAGACTCGGCGGGCTGACCCTGGAACAAATCGACGAGCACCATCTCCGCAACGCCATAACGCTCATCCCCCAAGAGGCATACATCTTCGCCGGAACCGTCCGGGACAACCTGACCTACCTACAGCCACAAGCAACCACAGCCGACATCGACCACGCGGTAACCGTCCTCGGCCTCAACGACACCATCGCACGCGTAGGCGGCTACGACAGCGAAATCCCCTCTGGCGGAGCCACCCTCTCCACCGGAGAACGCCAACTCATCGCACTAGCCCGCGCCTACCTCTCCCCAGCCCGCATCGTTATCCTCGACGAAGCCACCTGCCACCTCGACCCCACCGCCGAAGCCAAAGCAGAACAAGCATTCGCCACACGCCACAGCACCCTCATCGTCATCGCCCACCGAATCAGCTCAGCGCAACGAGCCGACCACATCCTCATCATGAACGGCACCCGCACCACCGTCGGCACCCACCGCGACCTCCTCACCACCAACCACCTCTACGCCACCCTCGTCAAACACTGGAACCACACCGATCCGGCACCTGAAAGCCAGGAGAGCAGGCGATGACGATCTACGAGAGTGCCGGGCTGGAACTGCTGGCTGCGGAGTTCGCTGGTCTGCTCGGATCCACGGCGGTGATCACCGATCGGCAGCGGCTGCGCACCTACGAGTGCGACGGGCTGGCGCAGCACCGCGTGGTGCCTGCGATCGTGGTGTTGCCGCAGACCGCTGAGCAGGTCGCCGCGGTGGTCCGGGCCTGCGCTGGGGCAGGGGTGCCGTTCGTGGCCCGCGGCTCCGGGACCGGCCTGTCCGGTGGCGCGCTGCCGCACGCCGAGGGCGTGCTGATCGTGACCTCCCGGATGCGCCGGATCCTGGAAGTCGACATTGCCAACGAGCGGGCCGTCGTCGAGCCTGGGGTGATCAACCTGGACGTCACGAAGGCAGCCGCGCCGCAGGGCTGGTACTTCGCACCCGACCCGTCCAGCCAGCAGATCTGCTCGGTCGGCGGCAACGTCGCGGAGAACTCCGGCGGCGCACACTGCCTGAAGTACGGCTTCACCACCCACCACGTGCTCGGCGCCGAGGTGGTGACCCCGGACGGAGAGCTGGTCTGGCTCGGCGGCACCACCCGGGATGCACCCGGGTACGACCTGCTCGGCGCGTTCGTCGGCAGTGAGGGCACCCTCGGGATCGCCACGAAGATCGTGGTGCGGCTGCTGCGGGCGCCGGAGTCGGTGCAGTGCCTGCTCGCCGCGTTCCCCGGCGTGGACGAGGCGGGCACGGCGGTGTCTTCGATCATCGCTGACGGGGTCACTCCGGCGGCGATCGAGATGATGGACGCGCTGGCCATCGAAGCCGCCGAGGCCGCGGTCGGGTGCGGCTACCCGGACAATGCGGGCGCCGTGCTCATCGTCGAGCTCGACGGACCGCACGCCGAGGTGGCGCACACCTTCGCCGCAGTACAGCGGCACTGCACGGCGGCGGGCGCGTTCGAGATCCGGGTCGCCCGCGACGCCGCCCAGCGCGCGCTGTTCTGGAAGGGCCGCAAATCCGCATTCGCCGCGGTCGGCCGGATCAGCCCGGATTACATCGTCCAGGACGGGGTGATCCCCAGAACAGCCTTGCCCGAGGTACTCCGCAAGATCGCCGAGCTGTCCCGGGGCACCGGAATCCGGGTGGCCAACGTGTTTCACGCAGGCGATGGCAACCTGCACCCGCTGGTGCTCTTCGACGAGACGAAACCCGGCCAGGCCCACGCCGCGGAGGAGGTCTCGGGCGCCATCCTCGACCTGTGCATCGCCTACGGCGGCTCGATCACCGGTGAACACGGCGTCGGGGTGGACAAGTCGCAGTACATGCCGCGAATGTTCACCGACGACGATCTGGATGCCATGCAGCGGCTGCGCTGCGCCTTCGACCCGGCCGGGGTGTGCAACCCCGGCAAGGTGTTTCCCACCCCCCGGCTGTGCGGTGAAGTGCCCGGCAAACACAAAGGCGGGCACCCGCTGCAGGCCGCGGGCCTGGCGGAACAGTTCTGATGACCGCGCCCACCCTCGACGGGCTGCGCGCCGCGTGCGGTGCGGTGGCCGAGGCTGGCGTCGATGACATCGTTGACGGAGTCCCGGCGAGGTGGGTGGCCCGGCCGGATAGTACCGAGGAGGTCGCTGCCGTGCTGCGGGCCGCAGCCGGGCTCGGGCTGTGGGTGGTGGCCCGAGGTGCCGGTACCCGCCTGTGCTGGGGTGCGCCACCACGGGACCTGGACCTGATCGTGGACACCAGCCGGATGAACGCGGTGCTCGCGCATGTCGCGGGCGACCTGGTGGTCACCGTTCAGGCCGGGGTAACGCTGGTTGATCTGCAGCACGCGCTCGCCCCGCACGGGCAGCGGCTGGCACTGGACGGCAGTGACACTCATGGGGGCGGCACCATCGGCGGCATGATCGCCACTGCCGCATCCGGGCCACTGCGATACCGGTACGGTTCGGTGCGCGATCTGATCATCGGTATCACCGTGGTGCTCGCCGACGGCACCGTCACGAAGTCCGGCGGGACCGTGGTGAAGAACGTCGCAGGCTACGACCTGGCCAAGCTCTACACCGGCTCGCTGGGCACCCTCGGGATCATCACCGAGGCGGTGTTCCGGCTGCACCCACTGCCCGACGCGAGCAGGTGGATCACCGTTAGCACCGACGATCCAGACCGCGCCGCAGACGCGATCGCCGCGGTCCGGAACTCCCAGCACGACCCGGTGGCCATGGAGGTGGACCGGGCCGTGCCGAGCGGTCCGGTGACCGTCGGGATCGCGTTGGAGGGCGTCGCTGGGGGTATCGGGGCCCGCGCCGAGGACGTCGCAGATATTCTCAGCCGGGCAACCGGGGCGCCGGCAACGATCACCGAAGCACCGCCAGGCTGGTGGGGGAGGACCCCGCATCCGCCGGAGGGACCCGCTGTGATGCTCACCTGCGAGCCCACCGGGCTGCGCAACGTATTCGCTGCCGCCCCCGGCGCACTGCGCGGATCGGCCGGTGCCGGAGTGCTCGTCGCCGGCCTGGACGACAGTGACCGGCTCGGCGCCGACCTGGCCGAACTGCGCCGGATCACCGCCCGGCACGGGGGAAGTGCGGTTTTGCGGTGCGCGCCGCCGGAACGCAAGGCGGGGCTCGACGTCTGGGGTCCGGTGCCCGCATTGGCGTTGATGCGCAGGCTCAAAGATCAGTTCGACCCGGAACACCGGCTGGCCCCGGGCCGCTTCGTGGGAGGACTGTGACGTGAACAAACCCCGCGACGTGAACAAACCCCGCGACGCGAACAAACCCGGCGCCTTCGACGACCACCACCCACCGCAGCGCGAGCTGATCGCGGACTGCGTGCACTGCGGGTTCTGCCTGCCCGCGTGCCCCACCTACGTGCTGTGGGGGGAGGAGATGGACTCCCCGCGCGGGCGCATCCACCTGATGAAGACCGGGCTGGAGGGCGAGCCACTTTCGGGGTCGATGGTCGGACACTTCGACGCCTGCCTGGGCTGCATGGCCTGCGTGACGGCCTGCCCGTCCGGCGTGCAGTACGGCCCCCTGCTCGCCGATACCCGCGCGCAGGTGGAACGCCGCCACGTCCGGTCCCGCCGGGAGATACTGTCCCGCGAGGCGATTTTCCGGCTGTTCCCATACCCAAGGCGGTTGCGGGCACTGCGCGGTCCACTCGCGCTCTACCAGCGCAGCGGGCTGGACCGGCTGCTGCGCCGGACCGGGCTGCTGGACCGGCTACCTCCGACGCTGCGGGTAATAGAATCGCTGACCCCGCGGCTGACCCGGCGGGAACAGCTTCCGGAACGGGTGCCCGCCGTGGGGACTCGGCGCGCGGTGGTGGGGATGCTCACCGGCTGCGTCCAGGACGCCTTCTTTCCCGACGTCAACGCCGCCACCGCGCGGGTCCTCGCCGCCGAGGGCTGTGACGTGGTGATCCCGCGCGGGCAGGGCTGTTGCGGGGCGCTCTCCCAGCACATGGGCCGCGAAGACGAGGCGATCACCTTCGCGCGGCGGCTAATCGAGTGCTTCAACGCGGCCGCGGTGGACTATGTGGTGGTCAACGCCGCCGGCTGCGGCTCGGCGATGAAGGAGTACACGCACCTGCTGCGCGATGATCCCGCCTGTGCAGCGCGAGCGGCGGCCTTCGTCGAGCGCACCCGTGACGTCTCCGAACTGCTCGTCGAACTCGGCCCGGTCGCGCCCCGCCACCCGCTGAACGTCACGATCGCCTACCACGACGCCTGCCACCTCAGCCACGCCCAGGGCATCCGGACCCAGCCCCGGGAACTGCTGCGAGCCATCCCCGGACTACAACTGGCGGAGATCACCGAGGCCGATCTGTGCTGCGGCTCAGCCGGCGTCTACAACCTGCTCCATCCCGAGCCCGCCACCGAACTGGGCGACCGCAAAGCCCGCAACGTACTCGCCACCGGAGCCTCAGTGCTGGTCACCGCGAACCCGGGCTGCCTGATGCAGATCGCAGCCAGCGCCCAGCGCCTCGGCACCCACCTCCCGCTGGCCCACACCGTGACCGTGCTGGACGCTTCCATCTGCGGAATCCCGCTGCGCACCTCATGAGCGGCGAGCTGAGTTGAGCGCAAATCACGCGACAGGCTTTCGGTTGCCAGGATTGAGGAGAACGCTAACACGGTCGTACCCCTCAATACGACGGGAGTCCTGTATGGTCGTCACCGATGGTAGAGAAGACTAACGCCAGACGCAGTAGTATCAGCCGCCATGGTGCCCACATACCACGCAAACTCGATGGTGACCGACTTCAGGCAGGTGGGCGGCCCACTGGAGACCGAGTACAGCTGTAACTGCTCGTGGCGTGGCTATGTGCATACCTCAAAAGATGATCTTGATCGGCTGGCGAGGCACGTGCTGGAGCACGCAACAACAGAGCGATTCGAACATGGCCAACGCTGTGGTGCATGTGGTGCAGCGGGTGTTGCGGTGTCGTGGCTGGTGCTCGTACTCGAGTCGATTTCGGTGTACGTTGCAAGCCGACCAATTTACCCGATCTTTGTTCAGGACCTGGCGTCGAGCCACTTGATTACTACTGTCAAGCCGCACGTTTTGTCGCAACGCGTGCACGATCGCCTCCGCTGTAGCACTTTGGAGCGGGAGGGCTACCGCAAGTCACATGCTAGCGTCGATCTTGTAACTGGCCTCGCCCAGCGCAACCAGCCGACGGACGGAGCAGTGAGCTGATCCCGAAGTCAGAGACCAAGATCACGGATTCTGGCCGCCCGAGTGCTGGGGTTAAAGCAGGACAAGGCCGAGGGCGTCGGCGGTCTGTGCTTGTCGTTGGTCACAGGTGACGAATTCCAGGGGTTCGCCGGCCGCGAGTTCGGTTGCGGTGGTGGCCGCGACGGCGAGGTGGATCGCGTCCAACGTTCGCACGGGGTGATCCAGGACGAGTTGCCGGGCACAGGGGAGCACGGTGCCTGCATCCAACGCGAGCAACGCGATCGGGCCACCCGGCCCGCAGTCCGCATCGACTTTGGCCAGCAGCCATTCCGGTCGGCGTAGCCTTCCGGCTCGTGCCGCCGCACTGAGCGCACTCGCGAACTCGACCCGGGTGATCTCGCTGGTCACCACCGGCTCCCGACCTTCCAGCAGGAGTCCGCGCAGCCGCTTGTGATCGTCTTCGTCGACGAGATAGCAACGAACCAGCGCCGACGTGTCGGCATAGCGAACGCTCACTGCGCGTCACGCTCGGCCTGCAACGCATCACTCACCGCAGTGCCGGAGCCGCGGTTGGCGTCGAGCACGTCATCCAAGCTGGGTGACCGTTGCATGGGTGCTGGAGGGAGAACCCGCAGGCCCGACCGTTCCAGTCGGCGGCTGAACGACTCCCGCCGGTCCAGGACGGCCGCTGCCAGCACATCAGCGACGAGATCGTTGAGGGAGCGGCCCTCTCGTGTGGCTCGCTCCTTGAGACGTTGGTGCAGATCGTCGTCGATCCGGCTGATGAGCTGCTTCACGGGTCAATGATAGCGCCCGGAGTCAAAAGTGTTATCAGCTGCACGGCCTGATCCGCGACGACGCCGGGCGTTGCCGGGCCGACACCGGACGTTGCGCTGGCTGCTCGGTGAGCGGGTCGTGCGGATCACGGTCAAGCCGTTCATGGACGTCGGTGCGCTGCCACTGCGTCCGCCCGCCGACGCTGCAACCTAGCGCTACGTCCTGGTGATCGGGAAGCTGACCGGGCCGGTGTGCCGTCAGCTGGTTGTTGAGCAACGCCGCATGATCTATCGTTGCACGTCAGGACTTCGAGGTAGTGGTCAAGCACCAGGGTGGGTTCGCCTTTGGGGGTGCAGCGTTCGTGACAGGCCCTCTCGGCCCGTCCGCAAGCTCAGGATCAGGGGGCGGCAGCCGCCTCTCAGTAGGCCGGGTAGGCGAGCGTGAAAGCCGACCTGTGGTTCGCGGAACTCGACGAGGTCGGACGACGGACTGGTGACGCCAGGCGAGTCGGTCCTACCCCGGCAACGAGGGCGAGCACCTGACTCTTAACTCATGGCGTTCAGGAGACTCCGGACACCGCGCGGTACCGCACTTCTCATACTGCCACTTCCCTCAGCTCGTGATCGAGTGTACAGTCCCGCTCTTGCGGGCTCCGTCGGCCCAAGCATGCTAGTTACGAGCCAAATAGGTGTAAACGGCTGTGTTCCGAGCCTGATCGAGTGCCAGAACATTCCTCCCAGGGTTGGAGGTAACATTGAACGAACCGTATCTCGGTGGCTGGTGGGTGGGCCTGATCATCGGGTTGGTGGTCGTGGTCGTCGTGGTGGTCGTTGTAAGCGTGCTCCTGGTGCTTGCATCCCGGATCAACGCCCAGGCACGCGCAGCGACTCGTGAGCTCGAGGCGACACGGTCGACCACGCAGCCGCTCACGGAGTTGGCCCGCACGAACGCCACGCTCCAGAGCATCCTCCGGGGTGCTCGGGCCGCTCGACAAGCATTGGGGGGATAACGATGGTCTTAGCTCTCGCTGCCGAAGAGATCGCGTTCTGGCAGGTTACGCTGGTTGTCGGGGCGATCGTGATAGTTGCCGTGATCGCGCTTCTCAGTCTGCTCCTCTACCTCGTCGGCTCCATCGAAGCCAGCGTGCAGCGGCTGGGGGGCGTGGCGCAGGGGGTTGCCGGCAACACGGCCAACATCAAGATCGCACTCGCCGTCGCAGACAGTCTGGATGAGGTCGTGGACGAGGCGGGCCGCCACGCTCGACTTCTGGGGGTGGGGGCGCGATGAGCACGGAACTGCTCGTGACCCTCACCGTCGTCGAGATCGTGGCCCTGGTGATCGTGCTGGCGCTGTTCGTTATATTGATCACTCGCCGGTTGCGCTCCGTCGCCAACACCCTCGGACAGGTGAGTGGGGGGACCATGGGGGGAGTCATCAGGACGATCCAAGGGGACGTGTGTCTGGTTGGCGCCGGGGCCGCGATCCTGAACCGGAAGCTGAACGCGATCGCCCGCGCGCTGCCAGCGATCGCGGAGAAGGCCGAGTCGCTGCCTGCGCAGCAGACGCAAGCCCAGCCCCCGCAGCAAGCCCAGCCCCGGCAGCAGGTCCAGCCCCCGCAGCAGACGCAGACCCAGCCCTCCGGAACTGGCTGGCGACCCGCAGTAGCTCAGGACCCCACAAGGCGAAGGTAAGGAGGCGACGATGGAACTGTGGTGGATCGGCAACGCAATCTTCATCCTGGTAGTCATACCCGTCGTGGTGGTGCTCCTGCAGCGCCTGATGAGGTCCGTCCTCGACGTAGGGAAGCACATCGACACCATTCACAATCAGGCCGGGGGTATCGTCATCGCAGTCGACGATGTGAAGGCGCTGATACCCACCCGCGACGCCGTGAAACGGGTGGGGGCTGGCCTCACCCGCTATGTGAAGGCGGTTGACCGCATCCTGTGAGGAGCGAATTACCATGCCGCTAGCCGCTGTAATCACGATCATCGGCGCAGCGCTCACCGTCCTGGTGCTCGCTGCCTACCTGATCAGTATTGCGCTCGTTCTCGGGCGCGTCGCCGCCAAGCTCCGCGCAACCACCGCCGACCTCCACTTAGTTACCGAGAGGACCGAGCCAATCGGATCGATCGTTGGGGCGATCAACAATGACCTTGCCGGAGTGGACGACGCCTTGCGGACCGTGCTCGCCAGATAGCGAGGGCTGTTGTTCCAGCAACCGAACCGTAGCCGTCCGGCGCGTACCGCCGCACGGCTACGGGCCGCCCCCCCGCGCTGCAACCACCACTCGGCGACGAGCAGGTTGACCACATCGAATCCGTCGCTGGCGATCGGGGGGGGCGGTAGCAATACTGCCCATGATTAGGTCCCGGTCCTCGGGCGCCATGGTGTCCAGCACATGTCTCTACAGCAATACAGTGTCGTGGGCTGAGGTCAGTGTCTCGCCCCAGCGCGAGGAGTTCGCAGGAGGCTGGGTCTGGGCCAGCCCCAGCTGCTGCGCCACCCGCTCGACCGCCCCAAGCCCGTCGAAGCGGGTCCACAACATGTTCATCGCCTCGTCGTCGCTGGGCCCGAGCGCCTAGCCGATCAGCATGACGTCGCGGTCGGACACCGCCAGCCCGGAGTGCTGTCGGCTCAGCACATCCACCGCGACGAGTACCTTGGCCAGCGACGCCGCAAAGATCGGCACTGTAGCGGCCGGATTGACCGATACGCCATTGGTCTTGCGGTCCAGCACGGCAGCTTCGAACGCGCCCTGCGCGACCAGATGTCCTGAACGCGGCGACCGCTCAGCCTTGCTGGCGGCGGTGAATCCCGAGCAGGAACGAGAGATTGGCGGTCCACTCGTCAGCGGCTTGCAGACACTGGTTGTCCAGGCCTTGTGCGGCCAGCAAGTCGTTTGCTACGCGGTCGAACAGGGCGGCCTTGCCGGCGCGTTGTTCCGGATCCGGCATCTGCGGGTCATCTCTGCGCAGCAGCTCGGCCAGACCGGTCAGGACCTGTGCCGCGTTCGCCGCCGCGTCCTGGGCACGCCTCGTGTCGTCGGTGTCAGGCATGAACCTCAACATAGGCCGTGGTCCGGGCAGCACCGTGCACCAGGTACTCGATCATCGTCGCTCACCGCGTAGCGGCTTCCGTGCGGCGGGGCGAGCACCGTTCACACGGCGATGAACAACTGAGGCAGCGCCGCCAGATCGACCCGCACCTGCGCGTGGCGATCGCGACGTTCCCGCTCGGCGTTGACCGCCGCGGTGTAACGCTCGTAGAGCTTGTCGGTCGTCGCCTCGTACGAGGAGACCTCCGCGGTGAAAGGCATCAGGGCCTCGGTCAGCCTCTGCTCGGCCTGCTGCAGGTCTCCTTTCTTCCAGTCCGGCAGCTCTTCACCTGCGTGTTTCTCGGCCGACGCGCGGTGGCTCTGCAGCTGCGTCCACGCGTTCACCGCGGCACGTCCGGCGTCGGACAGCGCGAGCGTGGCGCGGAAACCCTTGCGTGTGTCGATCCTGATGCCCTCACCGCCGTAGCTCAGCAGCCCTTCCAGCGGCGGTTTCCCGGCGAAGTACGGGGTCGTTCCTGTGGTGATCAGGTCGTGCACGCACGAGGCGATGAAGTGGTCGCCTTCGTCAGGGCAGAAGGTCTCGAACACCGGCGCGACCACCACCGAGCTGCGCCGCAGGTCTTCGCCTTGCTGCCACACCACGTGCCAGTGCTCCTGCCAGGCGGCGCACTTGTCCGGGTGGTAGTTGACGATGCCCCATGGCTGGCCCTGCAGGATGCCGTCGTCGGTGACCAGCGGGAACTCCAGCAGCTGCCGGAACACCCGCCAGGGTCACCTGCTTGCCCGAGACCGTCAGCGTCTTGATCTCGACGCTCGCGGTGGCGATCGCGGCGTTGCGCACGGTCAACGGCGGCTTGGTAGCGCTCGACACGCTCACTTTCCTGGTAGCCGACAACAAGGTCACGCTACCGACACCTCGGGTGACCGCGCGTTCGATCGTGGCGGCTTATGCCGGCACCGGAGTGAAGCCGTACTCCCGCAGGACGCGCCCGTTCTGCGCGTCGTCCCACGCCGGAGCGAGGAAGTCCAGCGCGTCGGCCGGAAGATCCTCGGGGTCGGCCCAGACCAGTTCGGTGCACTTGTGCGGTTCGCGGATCTGCGGCGTGCCGTCCCAGGAGGTGGTGGTGAAGAAGATGTCCACGCGGGGTTCCTGGGAGTTGCGGAACATGGTGCCGCCCGGCCGCAGCGCGGCCGGGTCGAGGGTGATGCCGAGTTCCTCGGCGACTTCGCGCACGGCGCAGGAGGTCGGGGTCTCGCCGAGGTCGACGTGACCGGCGGGCAGCCCGAGCTGCCCGTCGGCGTAGCCGCTGCCGACGCGGCGCATCAGCAGGATTTTCCCGTGCTGGACGAGGAAGACGTGCACGGCCAGCGGGTAGCGGTCGTGTTTGGTGTCGAACACGTACTGCGGCGCGGCGTTGTGCGGCACAAAGGTCTCCTCAGCTGGCCGTGGCGAGGGCTTGGGGCTGGACACTGCGGGATCCGTCGACGTACACGGTAATGCCCTTGCAGCCGAGCTCGAACGCGGTGGCGTAGGTGTCGTAGACGTCGATCGCGCGGGCGGTGCCGGGCAGGTTGACGGTCTTGGACACGGCCTCGTCGACGCAGGCCTGCACGGCGGCGGCCATCGCCAGGTGCCCGGCCGGGCTGATCTGCGTCGCGGTGGCCAGCACCGCCCGCAGGTAGGCGGGCAGGGTGGGATCGGCGGGCAGCCGGCCGTGGGTGTCGACGAACCCGAGCACGTCGGTACGCCCGGCCTGCTGTAGCTCAGCGACGACTCCGGCCCGTCGGTGGCCGGGCTGGTCGCCCGACAGCCTGAACAGGGGCTCGATCCCGGTCGACGCGCCGACCACCGGGGCGGACCGGCCGGTTGGCGGCACCGCGATCGTCGAGGAGTTGCGCAGCAGCCCGGTCTGGGCGATCTCGGCGGCCAGGGCGTTCCAGTCGCCGCGGGTCACGGTGGTAGTGCCGAGTTCGGCAAACCGCCGTAGGAACGCGGGCTGCGCGTAGCGGGACCGGCCGCCGCCCACCGCGGGGCAGGCGCCGCGGTCGCGGGCGAGTTCGGCGGAGGCGAGTTTCGAGGTGTAGTTGACCAGGGCGAGGACTTCCTGTGTCAGCCGCCTTCCCTCGGCGCTGTCGTAGGGCAGCCCGGCGGTCAGCAGCAGGTCGGCCAGGCCGCACACGCCGACGCCGATCTTGCGTTTGATGCCCATCACCCGCGCGGACAGCGGGTTGGGGTAGTGCGCGAGGCTGGCCTCGATCGCGTCGTCGAGCGCCCGGACCAGGGTGCGGGTTGTGTCGGCCAGCGCGTCCAGGTCGACCGGGATGGTGCCGCTGCCGGTGTGGAAGCGGCCCAGGTTCAGGTAGCCGAACTGGCAGGTCTCCCCGGCCACCAGGCCGACCTCCGCGCACGGGGCGGTGGAGACGTAGGCGCCGACCTGCGGGGTGGGGTTGCCGTCGTTCATTCGGTCGGCGAACAGCAGCCCCGGATCGGCGCAGGCGTGCGCGGCCTCGGCCGCGGCGACCAACAGGTCCCGTTCCCGTCCGGCCCTGGCGAGCGCGGCGCGCATCTGCGCGTCGGTGACGTGCAGGGAGATGTTGAACTTCCACTGCTCGCCGCGGGTGTCGGCGCCGACCTTGCAGCCGATGAACTCCTCGGCGCGCGGGTGGTCCAGTGGCAGGATCGCCATGTTCCCGACCGGCCGGTCCTCGGCGCCGGAGTTCGCGCCGGTCACGGCGATGTCGTTGAGGTAGCGCAGCACGCCGACCGGGTCGTCGAGGCCGTCGAGGGTGAACCCGGTGCCCATCCCGGCCTGGTGGTAGCCGTCCACGATCGTCTTGACCTCGGCGAGGTCGCCGCGCAGGTCGACCGGCGGGACCGCGCACGCGGCCAGCGGCCGGTCGGTGTGACGGCCGGCGTTGGTCATGATGGGGGTGGAGAACACGATCCGTTCGGTGTCCAGCGCCCAGCCGAGCCGCTCGCCGAAGGCCTCGGCTCCGGCCGGGTCGAACCGGGCATCGGCTTGTTCGAGTGCGGTGACGATGCGGGTCACCATGTCCTGCGCGGTCTCGCCGTCGGAGATCATCCGGCCGGTGCGCAGGTAGGCCTCGCGGTGCGGGCTGGTGGGGAACGTCGAGCGATACATGGCGTCCTCGTCTCCCGTGATCAGGTGCTGGGAGATCGAGAACACCGCGCCGGCCGGGTGTGCCTCTAGGCTGAGGCGTGACTCACGGTGCGTTCACGCACACTCACGGTCCACCAAACTCGTTTGTGCTGGAGGCGACGATGACGACGGGCACGACCGGACCCGGTACCCCGGCCGAGCAGCCCGCCGTCACGCTGGCCGGCACCACGTCGGCCACTGCGGGCGGAGACTCCGACGGTGTGGTCAACGTGTTCGCCGCCGAGCTCGAACGCTGGCGTGACGTGCGCGGGTTCTCCCGCGCCGCCCTGGCCAAGGCCATGGGCTACGACCGCTCGTACGTGTCCAAGGTGCTTTCCGGTACCGAGCGGCCCTCCGAGGCGTTCGCCGCGCACGCCGAGGCCGCGCTGCGGGCTGGCGGCGCCCTGCACACCGCGTTCCGCGACTTCGAGTCCCACCGTCCCGCCCGCACCCGGCCACCGGCACCGCCAGTGGTCGACCAGGCCGGTAGCGGTGGCCTGCTGGTCGACCACGATGACGCGACGCTGCGCTACGAGGCCGGCGTCTACCGGCTCACCCAGCGCCGCCGCCTGGTCAACCACGGCAGCGCGCCGATCAGCCGCTACCTGATCCGAATCTCCGTCGACCGGCATCCCGGTGACCCGGAACGATCCAACCAGCTCTACAGCGAGAACCCGCTGACCTGGGACGAGATCAACCTGCACGCCTGGCACGGCCGCGGCCGCGCGAACCCGATGGACTGGACCGCCCACCACGACCGCGACGCGTTCAAGGAAGTCTGGCTGCTCTTCGTCGGCGAGCACGGGCACTTCCCGCTGTATCCGGGCGAGACGTGCTGGATCGAGTACGAGTACACCGTGAGCGAGACGCACTGGGGCAACTGGTTCCAGCGCGCCGTGCGGCTGCCCACCCGCACCTTGTCGGTGTGCCTGGACTTCCCCGCCGACCTCGCGGCCTCGGTGTGGGGCTTGCACACCTCGATGACCGCGCAGGCCATGCCGTTCGCCACCGCGATCACCCGCGCCGACACCGGCGACCGGCACACCTTCTCCTGGTCCTGCGAGGATCCGCCATTGCACGCCCGCTACCGGCTCGAATGGGACTTCCGCGGCCGCGCCGCCCCGGACGGTCCTGCGGCCGCGCCCAGCGACGTCATGGCCGCGCTCGGCATCGTGCAGGACAGCGACCCCGCGCTGCGCCGTGTCGCCCGCCGGTTCGACCTGCCCGCCGAGGCCGAGGACGCCCGCCGCGTGGTGACCGAACTCAACTCCGCGGCCGAGCGCGTCGCCCAGGCGCACACGTTCGGCAAGGGCATGGGCATCGCCGCACCCCAGATCGGGATCGACCGGGCCGCCGCGATCGTGCGCACCCCCGACGGCGAGGCGATCACCCTGTTCAACCCGACCATCATCGAGTCCGCCGCCGAGGTCGACGAGCAGTACGAGGGCTGTCTGTCATTCTTCGACGTCCGCGGCCAGGTCCCCTGTGCTCACGTCATCCACGTCGAGCACACCACCATCGACGGCACCCGCAAGATCACTGTGTTCAAGCGCGGCGTCGCCCGCCTCGTCCGTCACGAGGTCGACCACCTGCACGGCCTGCTGTACACCGACCGGATGCGCGACGGGGTCGACCCGATCCCGGTCGAGCAGTACCGCGGCACCGGCACAACCTGGAAATACTGACCAGACCCGCGCAGGCCTGGAGGTCTGGTTCACCGGTCTTGCGGTCGCTGTCGTGACGCGCGGCACCGACGATGAGTGTGGGCACCGGCGGTCGACAGCCGGAGCGACGCAGTTGTCACGAACGAAGTCATCCCGGCATCGCCGGTGCCCGCCCGCGACCAGCTGTGCCGCAGGTCACTGGTGGTCAACTAGCATCGCTGATCGTGACCACCGTGCCGCCGGACGACGCCGACCCGATCGCGATGCTGGCGGCAGCGGTCGACACCGCAGTGGGCGCGCTGGACGAGCGGGCTGACGACGTGGTCGACGAGGTGCTGACCACCTTCGCCAGCACGGTGTCCCCGCTGCAGCAGGAACTCGCCGCACGGGTGGCCGCGCTGCCGGGTGGTCCGTCCAAGCCGATCGGCCCGCTGGCCACGGCCATCGTTGCGACCTCGTCCCGGGCCGTGGTCCGGCACTCGTGGATCAGGCTCGCCAGCAGCGTCCACCGCTTCCCCTCGCCGATGTCCCGCAAGTCGCCGACATCGGTCACCCGCGCCTCGCCGGCGAAATGCGCGATCTTCGTCGCGGGGATGCCGTCGAGCCAACGCTCGGTCGCACCAAGTTCGTCGAGCGCTTGCAGGTGGGCCAAGCGCAGTTTGAACTTCCCCAGCGACGCCGCCTTCGCCGGCGTCTTGAGCCGGTCGAAATCGCTGCGTTTGGACGTCGGGTCCACCCACAGCAGACGCGCAAGCCGCCGCCGGTCCGCCGCATCCAGGCGCGTCGCGACCAACCCGAACAGCTGCGTGTTCGTCTCGGTGCGGATCGCCGAGACCATCTTGTCCAGCGTGGTGAACCCCGGCAGCTCACGCCGAGCCCGGACCAGCTCCTCCAACGCGACGTTGATCAGGTCGGCCGGATTGTCCTTCGTGGTGACCGCCTTGCGGATCGCCTTCTCCGCGATCGCCCGCGCCTCGGCGGGCCTGTAGACCACGTTCAGCCGGTCACGGACGTAGTCACGATGGCGCCACAACGTCCGATCCGACTCGTGCACCGCCGCGACGTCGTCGGCCAGACCCAGCGCGGTCCGGACATGACTAACCACCACCACCGGCACGTCAGCCAGTTTCGGGAAGTACCCCAGCCGCTGGTAGCACTTCAGCAGCACCACCAACGCCAGGAAGTTCGGCTCGCCCTGACTCCGCCCCCGAGCCCACTCAACCTCGTCGGCGACCGGCGTGAACGCCTCCGCCAGCTCACGAACCGACACCACCCGCTTGAACCGCGGATAGGCGGTCCGATCGATCGAAGCCACCCAGCAGCACCCCAGGCCCAGCCAACGGACGTAACCCAGCGCACCCTAACCAACACCCGCCGCACCCACGCCACACGGGCTCTCTAACGATCTCTAACACCCTCTACCAGGCACTACCCGGCCACTTGGCAGGTTTCTCCCGTATCCCGGCGGTCCCCCAAGAAGACAAGACCGAAGCGTGATCAGGTCCTGGCTGCGGCGGGGCCTGGGGCGGGTAGCCCCAGCCAGATCGGGTGCCGTGATGAGGGTCTGACCGGCGGTGGTGACGTGGTGGGCTGGGCAGGCTCTGGTGCTGCGGCGATGCCCGCCTCGATCAGGGTGTCCACGCGGGCATTCGCTTCGGTCAACCGGTCGCGGGTACTGCGCAACTCGATCTCCAACTCCCGGGCTTGCGCCTGACTGCGGTGTCGCTGCTCCTGCTCGGTACGCAACTGATCTTTCAGCGTGCCGAGCTGCCTGCGAACCTGGGCCGACTCCTCGCGCAGTCGGTCCAGCTCGCGGGCGGCGTCGGCGAGGTGGGCCTGTGCCGCCGTGAACGCGCTGGTCAGCCTCGCTTGTTCGGCGCGATCGTGCTCCAGCTGGGCATGGGTGGCCCGTAGCTCGGTGGCGAGCCTGTCCCGTTCAGCGGTGACGGCGGCGTGCGCGGCTTCGGCCTGACCCCGGGCGCGGTCATGCACGGACACCGTGTCCCAGGCATGTGAGCGGGTCTCTTCGGCGTCGCGCCTGATCCGGTCGGCGTCTTTGAGCACCCGCTCACGCTCCAGCTGGTAATCCCGGGCCTGGGCGAGGGCTTCCCGGCGCGCCCGCTCCGCCTGCTCGGCCCGGGTCACCGCATCGGCGGCGTCCACTCGTGCCTGGCCGGCTTCGGCCTCGGCATTCGCGACCTGCGCGAAAGCCTGCTGCTCGGCCTCGGTGAACCGCTGATCGAGCGCGGTGAGCGAGTTCATCAGCTCACGCACGCTCGGCAGAAGCGTCGCACCGATCGAACGAACCTCGCTCAACGGGTCGGACACGGCTGCGGTGTCGCGTACCCGGCGCGCCCGCGACGCCGCGTCGGTGTGGACCTTGCTGCAGTAACGCGAGGGCCGACCACCTTTGCGGCGACCCTGTTCGTCGATAGCCGGTGGCGGCAGCGGGTTACCGCACCCTTCCAGCCCGCACACCGCACCGACCTCGTCGGCGTCCGAGGGCGTCTCCACAGCCGACAGTACCTCTTCCATCTTGGCAACTTAACACGTACTGCGCAGGTGAAACCATGTTTCACCTAACGCTAATGTCGTTACTATTTTGTGATTTAGCACCTTGATAATGTCTCTTATGACGGAACCATCGGAGATCCTCGGCTGGGCCGCTCGAACCAACCCCGGCGGTACTGCGGACAGCGCGGTCGAGCCCGCCCAGAACTGGGGGGCCGACCCGGCCCAGGCCCTGCGGGACGAGGTCAGCGCCGCGGTCGCGTTGCTGCCTGCGTTGCCGCCCACCGATCCGGCCGACCGGTACCACGTGCGGAACCTGACGGTGCTGTGGCTGGAGGCCGACAAAGAGCGAGCACACCCGCCGCGCCTACTACGCCGACCTGGCCGCGTGGCTGGCATGGTGTGCGCGCACCGGGCTGGATCCGACGGTTGCTCGCCGAGCCGACGTGGACGCCTGGAAAGCCACCATCACCGTGACCGGCCGGGGCGGCGCAGTCCGCAAGGCCGCGCCCAGCAGCATCGCCCGCAAGCTCGCCGCGATCTCCAGCTGGTACCGCTACCTGCAGTCCAACGACGTCACCACCAGCAACCCCATGGCCGCGGTCCAACGCCCCAAAGCGAACGCCACCGGACCGCAACCCGCGTTGGACGAAGATTCCGTGGCGGCACTGCTCAACCACGCCGAAGCTCGTGCGCATGCCAACGACAGTGAAGTGTCCTGGCGCGACGCCGCCCTGATCAGCCTGCTGTTCTACACCGGGCTACGAGTCTCCGCCGTCACCACCGCAACCGTCAGAGACCTCGACCACGACGCCGGTCACACGATCCTGCGGTACCAGAAAAAAGGCGGCACCCGAGACTTCGTCCCGCTCGTGCCCGCCGTTCTGGAACCGCTACGCCGCTACCTCCAACTGCGCGCCTCCCGGGAACACGTCTCCGTCAACCAGCTGGACGGGCCCATACTGGTCACCACGCCGCATCGCTTCCGCGCCGATCTGCCCGGTGGGCAGGCGCTGGTCCAGCGCGATGTGTGGAACACCCTGCGGACCCTGGCCCACCAGGCGGGAATCACCGCCGCCGATACCATCACCCCACACACCGCGCGGCGCACCGCCGGAACCCTCCTGCTCGCCCACGACGTCCCCGTGCAGAAGGTGCAGGACCTGCTCGGCCACGCGGACATCCGCACCACCCGAGACCGCTACGACGCCCATCGCCACAAACTCGAGACCAGCTCCGCTTATACCCTCGCCCACATCCTCGGCGACCACCGACACCGCCGACCCCGATAGGAGCTGGAAGGTCTGGATATGCCACGTGATCGTATGCCCATCATCTGCGGAAGTCCGGCCAGGGCGCCTGATCGACTCGTCTGCCATGATGACCCCCGGTCGTGACGCTGCGAGCACGGCCGCACACGACCAACGCGTGGGGTGAGCGTGGATGACTGGCGGATTCGGCACGTTCGTCGGAGCAGCCCAACAGGGCAAGTTCTCCATCGACACAAACTCAGCCCGCGAAATGATCATGTCCATCGGGGAGATCCGGGATCAACTGGACAAACAGCTTAAGACAGATCAACGCCCTCAAAACCCAGGCGATGCTGGGTGATCTGCCCGAGGCGAAGCGGATCTCGGAGCTTGACGCTGAGGTGGCCGCTGGGGATCACCAGTCACTGGAGTACGTGCTTCAGCGCTTCGCCGAGGCGCTCGACGAAGCGCAC
>JBQTGW010000143.1:0-6967 GCA_052390495.1 Pseudonocardiales bacterium
GGGGCGCCCCCCCCCCCCCCGGGCCCCGACGCCCCCCCCCCCCCACCCCCCGCCACTCACAGGGCCGAAGGCCATCACTCGACCGTAACCGACTTAGCCAAATTCCGCGGCCGATCCACGTCGTACCCACGCTTGCGGGCGATCTCAGCAGCAAGCACCTGCAGAGGCACAGTTGACACCAGCGGCTGAAGCAGGGTCGGCACCGCAGGTACCTCCAGTACGTGGTTCGCGTACGGGCGCACGGTGTCGTCGCCCTCCTCGGCGACGACGATAGTGCGCGCGCCACGGGCCCGAATCTCCTGGATGTTGGACAGCAGCTTGGCGTGCAGTACTGCCCGCCCCTTGGGCGAGGGCATCACCACGACCACCGGCAGGCCCTCCTCCAGCAGCGCGATCGGGCCGTGCTTGAGCTCACCCGCCGCGAATCCCTCAGCATGCATGTAGGCGAGTTCCTTCAGCTTGAGCGCACCCTCCAGGGCCACCGGGAAGCCGACATGGCGGCCGAGGAACAGCACGGCCTTGGAGTCGGCGAGCTCACCGGCCAGCGCGCGCACCTCGTCAACGGTGCTCAGCACCTGCTGCACCGCCGCAGGCATGGCCTCCAGCTCGGCGAACTCGCGGGCGACCTCGTCGGAGTACTTGGTGCCGCGAGCCTGCGCCAGCGCCAGGCCGACCAGGAAGTTGGCCACGATCTGGGCGAGGAACGTCTTGGTGGCGGCCACCCCGATCTCCGGCCCCGCGTGGGTGTAGAGCACCGCGTCAGACTCCCGGGGGATCTGCGCCCCATTGGTGTTGCAAATCGCCAGCACTCGGGCTTTCTGCTCCCGCGCGTGCCGCACTGCCTCCAAGGTGTCCATGGTCTCGCCGGACTGCGAGATCGCGACGACCAGGGTGGAGCGGTCCAACACCGGATCGCGGTACCGAAACTCACTGGCGAGCTCGACTTCCACCGGCAGACGGCACCAGTGCTCGATGGCGTACTTGGCGACCATTCCGGAGTGGTAAGCGGTCCCGCAGGCGACCACGAAGACCTTGTCGACGTCACGCAGCTCCTGGGTGTCCATTCGCTGCTCGTCCAGCACGATCCGGCCTTCGACGAAGTGCCCGCGCAACGTATCGCCGATTGCACTTGGTTGTTCCTGGATCTCCTTGAGCATGAAGTAGTCGTGACCGCCCTTCTCCGCCGCCGAGAGGTCCCAGCCGACGTGAAAGGGTGTGCCGTGCATAGGAGCGCCGTGGAAATCTGTGATCTCGTAGCCGTCGCGGGTGATCGTCACGACCTGGTCCTGACCGAGTTCGACGGCGTCGCGGGTATGTTCGATGAACGCCGCAACATCGGAGGCGACGAAGTGCTCGCCTTTTCCCACCCCCACCACCAGTGGCGAAGAACGCCGGGCCGCGACGATCAGATCGGGTTCGCCGGCGTGGGTGACGACGAGGGTGAACGCCCCGTGTAGCCGCGTGCACACGGAGCGCACCGCGGCAGGCAGATCACCACAGCGCGTGTACTCGGCGGCGATCAGATGCGCGGCAGTCTCGGTGTCGGTGTCGCTGGACAGCTCTACCCCACCGGACTCCAGTTCGGCCCGCAGCTGGGCGAAGTTCTCGATGATCCCGTTGTGCACCACGGCGAGCTTGCCTGCGGTGTCGGAGTGCGGGTGCGCATTGCGGTCGGTCGGCGCGCCGTGGGTGGCCCAGCGGGTGTGCCCCATCCCGGCGTTGCCTGCGAATGCGGCGCGCCCGGTGGCGTTGAGCTCGCCGATCAGGTTGGCCAGCGCCCCGGCCTTACGCAGCACGGACAACACGCCTGCGCCGTCCAACACCGCAACACCCGCCGAGTCGTATCCCCGGTACTCCAACCTGCCCAAGCCCTGCAAGACCACATCAAGGGCCTGCCGGTGCCCCACGTAGCCCACAATTCCGCACATGGCTGTCACCGTATCCGAGCGTGGCCGCGTTCCTCTCAGCCGCGGGATGGACGAGTCCGCTAGCGTCCGGTGTTATGACGCGCATGGGCAAGAAGGCAGTCAGCAGCTCGCACCCGCGCTCGCATCAGGAACTGTCCAGGCCAGGGCCACACCGGGTGCTGCGTGGTGATCTCGCCCTGATCGGCATGCCCGGTGTGGTGTTCACCCCGGAGTCCGGGCTCGGCCTGCCTGCGGTCGCGTTCGGGCACGGCTGGCTGCAGCCGACGTGGCGCTACGAGGAGCTGCTGTGGCATCTCGCCTCGTGGGGGGTGGTCACGGCGGCGCCTGCTACCCAGCGCGGCGTGCTGCCCTCGCACCGCCAGTTCGCCACCGACCTGCGCACCGTGCTGGACCTCTGCGTGAGGGTACGACTGGGCGAGGGCCAGCTCAGCGTCGACGCGGGACGGCTGGGCATGGTGGGACACGGGATGGGCGGGGGCGCCGCGGTGCTGGCCGCGACCGACGATGAGCGCTGTAAGGCGGTCGCCACGCTGGCACTGGCACAGACCCTGCCCTCCGCGATGGACGCCGCCACTCGGGCCACGATGCCGGGCTTGCACCTGGCGGGGGGCAAAGACCGGGTCGCGCCCCCAATCGGGCACGCCGAGCCGGTCGCCAAGGCGTGGGCCGGTCCGGTGCAGCTGCGCACGCTGCCCAAGGCGAGCCACCTCGGCTTCCTGAGCGGCAAGCACTGGCCGGATCTCCTGCTCGACGGCCGCCCGGATCACGCCACCCGGCGAATCACCCGCGCCCTGGTCACCGCATTCCTGCTGCGCCATCTCACCGGGGCCAACGAGCACGATGACCTACTCGGCACTGACTTACCCGGCGCAACACTGGACTTCGCCTCCTAGGGCTCTACCGTTCTGGATCGGTCTGTGCTGCGGAGAAAGGTCAGTGTGGCCAGCACCCGGAGATTGATGTGACGGCGATCATGGTCGGCTGCGTGGTACAGGCCGAGTTTCTCGGTGATCGTGGAGAAGTTCCATTCCACGGCACTGATCTTGCAACCTAGGTGTTGGGCAAATTGGGGAAGAGGTGGTGGCAGTGATCGTTTACCACGTCCGTGTGGAACGCGACGATCGGTACTGGCTGGTCAACGTGGTCGAGCTGGATCGGTGGACTCAGGCTCGCACACTGCGCGAGGTCGACCCGATGGCACGAGATCTCGTCGCGACGATGACGGGCGTAGCACCAGGCTCCTTCGACCTCTCCACCGATATCGTTCGAGAGTCATCAGCTCACGGTGGCGATGATTGCAGCAATGCGCCCAGCGATGCTGTCGGCAGCGGTCTGGGTGGGGGCCTCGACCATCACCCGCACCAGCTGTTCGGTGCCTGAGGGACGGAGCAGTACCCGACCGCTCTCGCCCAGCTCGGCCTCGGCAGCGGCGATAGCCTGCGCCACTGCGGGTGCCGCCGCGACGGCTGACTTGTCCGCTACCGGGACGTTCACCAAGACCTGTGGCAGCCGAGTCACGATGCCGGCCAGGTCGGCCAGGCTCCGTCCGGTGCTCGCCATCCGGGCCATCAGTCGCAGCGCGGTGAGCAGGCCGTCACCCGTGGTGGCGCACGCGGGCAGCACCACGTGCCCGGACTGCTCGCCGCCGAGGGAGAACCCGCCCGCCCACAGTGCCTCGAGCACATACCGGTCCCCCACCGCGGTGGTGTGCACCACTACTCCGTGCTCACGCATCGCCAGGTGCAGACCCAGGTTGCTCATCACGGTGGTCACCAGGGTGTCCGCGGCCAGCTCACCGGCCTCTTGCATAGCTAGCGCGAGTACCGCCATGATCTGGTCGCCGTCCACCACGTCGCCTGCGCCGTCCACGGCGAGGCAGCGGTCTGCGTCACCGTCATGCGCGACGCCCAGGTCGGCGCCGTGGTCCAGGACCGCCTTTCGCAGCTGGTCCAGATGGGTGGAACCGCAGCCGTCGTTGATGTTGAGACCATCGGGCTCCGCGTGCAGTGCCACCACGTCGGCGCCGGCCCTTCGGTACGCCTCCGGGGCGAGGGCAGACGCCGCGCCGTGCGCGCAGTCGACCACCATCCGGATCCCGCCCAACGGGTGCGGAGTCGCCAGCAGCAGGTGGTCCAGGTAGCGTCCAGCCGCTTCCGGCACGTCCCGCACCCGGCCGATCCGAGCGCCGGTGGGACGCCTGCGTACGACACCGATCCGGGCGCTGATCTCGTCCTCTACCGAGTCGGGCAGCTTGTGCCCACCGGTGGCGAACAGCTTGATGCCGTTGTCCGGCATCGGGTTGTGCGATGCGGAGATCATCACGCCGAGGTCGGCTGAGAGCGCGGCCACCAGGTGGGCGACCGCCGGGGTGGGCAACACGCCGACCCGCAACACATCGGCGCCCGCCGAGGTCAGACCCGCGGTGACAGCCGCCTCGAGCATCTCACCGCTGGCTCGCGGATCGCGGCCCACCACGGCGACTGGACGATGCCCAAGGTCGTGCTCGGCGAGCACTTGGGCAGCGGCACCGGACAACGCCAGCGCCAGCTCTGGGGTGAGGTCGGAATTGGCTAGGCCACGCACCCCGTCGGTGCCGAAAAGACGAGCCATCGCGCGGTTTAGCGCTTGCTGTACTGGGGTGCCTTGCGCGCCTTCTTCAGACCGTACTTCTTGCGCTCCGTCATCCGGGAGTCACGGGTGAGGAAGCCCGCCCTCTTCAGCGCGGGGCGGTCGTCGGGGTCCAGCTCGATCAGGGCACGGGCGATGCCCAAGCGCAACGCACCGGCCTGCCCAGAGGTGCCCCCACCGGAGAGATTGCCGATCACGTCGTATGACTCGGGCTTGGCCGTCAGGACCAGCGGTTCCCGCACCAGCTGCTGATGCAGCTTGTTCGGGAAGTACTGCTCCAGACTCTTGCCGTTGAGCGTGAAGACACCTGTACCCGGCACCAGCCGCACCCGCACGATGGCCTCCTTGCGGCGGCCGACGGTCTGCACGGTCCGGTCACTGATCACCGGCATGGGCACCACAGCCGGTTCAGGTGTGACAACCGGTTCGGGTGCAACAGCCGACTCGGGTGTGACATCGGCGGACTGCTCAGGCTCATCCTGCGGGGTCTGCGGGGTGGTCACGGCGTCTCTCGGGTCCTCACTAGGGGTGGTTTCTGCGCTGGTCACTGGGGTACCTGGGTGATCTGGAACGGCTGCGGGCGCTGGGCGGAGTGGGGGTGCTCCGGGGCCGCATAGACCTTCAGCTTGCGGGCCATCGCGCGGCCCAACTTGTTCTTCGGAAGCATGCCCTTGACGGCGCGCTCCACCAACCGCTCCGGCTGGGTGGCGAGCATCTCGGTGAACGAGCGCTGCTTGAGCCCACCGGGGTGGCCGCTGTGCCGGTAGACGAAGTTGCGGTCGCCCTTGTTGCCCGACAGCGACACCTTACCCGCGTTGACGATCACGACGAAGTCGCCGGTGTCGACGTGCGGGGCGAAGGTGGGCTTGTGCTTGCCACGCAACAGCATGGCGGTCTGGCTGGCGAGGCGGCCGAGCACCACGTCCGTGGCGTCGATGACGTGCCAGGCGCGAGCGACCTCGCCGGGCTTGGGGCTGTACGTGCGCACGGATCTACCTCGTCGTCGTCCTGCCCCAAGGGCCGGTAAGGGTCCGGCCCTTGGGGGCCGGAATCATCGGGTGCCGGTGCGGTCCGCGCCCGTGGGGGCGACGGCGCAGCAAGAGCCGCGCACGTCCCGCATAACAGCGGCTGACGATACCGGCCGCCGCTGGGCAGGGTCAAAACGGGTCACCGACGCGGTTCACCAGCGGCCCCAAGCGGGTTGCGCTGTCGCCGGATTAGGCTGTCTCCTGTCTGGTTCGATGAGCTGGGGCCGTCGGTGGCAACCGGCGCAGCAGGACCGCGTCGATACGGCTCATAGCGGGAGAAGGGTGGTCATCGTGTGGGTGTTCCTCACCCGACGATTGCGGATGTGGCTGTTCTTTGCGGTCGGCGCGCCGGTGCTGAGCTGGCTGCTCGGTCGGGTCGGCGATTACTTGGCAGCCCGTAACGGCCCGACGAGAACGAGCCGAGCGTTGCAGCAGGGCCGAGGATGGTTGCAGCGCCGTTCCCGGGGGCCGTTCGCTCACCGCCTCAACGGCCGCCCGCTGCGTTGAGGGCGCTGCCACGCTGCAAGCTCCCCTAATGCCTTCCTCCGTTTCAATTAGGGAAGGTCAGAGTGTGCGGTAGTCGTCGGTGATCCGGCCCAGCATCGTGCGGGCTTCATCGTCGAACACTGCCAGGCGTGCCAACTGGTCGAACAGTGCCTCGTAGTCGGGTACGCCGCGCCACGGGATGATCCCCAACCGCACGTTCGGCCGGTCGATCGCGACGGTGATTTCTTCGATCTGCTCGACCATCAGGGCCGAGCCGCCGAGGTTCCAGCGCAGCGCGCCCTCGGTTTGGAGGAGCACCCACTGTCGGCTCGAGTCGTCCAGCATGCGGTGCCGTGCCACCCGGGCCGTGACGGACGGTGCCGCCTGTTCCTCGGTCATC
Organism: Pseudonocardiales bacterium; assembly: GCA_052390495.1. Lineage (GTDB taxonomy): Bacteria > Actinomycetota > Actinomycetes > Mycobacteriales > Pseudonocardiaceae. Next base: position 6,471 of record JBQTGW010000143.1, read on the forward strand.
CGCTGGGTGAACACCACGTGGGCGTAGGCGCGGGTCTGCAGAATCCCGAGTACCACAGTGGGCGCGAAGCTGCGCACCAGCCGGGATTGCTCATCGAGTTGCCGGACACGTTCCTGGAAGTGGTGAGCACCTCGTTGCAGGATCACCCTGGCGTCGAGGTGACCCGCCTGAGCCGCCTCGACCAACGTCATAATGCGGCGTCGCTCGTCCCCGTAGACGCTGTATACCGTGAGCAGCGCCTCAGCCTCAGCAAGGGTGAGCAGGCCCTTGCCGTTCTCCACCCGGGAGACCTTGTTCTGGCTGGTCCCCGCTCGCTTGGCCGCTTCGACCTGACCGAGACCGGCGCCACGGCGGGCCAGGTACAGCGACCGGGACAGCTCGTCCCGGTCGTCGTTGTCAGGTCCCGTCACTGCCACAGTGTGGATCAGGCGACACGGTGGTACTGCGGGTGTTGACCCCACCACGCATCGAACGGCTCCGCTGCGTGCCAAGCAGCG
>JBQTGW010000144.1:0-2628 GCA_052390495.1 Pseudonocardiales bacterium
TGGCCATGTCTCCTCCAGAGTTTCTCTTGGCTTCGACATGGAGACACCGGCCACGAATCGGATGTGACACCCGTGCGGGATGCCAGGCCAGACCCGCCGAGGGGTGAGCGGCGCACGTCGGCAAGCCCGAGATGACTCCTTACCTTGGTGATGATCTCCTCCTACGAACGCACCACGACGCTGGCGTCGTTCCCAGCGGCAGGTGCTGTCGACCACAGAGTGCACATCGGCAACGCCCAGATCCGGTCGCCGAGTTCGAATGGCTGCGGCCCGGTGTGGAACACGATTCCCCGCACGAAACGCTCACCGAGCTGTTCGGCCAGCCAGAAGAGATGCTGCGCGTCCCGGATACCCGGCGCGGAAGCGGCCTTGATCTCGATCCCGACGACCCGCCCACCACCGAGGTCGACAACCAGATCCACTTCCTGGCGGCCCGATTCCGTGCGCAGGTGATGCAGCCTGGCCCGAGGACGCCGCAAGGCGATCTCCGGGCGCAGCTGGGCGGTGACGAAGGTGTCGAGAACCCGGCCGAGCAGGTCACCGTCGCGCAGCACGGCGGCCGCGTCAATCCGGGCGGCGCTCACCGCTAGGGCGGGATCGGTCAGGTACCGCTTCGGCCGCTTCACCAGCCGGGTGAGCCGGTTCGACGACCATGCGGGCAGTCGATCAAGCAGGTACAGGCTTTCGAGCAGCCGATCGTAGGCCTCAGCGGTGCGCCGGTCGATACCGGCAGCCTGGTACAACGTGGCCTCGGTAGGCAGCCCTGCTGTGGACAACCCCAGCACTTCCAGGTATCGCCGCAGCCGCACCGGGTCGCGAACCTGCCCGGCCGCCCGCACGTCCCGGAAGACGACATGGTCGAGGTAAGCATCCAGCCACGCGTCCCGGGCGACCGACCGCAACCGCAGAGCCGGCTCAGGAAACCCGCTGCGTCAGTTCAGCTTCGACGCTGCCGGTGAGCAGGTACCGCCCTGGCCGCGGGTCGTCGTCGACGGCCCGTTTCACCGCGCCAAGAACTTCGGGCACTTCCTGCCACTCGTCCAAGAGCACTGGTTCGCGGGCCCGGCGCAACGCCGCGTCCGGGTTCGCGGCCACCACTGCGGCGACGGCCGGGTCGTCCAACCGCAGAATGTCGGCAGCCAGGCGGCGCGCCGAGGTCGTCTTCCCGGCGGCCCGCGGACCAGTCACCATGACCGCCGGAAGGTCCCTGAGCAGCGCGACCAGCTGCGGATCAGCAAGACGAGGGAGGTACTCAGCGGCAGACACGGAGCGAGACTACACATTTCCCACGCTTGGCAGTACACATTTCCCGCACCGAACACTCCCGTTTTTCCGCACCTGAGCGACTTCTTGCAGCGCCTCGACGGTCGCGGCGTACCAGCCGGCGGCGCCCGCAGGCTCGTCCTCGCGCCCCAAACGATCGTTCGACTACTGACCCAGACTGGACGCGGAGTGCACCAGAATTCTGGGGTCGACCATGGCGGGACGGAAGCGCGGTTTCTTCGCCGAGCTACAGCATCAGCGGTTGCTGCAGGACCGCGAACAGCGGCGCTTTCAGGCTGAGCAGCAGCGGTTGGCGACGCAAGCTGCGCGGGAGCAGGAGCATGCCGAACGAGCGCAGCAGCGGGCGGACACCCAAGCGGCGCGTGAGCGGCGGGAGCGGCACAGCCAGCAGCAACAGACCGATGTCGCGGAGCTGACCAGCGCGATTCAGGATGGGAGAGCTTCGCCCCGCCACCCGCGACGGGGATCGGACGGCTGTTCAAGAGTGGTCATGAACGAGCGACTGCGCAGGCACGGTCGCGGTTCGAGCAGGAAGTGGCGCTCTACCAGGCACGGGAACGGGACCGTATGGCGGCGCTGGCGGACGCCGAGTCCCGGCACGCCGAGGGCGAGGGATCGCGGCGCCAGCAGGTCGAGCAGTACAACGCGCAGGTCGACCAACTGGAACAAGGAGTCACGGCGGGCTCACCGGAGTCGGTCGAGGACTACTTCGAACTGCTCATCGAGAAGTCGCCGCTGCCGGAGGATCTTCCGGTCGATGTAGAGGTCGCCTACCAGCCTGACTCGCGCAAGCTGCTGGTGATCCGCGAGCTACCCGGGGTCGAGGTAATCCCAGAAGTACGCGAGTACGGCTATGTCCGGGTCCGTGATGAGATCACGGCGAAACCACGACTGAACCGCCCCGGGTCTGATGGACCGTCGGACCCTGGTGGTTCACTCAGCACTTGACACCAAGGGCAGAAAACAGCATGAAATAGTTGTCCGGAAAACGTGGGGCCCATCAATGCAAGCAACCAAACAAGCAAGTCAGCTATTGTTGTCCTCCAGCAATCCATCGTGCCTGCTCCAGGAACTCCCGCACTGCCGGTAGCGTGGTGTGGGGTTTCAGTTGCCGGGCGAGGTCGCGGATAAGGTCGACGCTGCGGGTGGAGGAGAGGCTCTGGGCTAGGTGGATGGCCTCCATGCCCTTGCTGGCGGCGGCCTCGATATCGCGCTGACGGCCAGGGCGGGCCAACGCGATGGCCACGTAGGTCACATAGTGCTGCCGGTCACGGTCAAAGGGTGTGTCGAACAGGGCGAGACCCTGCTCTATGTGGGCCGCTGCCTGATCAGCCTGGCCCAGCC
>JBQTGW010000145.1:0-3876 GCA_052390495.1 Pseudonocardiales bacterium
GATCACTCGGCATTCTCGAACCCATCCTGAGCGCACCGTCCCGCAGCCGACGCAACGGCACAGACACCTGGCCGATGCACGCTCACGGCGGCTGCTGGGCCGAGGTCATCGACAGGACCGTCACCCAAGGCGGGCTATGCTCTACCCCATACGCCCCGATGCTGCCTCTGCCTGCAAGCGGCCCGGGGCGCCGCTATGTGAACTCGGCTCAGGCACAGGGCCACATCATCATGGCTCAACGTTAACTTGGAGCGACGCTGAGTAGTGACTGACACTCCCTCGGCCCCTCCTGGTCCGCCCCCCGACAGGTAATCGTTGCCCTGCTCGACGCGTGGCCCCGTGGACCGCGATTCGGCTCCGAATGGCACCCAACAGGGTGCCCGAAACCGCGATTCGGCTCCGAATCGCTGTCCAGCCCGCCTCCGGACAGCCATTCGGCTCCGAATGGCGCCTGCGGGGTACTGAAAATCGCGATTCGGCTCCGAATGGGGCTCCAGCCCGACCCCGGACTGAGATTCGGCGAGGGCTGTGCTGAGCGGGGCGTTCAGGTGCCACCTCGTTCGTGGCGTGTCACCTGGGTCACGAGCTCAGCACCTTAAGCGATCTTGACTTGGCCCTGCCGCTGTGTAAGGTCCCACACCTTTGATCGTCTGGAACTCGGATCAGCTCGGCCTTGCCGACGTGGTCTACCTCGTTGGGGTCGTGCGTCGTGAAGAACTCGGCGAAGCGGCCGAGGTACGTGGCACGATAGCCGAGCCGGTCACGCTCCCGGAAGGTGGCCTCGTCCACACCTGCAATCTCCTCTGGCGTGAAGAACGCCTTGAGCCGCACGGCGTGCACCGTGTCGCCGCCGTCCATACTCAACACCACACCGCACACCAGTTCGCCGACGCGGAACGTGCGCCAACTCCGCGTTGGCTGTGCTGTTCCAACCCGGTGGCGAAATGCGACGGCTTCCAAAGCGTGTAGCGGAAGTGGAACGGCTGCGTCACCGGCAGCCGCAGGGTGTCCACGTGGGTGAGGATGCGGGTATCGGGCATTTAACTCTCCGTCAGAGTGCGGCCACGCGTCGAGCGCACACGCGAGTCGTCGTTTCACGGCTGCGGGGACTGTCCCCACCAGCGCTGGTTCTCGTACTCGAGGCCGCGGAAGAGTTCCCCGGGCTCCTCGTTCTCATGGGGAGTGCCGGGGCGCAGCGGGTGGGGACGCAGTGTTCTCGGCGTCGAGGGCGGCGGCGACTTCGGTGAGGTCGATGTTCTGCATGGTCATGAAGCCGGCGTCGAGTACCTCCCGGTACGCCTCGATCGTGCCGAGATCTTGCCAGGAGGTGTGGCCCTTGCTGCAGCTCCCGGCCCATCTCGGCCAGTACCGGGTGCTCACTCCCGGCCATCAGCTCGATCAGGGTGCGCTCCAAGGCCTGCTCGTCGTGCAGCAGCTCGGCGTGGGGTGAGTTCTCGATGCGGGCCAGAATGCCGGAGTAGGTGACATCGTCATCAGGGGTGGGCACGGGTCCTCCTCTGCCGGTCTACGGACGTGATGTGCGGTACTCAGGCACGCCATCGACGCGAGTACACCAAACCGGCGGCGAGTAGCACCACGGCCATGGGATTGTCCCTCCTCGGGAGGCATGGTCAGCTGGGCAGCGGTGGCACCAAAGCGGGCAGCGTGGGCAGCGGGCTGCCCGAGTCGATCTGCCCGAAGCTGTTCTGCGCGCTACTCGTAGCGTAGGCCAGCGCGTCCAGCCGAGCGAGGGTGCCGATAATCGTGTAAATGCCGTGCACCACCTTATAGATCCGGGTGAGCGTGAACGCACCGATAATCAATGCGATCGGCAACCCGACGCCCGTCGAGCCCGCGAGACCAGCAACACCAGCACTGGCTGCCACCATAACCGCAGCGTCGGCGATATCGTTGAGCAACGCCGCGATCGTGTTACGGAACTCGTTCACGCTATTCGCAGCGGACTCGTACTCCTGCGCGATGTCACGCAGCGGTGATTACGCGTTGAACAGAGCCTTCGACACGGCGACCAGGTACGCAACACAGCCCGATGCCGCCTGCCCCGTCCACACCGTCTCAGCCGACAGCGACCCCCAGAGTGCGTTGGTACCCATGTCCCGTACCGCGTCGGCGAGGTTGCGGAACACGTCGGCGCAGGCACGCACCCCCACCCAGTCCCCGATCAACGGTTTGAGGATCACCTCATACGGGTCGCAGGCGCGATCGCAGATACCCAGCGAGGCCGCCACACCGGTCACCGTCCAGATCGCGTCCCCCAGCAGGGCACCCGGGCTGACGATGTCCTACCACCGGGGCTCGTGGGGGTAGGCGGTGTTGCAGTCCGGCAGGCGCTTGAGCCACTCGTGCGGTTCCGCAGTACCAGCGAAATGCCCCACCCCGGGAAGCAGCGGCACCATGCCCTGCTTAGCCTCCGCCAGGTTCACCCCCAGATAGATGCCGTCCAGCGCCCCGGCATTGGACCAGCCGGCACGGTTGCAATGGCCGATCGACGCCCGCACCGCCGCCCCGGCCGGTCCAACGACACCCGCGTCGAACGCCCCAAGGAACCCGCGGATCTGATCCTGCACATTACGATGCCCACCGGAGAGAATATTAATAATTCCCTCGCCGGTCCAGTTGATGCCGGTCCCGGCATCAACTTACATCTTAGCTGCGCGGGCCTCTTACTGCATACGAACCAGCCACACAGGCAACCCAGCCACAGCAGGCGTGTCAACAGAGAAGCTCACCGCAGCCCCAGAATAATCACCTGCGGAATAGTAGCCGATCCCAACCATCACCGGAATGCCAGCTCATACCTGGTCAACCCTAACCTTCCGACCAGGGCGCAGCAGTCTTCACCGACCTCCTGACCAGCTCAAGTGCTGCCACCGGCTGATACCGCTCGGCGAAGATCGGGCCGTTCAGCAGCGACTCAAAGTCGACAACCTTGACCTCGCCCGTGTCGAAGGTGAGTTCGAGAATGTAGCGGGAGAGCACCCGGACTCCCGTGACGTCGATGATCAATTCCACGAGGTTACCTCCTGGGCCGGGACTTTACCCGGCGGCTCTGTGCGCCGGACCGCTTCTCACGAGGCGAAAGCGTCGTTCCGGTGTTCGCTCAGGAACTCGCGAACGCTGCGGTGCAGCTTGGGCGGCAGGCGGTCGGTGAGCACGTCACCGGTGTCCACGGCGACCGTCACATCAACTCCCGGATAATCTGTGCCACGGGTCTCCTTCCGCACAATGGCCCAGACAAGATCGAACGGCTCATGGCACGCTGTCCAGAGCACCTAGCGCATCAGTGAGGAGCATCAGATGGCCACCATCGGAGCATTCGAACTGCCCGAGGACCTCCTCCAACGCGCTGTGCACGTCAGCAGCGGCCGAACCCAGCAGGAGGTCGTCATCGAGGCGCTGCAGGAGTACATCCGACACCATGAGGGCGAGCGGCAACGCGCCGCCGCCATCGACGATGGCCTCACCTTGTTGATCAGCGGCGACCTGGATCACCCCGAGCGGGACTCGGCGTGGCACTGACCTGCCTGCTTGACACCAGCGTGTGGAACCGGCTGGACCGGGCACCTGCCCTCGCCGCCAAGGTAACCACGCTGCTCCGGCGCAGCGAAGTCGGCTACAGCGACATCGAGCGGCTCGAAGTGCTCCGCTCAGCACGGCATACCGAGCACTACCGACGTCTCTCAGCCATGTTCGCCGCCCTCCCGAAGATCCCCCTCACCGAAACAGCACTAGCGCGCGCCGGACAGGTACAAGAGCAACTCGTCCAGCGAGGTCACCATCGGGGCGTGAAGATCCCCGACCTCCTGATCGCGGCGGCAGCCGAAGAAGCCGCCGTACGGGTACTGCACTACGACC
>JBQTGW010000146.1:0-66282 GCA_052390495.1 Pseudonocardiales bacterium
TGACTGCATGTCCTTCCCAGAGTGCGTGGTCACCACGCGCCCGGGCGGGCGGACAGGACCGTGACCAGACCAGCTGCATCAGGCTCCAATGAGATCACTGCCCGCTCGGACGCGCCACCTGCGGCACCTCACCCAGGCCAGCCGACAGATCAATTCCAAGGCACTCAACGGGCCAGTCGCAGCAAGAGTCAGACCGGCTCGGGCAACGAAGGACAGTCTCACAGACGTAGCAGTCGGCCTTGTTCACCTTCTTGGCGAACAAGATGTCGGCGTCGGCGCCCGCCTCGGCGAACGCCTGCCGGAGTCCGGCGACGTTCTCCTCGAAGATCTCCGGCAGCACGACGTGCAGCGGTGACCCCAGGCCGTCCAGAAGGTCGGCTAGCAAAGCTCGGTGATCGTCCAGGAGTGTGGAGACGGTGGGATGCCGAAGGGCGGTGAGCGCGAAGGGCCGGACTCCGAGTACCCGAACCCCTCGCTCATGTCTCGATGTGGGCACCTCGTCTTTCTACATGAAATTGATAATCATTTACAACAGGAGAAACGAGTTCGTCCGCCGGAGAGCGCCCCGCTCGCCGGGCGCTGGCGGAGCGCTTGCACCATGGGTCAGGAGGCTGGCCCGGCGAATCCGTCGAGCTGTGAGGCGAGCAGGTCGACGTAGGTGCCGCCGACGGCGAGAAGCTCCTCGTGGGTTCCGGTCTCGACCACGCGTCCGCCTGAGATGACGACGATCCGGTCGGCGGTCCGGATGGTGGAGAGCCGGTGGGCGATGACCAGGGTGGTGCGGCCGTGCCGGGCTTCGTCCATCGCCTGGGTGACTGCCTGCTCGCTGGCGGCGTCGAGGTTCGACACCGCCTCGTCCATGACGAGGATCGGAGCGTCCTTCAGCAGGGCTCGTGCGATCGCTATCCGTTGCCGTTGCCCGCCGGACATGAGCGCGCCGAGTTCGCCTGCGACAATGTCATAACCGTCCGGCAGCGTCGTGATGAACTGGTGGGCCTGGGCGGCCCGCGCGGCGGCCTCGACCTCTTCGTCGGAGGCGTCGGCACGGCCGAGACGGATGTTGTCGCGCAGGCTGGTGTTGAACAGGAAGGTGTCCTGCGGCACCAATGTCATGAGGCGGCGCAGGTCCTCCTGCGGGAAGTCGCGGACGTCGTTCCCGCCCAGAAGAGCTCGATCTGCTCCACGTCGGAGACGGCGGCAGACCCGAGGTCACCGGAACGTCGTTCGAGCATGTAACCGGGCGAGAGCCGCTCGAAGGCGTTGAACACCGCCCTGTAGCCGGGTGGCCCGGCCCGGCACCACGGTGCGGACACTGACCACGATCGTGAGTGCGAGCAGCACGATCTGGGTTGAACCGAGGCCGAGCAGCAGCGGGCCCTCCAGCCAGATTGAGGCGAGCGCGATCACGGGAATGGTCAGCCCGATACTCGCCATCGCCGACCCCTAACCGAGGTTGAGACTGATCTGCCACGATCGCGAGCGGCGGCGCGATGACCCGTCCAGGACAGCAGCGCTGAGCGGGGAGTGCCGACCATGGGCTCAAGCCTGCACCAACGCCGGAAAGCGAACGGAAACCGTGGCCTGCAACGCTGTACGAGCGGACAAGCACGAAACCCTCGTGATCTTGCCGTGCACAGAGGGGGAGAAAACGTGAGCCGGAATCTCACCAAGACGCCTACGCGACGACTGACGGCAGTGCTGGCCACCCTGCTTGCCGGTGCTGGGCTGATCGCCTTCGCGACCAGGCATCGACGGTAGGAGACCACGCTGGTGCCCGACCGTCTGCCCTGATCATCGGGCAGGGGGGAGGGCACCGGCTCGCCGAACGCGTAGCCGCCCAGAGTCCCCTAGGCTTGAACCTGGGGGTACAGGATGGAGTTCGAGGTGCTCGGCCCGGTGCGGGTACGAGCGGGGGGGCAGTCGACCCCGTTGACCGCGCGGATGCCTCGTACTCTGCTTGCCATTCTGCTGACCAGGGTGAATACCTCAGTGCCGGTGGATGTGCTGGTGGACACCCTCTGGGCAGGCAAACGTGATCCTCGCGCAGCCAAGAAACTCCAGCTGCACGTCCACCGGCTGCGCCGGACCCTGGGCGACCGGACGCGGATCCGTTTCGAGTACGGCGGTTACGCGCTCCGGCTCCAGCCTGGCGAGCTCGATGCGCAGCGATTCGAAACCCTGGTGACTGAAAGTAGCGTCACCGGAGATCCGGCCCGATCGGCAAGGCTGCTGCGTACCGCACTCGGGCTCTGGCGATCCGATCCGTTCGGCGGTGTGGTCGACGTGCCGTTGGTGCGCGCCGAGATCGACCGGCTGACCGAGCTGCGGCTGGTCGCTCTGGAGGAGCTCTACGCCGCCGAGCTCGCCTGCGGTCACGGCGGGCTGATCGTGCCTGAGCTCGGCGAGCTGGCCACCCGCCATCCACTGCGGGAACGGCTGCAGGCGTTGCTAATGACCGCGCTCTACCAGGGGGGTAGACGGGCTGAGGCGCTGGGGGTGTATCACCGCACCCGGGCTGCCTTGATCGACGAGCTCGCGGTGGAACCTGGCCCAGAGCTGCGCCAGGTGGAGCGCGCGGTCCTGACCGGCGACCCTGCGCTGCGGGCCACCACGACGGCCACCCCGCCCGCGCAGCTGCCACCCGACATCGCCGACTTCACCGGACGTGACACCGAGCTCGCCGTGATGGCGCAGCACCTGATCGCAGGTGCAGATCGGTCGGGGACGGTATCCGTCGCGGCCATCGCCGGGAAGGCGGGCGTGGGAAAGACCGCGCTGGCCCTCCACTCCGCACATCAGCTGCGCGCGCATTTTCCGCACGGGCAGTTGTATGTGGACCTACGTGGCGCGCAGGCCCAGCCGCTGGACCCGGCGCAGGTGCTGGGCCGGTTCCTGCGGGCGCTCGGTGTGGTCACCGCGGCGGTACCCGACGACGTCGAGGAGCGTGCCGCGCTGTATCGCAGCAGGCTGGCCAACCGGCGCCTGCTCATCCTGCTCGACAACGCCGCGGATGAGCAGCAGCTGCAGCCGCTGCTGCCTGCCACGCCCGGCTGTGCGGTACTGATCACTAGCCGCCCTCGGCTGGTGGGCCTGTCCGGCGCGCACCGGATCGATCTGGACATCCTCGAGCCCGACCAGGCCGTCGAGCTGCTCGCCTGGATAGCCGGGCCGCAACGGGTGGCCGAGGAGCTCACCGCAGCCGAGGAGATCGTTCGGCTGTGCGGGTACCTGCCGCTCGCGGTCCGGATCGCTGGGCTGCGGCTCGGCGCCCGGCCGCACTGGCGGCTGGCCCGGCTCGCGACTGATCTCACCGATGAACACCACCGCCTCGACGAGCTGACGCTCGGAGGTCTGGATTTACGAGCCAGTCTCGCGCTGAGTTACGAAAGCCTGACCGAGCCCGCCCAAAAGGCGTTCCGGCGCCTAGGCCTGCTGGACGGACCGGACTTCCCAGCCTGGGTATGTGCGGCACTGCTCGATATCCCCCAATCCAGGGCCGAAGACCTGATGGACGCCCTGGTGGACGCGCAGCTACTGGACACAGCCGGACCCGATAACACTGGAGGGCAGCGCTACCGCTACCACGACCTGCTGCGTGCCTACGCCCGGGAGCTGGTCATCGCCCAGGAACCGGTGACCGATCGGCTCGCTGCGCTGGAACGAACCTTCGGGCACCGCATGGCAGGCGGGCCATGAGTCAGCCGAGTTCAAACTCAGCGGCCTACCAGGGCAGATGTGGCCGTGGGCGATCCGGCCAGTTCTCCTCGTCGCGCCGGTACACCGCGATCGGGCGCTCGGCGACCCGGAAGGTGAACCGACCGGCCTCGGGCAGGACCTCACCGTCGGTGGCCAGCGCGGCGGGCTCGCCGATCAGCTCCACGTCCAGCGACGGCGCCTCGCGCTGTACGTAGGTCCGGGTGTGCCGCAGCGCACCCAGCGCGAGCGCGATGATCGCGCGGGCTCGGGAGAATCGTGGGTCCGCGCGCAGGTAGCGGATGTCGAGCAGCCCGGAGTCCAGTTGCGGCCGCCAGGCGGGCACCATGCCGGACGGGTGATACGGCCCGTTACCGACGAACAGCAGCCACAGCTGCTGCTCCTTTCCGTCCAGCTGCACCCGCAGCGGCTGAGAGTGGCGTAATGAGGAGACGAGCGCGGCCGCGAACGCCGGCCACTTCCCCCACTTGCCCTCCCACTTCTCCCGCAACCGCACCAGATCGGAGTAACCGCCGAGGCTCGCGGTGTTGAGGAAGTACCGGGTGTGTGGCGCCCGCCCGGCGCCGTGAATCTCCACCACACCGAGGTCGACCGCGACCGCCTCGCCGGTCTGGGTGGCGTCGACCGCCTCCTGCAGGTCGTAGACCCCGACGTCGCGGGCGAAGTGGTTGAGGGTTCCAGTGGGCACCACGACCAGCGGCAAGCCGTGCCGCCCCGCGACTGCCGCGGCAGCCGCCACCGTCCCGTCACCGCCGGCGACACCGAGGGCCCGCACCGCGCCGTTGCGGTGCGCGTCTGCGGCCACCAGCGCGGCCTCGAGCTGGTCGTCGAGGTCCACTCCTTCCTCGACCCGCAGCACGGTGGCGGCTGGCAACGCCTCGGCTACCTCGTCGGCCGGGTCGTGCGCGGGATCACCGGAGCGCTGGTTGGCCACCAGCACCAGCCCGGCACCACCCGGCAGCACCGGCGCGTCGTCGAGCGGTCGCGCCCGTGCCTCGTCAGTCCGGCGCACCGGCCACCAGCGCCGGGTGCTCAGCGCGATGCCTGAGCCGACCGTCGCCCCCACCACCACGTCGGACGTCCAGTGCACACCGACGTGGACCCGGGAGTACGCCACGGCGGCGGCCAACGGAGCGATCGCCAAGCCTGCCTTCGGGCACTCCAACGTGACGGCCGTGGCGAATGCCGCCGCGGACGCGGCGTGTCCGGAGGGAAACGACGACGAGTTCGGCAGGCAGACCAACGCCTGGTAGCCGGGCAGGTCCCGAGCAGGCGGGCGGTGTCGCGGCAGCAGCGGCTTGAGCACGGCATTGGCGGTGAAGCTCGTCGCAGCGATAGCCAGCACGCCGCGCAGCGCGGCGCGGCGAGTGGCCCCCTTCCTGGTGGCCAGCGCGGCGGCGATGGCGAACCACAGCACGCTGTGGTTCGCCGCCGTGCTCAGCCCCTTCATCATGGTGTCGAGCGGGCTGGGCGGCAGCTGCCCGATCCGCCGTGAAATGGCCAGATCCACTTTGTGCACGTTGTACAGCCAACACCGCAAGAACCGAATGCCTGCCATCCGAGCCCTCATACCTGGCCTGCAAGGGTGGCGAGCTCCATCGGCGTGAGGCCCACCCGGGCGGCCCCCATGTTCTCCTCGAGATGCTGGATCGAGCCGGTGCCCGGAATCGGAATCATCGTTGGAGAACGCGCCAGCAGCCAGGCGAGCGCGACCTGAGTGGCCGTTGCGCCATGCGCCTGGGCGAGCTGGTCGAGCCGACCACCGGGAGCCACGAGCTCACCGCTCGCAAGCGGGTACCACGGCAGGAAGGCAACCCCTTCACGTCCGCAGGTCTCCACGATGTCGTCCGAACCGCGTTCGATGATGTTGTAGCGGTTCTGGACCGACACGACGTCGACGATCTTGTTCGCCCGCTCAAGCTGGTCGGCCGAGACGTTGCAGACCCCGATGTGGCGCACCAGCCCCTGGAACTGCAGCTCGGCCAGCTCCCCCACCGACTCCTCGATCGGGACCTGCGGGTCGACGGCATGCAGCTGGTAGAGATCGATCCGCTCGAGCCGAAGGCGCCGAAGGCTGGCCTTACACACCGCCCGCAGGTGTTCAGGGCGGCCGTCGGGTCGCCACTGGCCGGGGCCGTCCCGGAGCAAGCCACCCTTGGTGGCGATGACGAGGTCAGCCGGGTAGGGGTAAAGGGCCTCGGCGATCAGGCGCTCGGAGACCTCGGGCCCGTAGGAGTCGGCCGTGTCGATCAGGTTCACACCGAGCTCGAGCACCCGGCGCAGCAAAGCCTTGGCACTGTCACGATCGGGCGGCTCACCCCATATCCCGCTGCCGGTGATGCGCATAGCCCCGAAGCCGAGCCGACGGACGAGCAGTTCGCCACCGAGCACGTGCACCTCAGCGGCGGCCATCCAATGCGAAACGTCGGTCATGATCCTCTCATCTCCCGGTTGTGATTGAGCCTTCATGGTGCCGTCTCCACCCTCGCACGGACACCGCCCGCTCCAGGGTTCGGCGAACTCTGAGGTGGCGGGCCAGATCCAGCGGCGCCTCCCGCGGCCATACGTGCACTCGAACGCTGCGCCGTCGTGGCAGCCCCTCGACCGGGGTGACGAACGCGATTTGATGGAGATTCGCAGTCGTTCGGGCACGAATGCGATCACCGGCTGTTTAAGGTACCCCCGTGCCCGCACTACCCGGCTTTCTACCGCCGCAACCACCGGTCGACCCGGTCATAATCGAGCAGGTTCGCCGCTCACTGCTCCCACCCGGCCGCTACGGCTCGACCGCTACCGGGTGGCTGTTCGAAGCGGACGGTGGCCGTGTCCGCATCCGTAGCGGCGTCCCCGACGCCGAAGGCTGGCACGATACGGCGCTCGACTACATCGACACTCATCTCGCCGACGAGGGTGCCGGCCTGCGGTGGCTCGCACGGCATGTCGAGGTCAAGGCAGCGCGCATGCTGGCCGAGCAGCCGCCGCGACACGCCATCCTGGTATTGGATCGACAGGTTTGCGGTCGGGACGATGTGGCGCGAGACTATCCGTACACCTGTGACGAGTACCTGTCGGTGATGATCCCACGTGGGTCCTCGCTGACCGTCGTCGAGTTCGACGGTACGCACGTCACCTACGAAGGGACCGGGACAAGATGACCAGCACGATCGACGCCCGATGGGCCGAGCTCGCGCCGGGGACCGTCGCGCCGCTGGCCCAGCATCACACCTGTCTGAGCAGCCCGCTGGACGTGTTAGGGCTGGTCGAGCGGCTCTCGCAACCCCACACCAGCGAGGCGTACCTCATCCACACTGGCCGCCCACGTGTTACCAGCACCGTCACCGGTCGCACCAAAGCCGATCATGGGCTCGTGATCGCAGTTCATGACGGCCGGGGCTACGCGGAGTACTCCGACAGCCGTCGGCACTGCCAAACCCTCGGTGACCCCGACAGCGGAGAGTGGCACACCACCCACCAAGGTCACTTCCTAGCAGGCAGCGGAATCCCCGCCGATCAGCTCGCCACAATGGTGATCGAGTTCCTCAACACAGCCGAACTACCCCAGAACGTGCAGTGGCGTGACCTCACCCCACACAGTCGACAAACCCACCGCGCTGTGAGCTGAGCCACCGAGCCGGAGCCCGTCACCAACGGAGGCGATAGCCCCCACATCACGAGCAGGGCGGGCGATAGGGCAAATCCTGAGAAACATACTGCGCACCACGAACACCGTCCTGATAGCGAGAGTTCCCCGTAGGCTGCGGCACTGGTGGTTCCGGGGGACGCTCCCCGATGGATCTCATCGATCACTCCCCGGTGGTGACGTACAAGTCATGGCCCGCTGATTCACCGGCTGTGGCCAAACGTGGTGGCCGCCGTTGACATCAATGCCGACAACTCCTGATCCATACGCCCTTCTGGAACTCCACGTACAGGTGATCTTAATTGGTCAGCGACCACGCCAGGCAAGCGGCGACGTGCGGAGGGCCGCGTCAGCGATGCGGCGTGCCGTGTCGGTACGCAGGCCGCTGCGTGAGGAGTCGATCCAACCCTGCACGCTGGCGTAGCCCGCATCCCGGTACTCGACCGCTTGGATCAGGCATTCCAACTTGTCGGCGTCCCTTGCACAGCGAGCCTCGGGGGTCTGCTGCGCCTCAAACTCGGTGACTGCTTCCTGCACGGTCTTGCGAGCGGCATCGGGCAAGGAGGCGGTCTGGTCGGCAGTGATCACTTCGGGGAACGCTGATCCAGGTAGGGCCTGGCAGTGTGCGGGATGTCGCCGGTGCGGGTTTCCTGCGAGTCGTGCCAGACAGCGAGGAAGGCTGCCCGGCCTGGATCGGCGCCCTCGATCGCGGCGATGAGGGAAGCAAGCTGCGCAACCCGTAGGCTGTGCTCCGCAACCGACTCAGGATCTCGAACCCCGACATGCCACCAACCGGCGCGACGCATCCGCTTGAGCACCCCGAGCTCGAACCGGCTCATGAAGCCGTCATCGATCTGAACAGCATCAACCTCGCCTACCCAGTAGGCCCAGTAATCAAGGTTCGCTTGCTCTTGCCGGTCAGTAGTCAGTGCCCGCTGGACGAAAGCTCGCAGCGGGTCACGATCACCGGTTTGGGCCAGAGCAACGGCAGAAGACCGGACCGCCACCCAAGACGGAACATGGTCGGCGTGGCTGACATCGCGCAAGCCTCGACGCTGTTCAGCGTGCAGCCACTCGGCCGTGTTCGCTCGTGCATCGAAACCGAGCAGATAAATCGATTGGCGACGCAGCAACGAGGCCCCCTCCTGGAGGTTTGCATCCGCCGTCACGAGGAAGTGATCAAAGAAGCGTGTCCGTTCGGGTTCGTCGAGCGTCGGTCGGTCGGGGACAGGTCCACGCCGGGTCCGAACCCGTTTCGGCAGGTCTTGCAGCTGGGCGGGGAAAACGCCGGTGAACGGCCACGTGATCAGGTTGGTGAGCTTGCGCTGATGGACTGTCGCGCCGAGAGAGTGTTCGTCGGCCTCGATGACCTGACTACCAGCCCCCACGGCCTCGGCAATGATCAGATCTGCCTGGATGGCGTCGTCCAAGACGGCCAGTGACGCGGGTGAGGCACCGCAGCGCAACAGCCGGAATCGCAGCCGTACCAAATCTGCGGCGCGCAGTGCGACCAGCGGCCGACGGCCGCTCTCCCAACCCTGGACGCTAGCCACGTCCACCCCGAGCTGCTCAGCCAATCGGACCTGAGTGAGCCCAGTCGACTCCCGGATCAATTTAAGTAGGAAACCGGACACGACGCCGAGGCAGCGCGGGGAACCCTGACCCCCGCGCAGTGTTTCACGGCTGCTGACCATCACACGCCCCCATCCACTAATCCGATTTGCGAATACTCGTACGGGCAGTCAGTCCCTCCCGGGTGCCGTCCAACCTACCATTTCCGCAGCCAGGCAATCACACACAGCGCCTGACCGGATAGAGCCGCTGGCGCATCAGGTTCCAGCGGAACACCGCACTACCTGTCCCGCCACGGGAGTGGGAATGACAGGACAGCTGACCAATGAGTCAACGGGGCCGATGGCACCCGTCCAGTATCGGGTGTGAGCGATGGCGTATGAGCTGCTCTGCGATCATCCCGTCGATCGGCGGGGTCGGTGCCGGTCCTGCCGACGCCCAGGTGCGGTGTTCGGACGAATACGCCGCAAGTGCCGCGTCTACCTCACGGCGAACTTCTAACTGCGTCAGCCCGAAGCCTTTATACTCCCTCATCTCGCCCATGAATTGCAGCAGACTCCGGCCGTCCCGTCTGACTCCCCCCAGCGGGACGGCCGGCTCCAGAGCACGGCGGGGCCGGGAAGCATTCCGAACGCCCCCGGCCTCGCCGTGCGCCATTCGATGACCAGATCCCACCGAACTCCGGCACGTCATTGCTGGTAAGTGAAGGCGCAACATGACTGCCTCGATAGGACGGGGCGGCCACCACGGGCCACGGAGGACGACAGTGTGGGCCTGCTGGGCACGCTCCTCCCGCGACGGCCAGGTACACGCGTTCCCCCTGGTGGAGGGTCCGTTGGACCGCGATCGCGAGGCAATGTGCTCCCACACCGCCACACCCGCGCAATTGGACTCCAGAGCCGACGGCCCACGCTGCCCGTTGTGCGCACTGGGTTCAAGAACGCCACCATGACCAGGGCAACGCCATGTTCGCTCAACGTTCAACGGTAGCGACATCGAGTAGTCACTAACCCTCCTCCACCCCCCGCGATAACCACAATCCGGCTCCGCATAGGTGCCCAAACCGCGATTCGGCTCCGAATGGCGGTTTTGGGGCCTCCAGAACCGCGATTCGGCTCCGAATGGCGCTCGGGGTGAAGCTGTGCTGAGCGGGGAGTTCAGACGTGGTCTCTCTTTCTGTGGGGTGCGACCTGGAGTCACGAACTCATCACAATCCGTCATCCTGAAGGGGCTCTGCCACCATGACCAACCCCGATCCCCGGTCGACCGCCGATTCGAGCGCCCCCAGCGCCACCAGCTCTCGGCGGTCGACCGGCCCTCAGCCCGTAAGGCTCACCGCTCACGGTTCCTAAAAAACGGGCCGAGGACCGTGCGGGTTGTTTACTCACCGCACGACCCCCGGTTCCCCCCCGGGTTGAGTGGTCCGTTGAGAATCCACGATGACCGCTCCCCCAGCTTCCAACAGCAGTTCCCGAATAAGTGAAACTTGCTGTTCTGGCATACTCATTCTGCATTATCAGGGCGACCTGTCGTCAACCTGTTGTCAACCATTCCTGACGAGCGATTGACGGCGCAGCCGCGCCACCTCCGCGAGTACGACCCCAGCCGCGACCGACGCATTAAGAGACTCAACCGTTACCGCCATGGGAATTGACACCGTGGCGTCGCAGGTCTCGTGAACCAGCCGAGACAGCCCGCGACCTTCCGAACCGAGCACCAGCACCAGGGGACCGGTGGCCAGCGGAAAGGAGTCCAGCGGCATCGAACCATCAGCCGCCAGCCCGACCACCATCAGACCGGCCCCCGCACAGTCCTTGAGGGTACGAGTCAGGTTGGTCGCCCTGGCCACCGGCAGGCGCGCGGCCGTCCCGGCCGAGGTCCGCCAGGCCACCGCGGTGATCCCGGCCGAGCGCCGCTGCGGCAGCAGCAACCCGTGCGCGCCGAATGCGGCGGCCGAGCGGACCACGGCGCCGAGGTTGCGCGGATCGGTCACCCCATCCAGCGCGACGAGCAGCGGCGGCGCGCCCGAATCCCGGGCGGCGGCCAGCACATCATCCGGATGGGCGTACTGGTAGGGCGGCACCTGCAATGCCACCCCCTGGTGCAGCGCGCCCGCGGCGAGGCGGTCCAGATCGGCCCTCGGGACCTCGAGGATGGCCAGCCCCGCGTCGGCGGCCCGCTGCACGGACTCACTGACCCGATCGTCGGCGTCGACCCCGATCGCAACCTGCAAAGCGGTCGCCGGAACCCCGGCCCGCAGGCATTCCAGCACAGAATTGCGCCCGAAGACGGTCTCCCCGGCCTCAGTGTCAGTGCGACGGCGGGCCCGGGCAGGCGAACCGGCCCGAGCGGCCCGGCGTTGGGCGGGGTGCCCCGTCCGGGCCTCGGCGGGCGGCGTGGCCCCGCGACCGCGCAGCCCCTTGGACTTCTGACCGCCAGAGCCGACGACCGCACCTTTCTTGGTTCCCGGCTTGCGCATGGCGCCCTTACGCCGAGAGTTGCCTGCCATCTAGCTCAGCCCCTTGACCGTCCACACCGGGCCGTCAGGGGTGTCCTCGACGGCGATCCCGGCGGTGAGTAACCGGGCCCGTACCGCATCGGCGGCCGCGAAGTCCCGACGCGCCCGAGCCTCGGCACGGTCGGCAAGCATAGCCTCCACCAGGCAGGACAGTGCCACTGACCCGGCATCCGAGCCCGACGTTGCGCGCCATTGCTCGGACAGCGGGTCCAGGCCCAACACCGCGGTCATCGCGCGCACCGAGCCAGCTGCCGCCACGGCTGTCGGGTGGTCCCCGGCGTCCAGCGCGGCGTTGCCCGCACGGACCGCACCGTGGATCGCGGCGAACGCCGCCGGAGTGCCGAGGTCATCGTCCAGCGCCGCGGCGAACTCCGCGTACCACGTGGTGGGCTCAGGCAACTCGCAGCGTTCCCGAACCCGGCGCACGAACAACTCGACCCGGCGATAGGCGGCGACCGCCTCCTGAAGCGCCCCGTCGGAGTACTCGATAGCCGAACGGTAGTGCGCGCTGATCAGGTAGTAGCGCAGCTCCACAGCGCGCACCCGGCGTAGCGTGGCCGGAATGGACAAGGTGTTGCCCAGCGATTTGGACATCTTCTCGCCGGACAGCGTCACCCAGCCGTTGTGCAGCCAGTACCGGGCGAACCCGTCGCCAGCCGCCCTGGACTGAGCCCGCTCGTTCTCGTGATGCGGAAAGACCAGGTCCAAGCCACCACCGTGGATGTCGAACTCCGCGCCGAGGTAGGTGGTCGCCATCGCCGAGCACTCCAGGTGCCAGCCGGGACGGCCCGGCCCCCAGGGTGTTGGCCAGGACGGCTCACCGGGCTTGGCGCCCTTCCACAGCGTGAAGTCCCGGGGATCGCGCTTGCGCTGCGCAGCGGATTCACCCTGGGCGGCGGATTCACCCTGGGACACCTCGTCGGGTCGCTGCCCGGACAGCGACCCGTAGTCATCCACCGAGCCGACCGCGAAGTAGACGTCACCGCCCGCGGCGTACGCGTGCCCGCGGTCGACCAGCCGCGCCATCACCTCGACCATCTGCGGAACGTGGCCGGTAGCGCGCGGCAGCGCCGAAGGTGGCAGGCACCCCAGCGCGGTATAGGCGTCCTCGAACGCCCGCTCGTGGGTATAGGCCCACTCCCACCACGGCCTGCCCGCATCCGCCGCCTTGGCCAGGATCTTGTCGTCGATATCGGTGACGTTGCGGACCAACAACACGTCGTGCCCGGTGGCGACCAGCCAGCGGCGCAGCACGTCGTAGTTCAACGCCGAGCGCACGTGCCCGATATGGGGCAGACCCTGCACGGTGGCACCACACACGTAGATCGACGCCCGGCCCGGTCGTAGCGGGACGAACGCCCGCTGGCTGCGCGTCGCGGTGTCATACAGGTACAAGCTCACGCCGCGATCTTAGAGCGTGGTTCCGCCCCCGATGGCACCCGCCGCTCGCCGTGGCGACCGATGCGCTCAAAGATGCTACCGGCGTCAGGTGTGGACAACTGGACCAAACGCCTCCGGAACAACACTGACTGTGGCTATGCTCCCGGCATGACTTCGCCGGACCTATCCCGCCGCGTTGCGTCCCACACCGAGGATCTCCGCGTTCTCGGCGACGACATCCTGCAGATCAGGGACGATGTGGCTGAGATCAGATTGGTGCAGGTCGAGCACGGCGCAAAGCTGGAAGCGCTGACCGGCCAGTACCGCGAGCTCTCCGGCCAGTACCGCGAGCTCTCCGGCCAGGTCGGCGAGCTCTCCGGCCAGTACCGCGAGCTCTCCGGCCAGTACCGAGAGCTCTCCGGCCAGGTCGGCGAGCTGCGCAGCCGTATGGACGAGGGCTTCGCCGCGATCCTGCGCCGCCTGGGCGAGGAACCCATCTCGACCTCCTGATCCACAGGGCCGCAGGCCGCCCTGATCACCTCCCACCGTCACGCACCTCGACGATCAGGCAACCCTTTCATCCTCCGCTCGGGACAAGTTTTCCTTCAGACCTGGGGTATTCAGTCACGGATGTCTATCAGTTACCCAACGTGGCAGCTCCGTGAAAGGATCTGGCTCGATCTAGGACGGCGTACTGGCCAGTGAGTTCCGCCGTGATGATCTCCGTGATGAAACCGCAGGGTGTGAACGGGAGGTTCGATGGACCCGGAGACCGTCGTCTTCGATCGGTACGAGTTGCACGAGCAGATCGGTGCCGGCGGGACGAGTGTGGTCTGGCGGGCGACTGACCAGCTCCTGCACCAGACCGTCGCGCTCAAACGGGTCTCCTTCGCCGCCCTGGGCGGTGAGCAGGCCCAGCTCACCCGGGACCGCGCGCTGCGCGAAGCCCGTCTCGCCGCCCAACTCCGCAGCCACCCGAACGTCGTCGCCGTCTACGACGTGTTGGTCGACCAGGGCGACATCTGGCTCGTCATGGAATACCTCCCCGCCCGCAGCCTGCGCGACATTCTCAACACCCACGGGCCGCTCGACCCCGCCGAGGTCGCCCGGATCGGCGCCGATCTCGCCGACGCCCTGGCCGCCGCACACGCCCGCAGCATCGAACACCGTGACGTCAAACCCGGCAACGTCCTCATCGGCACGGACGGCGTCACCAAACTCACCGACTTCGGCATCTCACATCTCGCCGGGGACACCCATCTGACCATCACCGGAATCACCGGCACCCCCGCCTACTTCGCCCCCGAAGTCGTCGGCACCGGCGAATCCAGCCCCGCGTCGGACGTGTTCTCCCTCGGCGCCACTCTCTATGCCGCCGTCGAAGGCCAGCCCCCGTTCGGCACCGACGACAACACCTTCCGGCTGCTCAACATCGTCCGAACCGGCATCATCCGCCCGCCCACCCGCGCCGGGCAGCTGGAGCCACTCCTGCTGCGGCTCCTCCAGCTCAACCCCGCCATCCGGCCCGACGCCGCGACCACCCGGGACCTACTCACCCAAAACCGCAGCCGCACCCCCGCCGGGGGCATCCGGTCCGGCAAGTCAACACCACCCAGGCCACGGCGCTGGTGGCCGCCTAGTCGCCGCGCCGCTGTCGCTGCGGGCGCAGTGCTCAGCGTCGTCGCGGTCGCCGTTGTTGTGGGGATCGGGACCAACCTGCTCACCGACCGCTCCGGCAAGGTGGAGCCGCCCTCCACCGCCGGTCTGCCGACCAACATGAACGATCCACGCGAGGCCGATCCCTGCGCCCTGATCAACCTCGACTCCCTGCGCGCCTTCGGTCAGCCACGGTTCACAGCATCACCCTTGCTGGAGAGTTGCGAGGTCACCATCACGACCCCCGGCAACGTCGAGACCAACCTCCAGGTGATCTTCTACCCGCCCGGCGAGTCGGTTTCCGAGCTCGGCGAAACAGCTCGGCAGGTCATCGGCCTGCCCGTAGTCCGGATGGATCGGGTCGGCGTCGCCGGGACGACTGGCTGCCAAAACTGGATCGCCCCGCCCGGCCAGCCGTGGGCTACCATCACCGCTTTCCCTTATCGAAATGGATCAGAAGAGCTGTGTGCGATGACCGAGACCGCCACAACCGCCGCCGCTGACACGATCGCCCGCAACGGGGGCGTCATCCCCGCCAAGCCCAACCGCAACGCAGGCTACGCACTGGCCCTTACCGACGCCTGCGCCACCCTGGACAACACCACCCTCACCAAGGTCCCCGGCCTCGACCCGAACGCGCAATCCCCCGGCTTCGCCGACTGGTCCTGCTCATGGGGAACAGCAGGCAACGGTACCCAGGTCCAACTTCACTTCGGGCTACGCGATTCGTTCGACGGCCTCGGAGATCCCAGTACCCCCATTGCAGGAAAGACCACCTACCGCGTCAGCAAGCCAGGTAACTGCGACGTCTATGTGGTGCACCGACCCGCCCCCACCGGCTCAGGTGTCGCCGAAATATTCGTCCTCAGTGTCGCCACCACCGTGCTGCCCGAAATCGAAGCCTGTAACCAGGCCACCGACCTCGCGACCGTCGCCGAAGAACAACTGCGCAGAAATCCGCGGGATGCCAATCCGTGTGCCCTGATCAACCTCGACTCCCTGCGCCCCTTCGGTGAGCCACGGTTCACGACGGGGCCCTGGCTGCAAAGCTGCCAGGCCAATATCGAAACCACCAATAACGACAACGTCGAGCTACGGGTGATCTTCGGCGACCACGAACCGGCGTCCGAGCTCGAGGGAGAACCCCAGCAGATAGGCGAGCGGACTGTGGTCCGCTCGCGCATTGTCGACTATTGGGGTACCCAAGCGTGCCGGAACTACCTTGTCCTGAACCCCGACCAACCTAAGGTCATCATCTACACTCTCACATACGACGACGAAGTCATCGACCTGTGCGCGGTGGCCGAAATCGCCACAACCGCCGCCATCGAGGCGCTCGACCGGGACGCAGGCAT
The DNA here is from genome assembly GCA_052390495.1 of Pseudonocardiales bacterium. Classification (GTDB taxonomy): domain Bacteria; phylum Actinomycetota; class Actinomycetes; order Mycobacteriales; family Pseudonocardiaceae. The sequence goes on from JBQTGW010000146.1 coordinate 15,836, forward strand.
CACCTACACCCCGGACCGCACCGCGAGCTACTCCCACGCAGGCAGTGACGCCTGCTCCCTGCTGGACAACAACACGCTCACCACGGTTCCCGGCCTCGACCCAGACCAGTCCCCCGGCTACGCCAACTGGTCCTGCCACTGGGACACAAAAGACGAAGACCACGGCGTGTCACTCTATTTACGGCTGGAAGCGGCAGAACTCTCCAACTACTACTTGGAAGAGCTACAGCCCACCACCATCGCGGGGAAACAGGCGTTCCTCGACAGCAGCGAAGAAAAACGCTGTAGCGCCCATGTCGTACACCGGTCCACCCCCACCGCCACCGAAATGCTCGAAATACACGTCGAAGCTCCCCTAGCCGCTGACGAGCTCTGCACCCTGGCCACCAACCTGGCCACCACCGCCGAAAAAAACCTCCCCGAAGCGTGACCTCGACTGCCGGAAAGCTCGCTGCGCTACGCTCTGCGGGTGGAATGGACCCCCACCCGGATCCGCCTGCTCCGTGAGACCGGGCTGTGCTTGCCCCAGGACAAGTTCGCCAAAGAGCTGGGATTCGACAAGCGGACGATCGGCAACGCCGAACGCGGCACCCACCCGCCGAGCCTGGCGTTGCGCCGCGCACTGGACGAAGCCTTGGAGCAAACTTCCGACGCGCAGCGCAACCGCTTCCTCGCCGCCATCGCTGCCGATCAGGGCACCATCCCGACGGTATCCACGCCGGGAGATAGGGACCATCCCGGCGCGCGCGAATCCCAGGTGAGTGCCACCCATAGCAGTTCAGCCGTGGCGGGTCATCCGATTCGCACGCTCGATGGCTTGCGCAGTGCGGTCCTGGGCTCACCGGTACCGGTGAGCGCCCCGGTGACACCCTCAGCAACGGACGTCATGGCCACCACCGTGCAGGTTCACCGCCTCTACCACCTCGCCGACTACGACGCTGCCGCACAACTCCTGCCCGACGTCCTCACCTGTCTGCGAAGCGGAGTCGGTACGGACCGCGATCCCGACGAATGTCTCGTCGGCACGGTAACCACGCGGCATACGAAGGCTGCTGCCTATATCGCCGCCGCCAAGCTCGCCACGAAGCTCGGTGATGTGGGTTTGGCCTCGGTGGCAGCGGATCGTGCCATGACGGCAGCCATGGAGAGCGAACACCCGGCGCTGGCCGGTGCCGCAACCTACCAGGTGGCGTGCGCACTCCTACTCACCGGCGAACTAACCGATGCTGAACAGGTGGTCACCGTCGGAGCAGAGAATATTGCCAGCATCGCTGCGACTTCGCACCTGAACTGCCGCCAGGAAGAAGCGCTTTCAGTGCGGGGTTCTTTGCTGTTACTGCACTCCATCATCGCCGCACGTCGCGGGGATGATAACGTGGCGCAGGACGCTCTGCGCGACGCCGGTCAGCTAGCTGCGCAACTCGATTGTGACGGCAACTGGCTCTGGACCGCCTTTGGCCCCACCAACGTCGCCATACATCAATTGTCTGTCCAGTCCCGGCTTGGTAATGCCAAACTGGCCAGGCAGCTTGGCGAGACCATCGACACCGATTCCTTACCTGCCATGTTGCGTGGTCGTCGCTCGCAGGTGCACCTCGAGCTGGGCTGGGCTGCCGCTGGCCAAGGTGACGATGCCTTGGCAGTCCTGCACCTACTCGAAGCGGAGCGGATCGCCGCACAAGCCGTGTCGCGCAACAAGTCAGCCACAAGGTTGCTCAGCATCCTGCTGGCCCGAGAGCGCCGGAGCGTCACGCCCGGCCTGCGGGGGCTGGCGTCCCGGGCTGGATTGCTTTCATGAGCGAAGCGCAGCAGAGACCGATGCTCTACCTCGTCGGCTGCGCCGCGCCGCCCGTCCAGCACATCGACGGCCTGATCGAATTGCTGCACCAAGCAGGTTGGGAAGTCTGCGTCATTCCTACACCGCGTGCGGCGAGCTGGATAGACGACCATGCACTCGCCCAGCAGACCGGCTACCCCGTCCGGCACGATCACAAGCTCCCAGATGATCCAGACTCACTGCCACGGGCGAACACCATTGCCGTGGTGCCCGCCACATTCAACACCATCAACAAATGGGCGGCCGGCATCAGTGACACGTTCGCGCTGGGCATACTCAACGAAGCAATTGGGCTCAGGATACCTATCATTGTGGTGCCTTACGCCAAGCCGAGCTTAGCGGCGCATCCTGAATATGGCAGAAATCTGGTGAAGCTTACCGAGTGGGGTGTGAACGTGCTACCGAACGAGGTGATTCGGGTGCGGGCGCAGGAGCACGATCCCGAGACGGACGATAACGACAAACCAGCACCGATCTTCTCTTGGTGGCCGGTGGTAGAGGCAGTAACAAGAACTCTTTGAGTTGTGGCTAGAGGCACTTCGTGACCAAGGTGGGCGCAAGCTCGCATTGGTTGAGCAGGATCAGGTGTTCTGGCCCACCCGTGTGCACAACACCGCTCCATGTCAGGGTGCCTCGGTAGCTTCGACGGGTGATCTCTAGTGCGTTAACAACGTGGCGGGAGACGAGGTCTGCACGCCTCGATCGGCTGGTGCAGACCCGACTCATGGTCGGCCAGTCGGCGCCGTGGGCAGCGGACGAGCTTGATCAGGCGCTGGTGCTCCGGGTCGCCAGCGAGTTCCAAGGATTCGCCCGCGAGCTCCACGACGACGCGGTGCGCCTCATCACAGAGGCCGTCGGCGTAGCGAGCCAGCAACGTTCGGGTCAGAACACCTGTTACGCACTCACGAGCAGAACCACGGCGACTGCGGCGACGCCCTCGCCGCGGCCGGTGAGGCCGAGACCGTCGGTGGTGGTGCCCGAGACCGACACCGGGCCGCCTAGCGCATCAGAAAGCACCTGCTGGGCCTCGGCCCGGCGGCTCCCGATCCGCGGTGCGTTCCCGATCACCTGCACCGAAGCGTTGCCCAGTACCCAGCCCTGTCCGGCCAGCAGGCGGCGTACCTCGCCAAGCAGTTCGGTGCCGTGCGCCCCGGCCCAGCGCGGCTCACCGGTGCCGAACACCGCACCCAGATCACCCAGCCCGGCCGCGGACAGGGCCGCATCGCACAGCGCGTGCGCCGCGACATCACCGTCGGAGTGCCCTGCGCAGCCCGCCACCCCCGGCCAGTGCAGCCCGGCGATCCAGCACTCCCGGCTGGGTTGCACAGGATGCACGTCGGTCCCGACCCCGACTCTCACGTCCGACCGCCCGCACTCGCGCCAGCCACAGCGTCGGCGATGATGAGATCAAAGGGTGTAGTGATCTTGAATGCGTGCGGATGACCCGGCACGGTGGCCACTGGCTCGCCCATCCGCTCGACGAGACCGGCGTCATCGGTCACCGGCCCGGAGCACACCTGGTGCGCCGCCCGTAGCAGGTCCGCGCTGAAGCCCTGCGGAGTCTGCACCACCCGCAACGCCGAGCGGTCCACAGTTGATACGACGTGCCCGCCTGCGTCGACCTGTTTGATCGTGTCGACCACCGGCAGCACAGGCACCACGGCCCGGTGCCCGGCCAGCACAGCCCCGGCCACGGCCTGGATCACGCTGACCGGGGTCAGACAGCGGGCCGCGTCGTGCACCAGCACCACATCAGCATCGGGCACAGCATCCAGGGCAGCGCGCACGGAGTCAGCACGCTGCACCCCTCCGATGACGATCCGCACCCGCTGCGCCGCATCGATCAACGCAATCCGGGCCCGATCACAGTGCTCAGCACTAACCGCGACGACGATCTGCTCCACACACCCAGCCCGCAGCAGCCCCTGGACACAGTGCCAGAGCAGCGGCCGACCCCGCAGCGGCACAAATGCCTTAGGCAGCGCAGCTGCAGCGGCACTGCCAGCAGCCAGCCGGGTACCCCGGCCCGCAGCAGGCACTAGCGCCGCGACTCTAGCCGGGCGCACGCCTCACCTGTCGTCAGGAGGCGGCGGCGAGAACCTCGTCGAGGAGAACCTCGGCTTTGTCCTCTTGGGTGCCCTCGGCCAGTGCCAGCTCACTCACCAGAATCTGCCGCGCCTTCGCGAGCATCCGCTTCTCACCTGCCGAAAGGCCACGGTCACGCTCACGGCGCCACAAATCCCGGACTACTTCGGCCACCTTGTTGACGTCGCCGGAGGCGAGCTTCTCCAGGTTGGCCTTGTACCGTCGCGACCAGTTGGTCGGCTCCTCTGTGTGGGGAGCGCGCAGCACCTCGAAGACGCGGTCGAGACCCTCCTGGCCGACCACGTCCCGGACACCGACGAATTCGGCGTTGGCAGCGGGAACACGGACAGTGAGATCACCCTGAGCAACCTTGAGGACGAGGTACTTCTTCTCCTCACCCTTGATTACTCGGGTTTCAATAGCCTCGATAAGAGCGGCACCGTGGTGCGGGTAGACGACAGTCTCTCCGACCTTGAAAACCATGTGTCCTCTGCCCCTTTCGCTGCGGGTAAGACTACCACGCCGGGGAACGCGTGCAGCAGGAGGTAGGGGCGTCCTCGCAGGTCAGGGGATTGACAAGACTACCCTTGCCATGCATGAGGGCGCCCTCTGACGCCGTCGCGCACCCCTTCGTAGCCCACAGTAGACACCCTGAAACACCCGCAAGCCCAGGGCCGGGTACGCAACCGCCAGGCGCCGCCACGTAGGCTTCCCGCTGGTCAGACGAGTTGGCCGGACGTGCCCGAAGCACACGATGGGAGGACTCCGCCCGTGAGCCGCAGGCCCCAGTTGATCCGGTCGCCCATAACCCTCGCCGCCCGGATCGTGGCATGCTGCGCAGCGGCACTTATGCTCACCAGCTGCGGAGCTGGCCTGACGGCCCAGACCGCATCCCAGGCCGCCGCTGTTGACGGGGCCAACGCGGACCTCGGTGCCATCGCCTTACGCGACGTACTGATGCCCTACCCGGAGGAGCACCACGGCACCTACCCATCCGGATCGGACGTGCCGGTGCACTTCACCATCGTCAACGAAACCACCAGCGCAGACACGCTGATATCGGTAACCACTCCGGCCGCTCGCCAAGTGCTCCTTCAAGGCACCACCACGATCCCCGCGGGGATGGCAGTCCGCGGTGACACGGACCCCAGTGGCATGGACCCCAGTGGCATGGACCCCAACGATCCCGCCGCGAACCCCGCCGCGCCAGCCAACCCGCTGGACATAGACGAGCTCCGCATCGTGCTCGTTGACGCCACCCGCCCGCTACGACCAGGGCTGAACATCGAGCTCACGTTCGTGTTCCGGGACGCGGGCCCGGTGACTCTGTCGGTACCGATGGGGCCACCGAGGGAGTCGGAACGCCTGCCCCTCGAAGTCGGCGAGCACTAACGACTCTGCAGGTCCAGCGACTCTGCAGGTCCAGCGACTCTGCAGGTCCAGTGCGGCCACGGGCTGTCGGGGTGAACAGATAGCGTCCGCGAACATGGCGAAGTCCCCGGTTAAAGCCCGCCCCACGCACCGCTGCACCGAGTGCGGGTACGAGGTTGCCAAGTGGGTGGGCCGCTGTCCGGAGTGTCAGACCTGGGGCAGCGTGGCGGCCGCGGGACCGGTGACGCGCGTCGCGCCGAGCGCGCCGTCGGCCCCGGCCCGCCCGATCCCTCAGGTCGATCTGCAGTCTGCCCAGGCCACGGCCACCGGGGTGGCCGAGCTCGATCGGGTACTCGGCGGTGGGCTGGTACCCGGCGCGGTGGTGCTGCTGGCCGGGGAGCCCGGGGTCGGCAAGTCCACCCTGCTGCTGGAGGTCGCGCACTGCTGCGCAATCGCGGGCAGGCGCGCGCTCTACGTGACCGGCGAGGAGTCCGCTGGGCAGGTACGGCTGCGGGCCGAGCGCACCGGCGCCCTGCACGACGAACTGTTCTTAGCCGCGGAGTCCGACCTCGCCACGGTGCTGGGGCACATCGACGCGGTCAAACCGGGCCTGTTGATCGTCGATTCAGTGCAGACCATGTCCTGCGCAGACGTCGAGGGCAGCCCGGGCGGGGTGTCACAGGTCCGAGCTGTGGCCAGCGTACTGATCACCACCGCCAAGGAGCGCGGGTTGCCGGTAGTGCTGGTCGGCCACGTCACCAAGGACGGCGCGGTGGCCGGGCCTCGGGTGCTCGAGCACCTGGTCGACGTGGTGCTGCAGTTCGAGGGCGACCGGCACTCCACGCTGCGGATGGTCCGTGGGATCAAGAACCGGTTCGGGCCCGCCGACGAGGTCGGCTGCTTCGAACTCACTGACAACGGCATCATCGGGCTGGCCGACCCATCCGGTCTCTTCCTGACGCGCCGCGAGGTGGCCGTGCCCGGCACGGCGGTAACAGTCGTGGTGGAGGGCAAACGACCGCTGCTCGGCGAGGTTCAGGCGCTGGTCGCCGAGTCCGCGCTGGCCAACCCCCGCCGGGCGGTGAGCGGGCTGGACTCCTCCCGGGTGGCGATGATCCTGGCGGTCACCGAGCGCCGAGGGGGCGTGCGGTTGGCGGGCTCGGACGTGTACACCGCGACGGTGGGCGGAATGCGCGTGATTGAGCCAGCCGCAGATCTGGCCGTCGCCCTGGCTGTCGCCTCGGCCGCCGGCGACCTGGTGCTCCCCCCGCACACAGTGGCGATCGGAGAGGTGGGATTGGCCGGGGAGGTCCGGCACGTCACCGGGCTGCCCCGCCGACTGGCCGAGGCAGCCCGGCTGGGCTTCCGGCACGCCCTGGTGCCCCCCGAAAGTGCCCCGCGGGGCGCCCCGGGCAGAGCGACCACCCCGCCTGCTGGGATCCGCCTGCACGAAGTCGCCGACCTGGCCGCGGCGCTGTACTGGCTGCGCCCCTGACCCAGGTTAAGCCGGTCACCGAATGACGAGTGCAGGGTGCACCGTACTTCGTAGACTGGCCGCGGGGTGGATTACAGCTGGAGGCGATGGTGAACGTACGGGGGGAGGCGGATCTGCTGCGGGAGACGCTGGCGCGGCTGGCTCCTGGAACCGTCCTGCGCGACGGCCTGGAACGGATTCTGCGCGGCCGCACCGGCGGTCTGGTGGTGCTGGGCCACGACCACGCGGTCGAGTCGATCTGTGATGGGGGGTTCCGGCTGGATGTCGAGTTCTCCGCGACCCGGCTACGTGAGCTGTCCAAGATGGATGGTGCCGTGGTGCTGTCCACCGAGGCGGACCGGATCTTGCGGGCCAACGTCCACCTGGTGCCCGATCCGACGATCCCTACCGAGGAATCGGGGACCCGGCACCGCACCGCGGAGCGCACCGGGATCCAGACCGGGCACCCCGTGATCTCGGTCAGTCAGTCGATGAGCATCGTCAGCGTCTACGTCGACGGGCGCCGCCACGTACTTTCCAACTCAGCCACAATCCTGTCCAGAGCGAACCAGGCGCTGGCCACCCTGGAGCGTTACAAGTCCCGCCTCGACGAGGTCGCCCAAACGCTTTCTGCACTCGAGATCGAGGACTTCGTCACCCTCAAGGACGCGATGACGGTGGTGCAGCGCCTGGAAATGGTGCGCCGGATCTCCGAGGAGATCGCCTGGGACATCGTGGAGCTGGGCGGCGACGGCCGGCTTATCACCCTGCAACTCGACGAACTGGTGGGGGAAATGCAGGCCGACCGGGAGTTGATCCTGCAGGACTACCTGCCCGCAGGCCGCCCGGCGCACGCCGCAGTCGCTGCGCTGGACCAGCTCTCCGGCAGCGAACTGCTCGATCTCGCCGCGGTAGCGGGCTGCTACGGCTACTCACTCGCGCCCGAGGCGCTTGAGGAGCCGGTGTCGCCGCGGGGACACCGGCTGCTGGCTCGAATACCTCGGCTACCCAGCGGTGTGCAAGAACGGCTCGTTGCGCACTTCGGATCACTGCAGGCACTGATGGCAGCCACCATTGACGACCTGCAACACGTCGACGGCGTCGGTGACGCCCGAGCCAGGACGGTCCGGGAAGGGTTGTCCCGGCTGGCTGAGTCCAGCATCATCGAACGCTACGGATGATCACCATGGATCACCTGGATTCAGCCCAGCAGCCTGAACGGCGCAGGTTGACTGGTGCGCACTACTCTCACCGACGCGGCGCAGCGCCGCATACCTTGCCCAGCCGCATACCTTGCCAATCGCAGCCGAAGCCGAGGAGGCACCTGTGACGGCGGTGGAGGACTCGTGAACGCCTCTGCGCTGATCGCCTGGTTCGACACCCACGCGCGCGACCTACCCTGGCGCGACCACGCGACCACGCCGTGGGGCGTGCTGGTCAGCGAGGTCATGCTGCAGCAGACGCCGGTGCAACGTGTCACAGGAGTATGGACCGAATGGATGGCCCGCTGGCCACACCCCTCGGGCCTGGCCGCCGAGACCCCGGGGACCGTCGTCCGGGCCTGGGGGAAGTTGGGCTACCCCCGGCGAGCGCTTCGGCTACACGCGGCCGCGGAAGTGATCGCCGCACAGCACGGCGATGTCGTTCCCTCCGATGTGGACACTTTGCTCGCGCTGCCGGGCATCGGTGCCTACACCGCCCGCGCGGTGGCGGCCTTCGGTTATGGACGTCGCGTCCCGGTGGTGGACACCAACGTCCGCCGGGTGGTGGCCCGAGCTGTGCATGGCCTGGCGGACGCGGCGGCACCCGCCGTCTCCCGTGATCTCGCTGATGTGGATGCGGTGCTACCCGACACGCAGGCGGCACGGTTCTCGGCCGCGCTGATGGAGCTCGGCGCAGTGGTGTGCACGGCTCGACAGCCGCACTGCGCCGACTGCCCGCTGCTCGCCTGCTGCTCCTGGGTGCGCTCCGGCCGCCCAGCCGCGACCGGGCCAGGCAGGCCCGCGCAGCGTTTTGCTGGAACCGATCGACAGGTGCGCGGGCTGCTGCTCGACGTCCTGCGCGGGGCGGTGCATCCGGTGCCGCAGGCCCGGCTGGACGCCGTCTGGGTCGACGTCGCCCAGCGCCACCGATGCCTGGATTCACTGCTGGTCGATGGCTTGGTCGAGCAGACGGTCGACGGCCGCTTTGCCCTGCCCGGAGAATGTTGAGCGCGGCTTGCCAGGGGAGAATTGACGCCCGTGCACGCACTAGTGGCATTCCTTGACGAAGCAGCGGAGAAGGAGATCCGGGCGCTGTGGCGGACGCTGCAGCTGGCCGGAGTTCCCTCCGGTGGCCAGCGGTTCGCCCCACACGTCACCTTCGGCGCGGGTGCCGCGATCCCGGCCAAGGCGCGGGCCGCGGTACGCCAGGAGCTGGCACTGCTCACGCTGCCCAGCGTGTGGCTGAGCACCCTGGCCACCTTTCCGAACACCAAGAACGTGCTCATGCTCGCTGCGATCATGGACGCCGAACTGTTCGCGGTGCATTCCGCCGTGCATGACGCCCTCGCGGGCAAGGTACGGCAGCCCTCGGTCCTGCACCTGCCCGGATCCTGGGTGCCGCACTGCACGCTGGCCCAGCAGATCACGCAGGCCCAGCTCGCCATCGGCATCGCGGCGCTGCACCCAGTGACGCCGATCCGCGCCACCTTGGGTCAGCTGGCGGTACTGGACACCGCAACCGGGGCGGTGGAACCACTGCAACAACAGTGACCGTGCACCGGAGGAGGCCGTAGGCTGACCGAATGGCTGTCGTGAAGATCAACGCAATCGAGGTCCCGGAAGGTGCCGGTCCCGAGCTGGAACGCCGGTTCGCCGCCCGGCACGGAGCAGTCGAATCCGCCCCGGGCTTCCTCGGCTTCGAGCTGCTGCGCCCGGTGGCCGGAGACGACCGGTACTTCGTCTACACCCGCTGGGAGTCCGAGGAGCACTTCCAGGCGTGGCGCGACGGCCCCGCGATGGAAGCACACTCCGGGGAGCGCGCGAAGCCGGTAGCGAGCGGATCCACCCTGCTGGAATTCGAGGTCGTGCAGACCGCTAAGCCTTCTGAAACGAGCTAGCCAGGCGCGAGCCAGCTCGCTGATGACGGCCGGATAGCCCTGTGGCCGCCATCAGCGAGCTGGATGGCGGCCACAGGATCTGAAGCCGGTGTGCACCACGAGCAGACACAGCGTGCACTGCGGGCGGACACGCCGGTCCGCCCGCAGGACGGGGATCAGTCGGCGCTGGACGCACCACTCTCTGTGATGCTTCCGTCAGCGGTTGCCAGATCCACCGGGGGGGCATCTGGCACCCTAAGCGGCTTGGGCTCGCCGCGGAAGGTGAACTTTGCGTCCTCAGTGGGACCTTCGCCGTCCCAGTTGTCGACGTCGACGATGACGATCTGGCCGGCTGCGATGTCGCCGAACAGGATCTTCTCCGAGAGCTGGTCCTCGATCTCACGCTGGATGGTCCGCCGCAGCGGCCGAGCCCCCAGCACTGGGTCAAACCCTCGCTTGGCGAGCAGCCTCTTGCCCTTCGTGGTGAGCTCGAGGGCCATGTCCTTGTTCCGCAGCTGGGTCTCCACCCGGGCAATCATCAGATCGACCATCTTCATGATCTCGTCCTCGCTGAGCTGGTGGAAGACGATGGTGTCGTCGATCCGGTTGAGGAACTCCGGCCGGAAGTGCTTCTTGACCTCGTCGTTGACCTTGTTCTTCATCCGCTCGTAGGTCGAGCCCCCGTCGTTACCCGTCGAGAAGCCCAGCCCCACTGCCTTGGAGATGTCCGCAGTCCCCAGGTTCGTCGTAAAGATGATCACGGTGTTCTTGAAGTCCACCGTGCGGCCCTGACCATCAGTCAACCGCCCATCTTCCAGCACCTGCAGCAGCGTGTTGTACACCTCCTGGTGCGCTTTCTCGATCTCGTCGAAGAGCACCACCGAGAACGGCTTGCGGCGCACCTTCTCCGTCAGCTGGCCACCCTCCTCGTACCCCACATACCCAGGAGGGGCACCGAAGAGCCGGGAAGCGGTGTAACGGTCGTGGAACTCACCCATGTCGATCTGGATGAGCGCATCGTCATCACCGAACAAGAATTCCGCCAACGCCTTGGACAGCTCGGTCTTCCCGACCCCGGAGGGCCCGGCAAAAATAAACGAACCCGACGGCCTCTTGGGGTCTTTCAAACCCGCACGGGTACGGCGCATCGCCTTCGAGACGGCCTTGACCGCCTCATGCTGGCCGATGATCCGCTTGTGCAGCTCATCCTCCATCCGCAGCAGCCGAGTGGTCTCCTCCTCGGTGAGCTTGAAGACCGGAATTCCGGTCCAGTTCGCCAACACCTCGGCGATCTGCTCGTCATCGACTTCGGCGACCACATCCAAGTCACCGGCCTTCCACTGCTTCTCCCGCTCGGACTTCTTCGCGAGCAACTGCTTCTCTGAGTCACGCAGCTTGGCGGCACGCTCGAAGTCCTGGGCGTCGATCGCGGACTCCTTGTCCCGGCGCACGTCAGCGATCTTCTCGTCGAACTCCCGCAAATCCGGCGGAGCGGTCATCCGGCGGATCCGCATACGCGCGCCCGCCTCATCGATCAAATCAATCGCCTTGTCCGGCAGGAACCGGTCGTTGATGTAGCGGTCGGCCAACGTGGCAGCCGCCACCAACGCCGCATCCGTGATCGACACCCGGTGATGCGCCTCATAGCGGTCCCGCAGGCCCTTGAGGATCTCGATGGTGTGGTCGATCCCCGGCTCACCGACCTGAATCGGCTGGAATCGGCGCTCCAGCGCGGGGTCCTTCTCGACGTGCTTGCGGTACTCGTCCAGCGTGGTTGCGCCGATGGTCTGCAGCTCACCGCGAGCCAGCATCGGCTTGAGGATCGACGCGGCATCGATCGCGCCCTCCGCCGCACCTGCCCCGACCAGAGTGTGGATCTCGTCGATGAACAGGATGATGTCCCCGCGGGTGCGGATCTCCTTGAGCACCTTCTTGAGGCGCTCCTCGAAGTCACCGCGATACCGGGAACCGGCCACCAACGACCCCAGGTCCAGGGTGTAGAGCTGCTTGTCCTTCAACGTCTCGGGCACCTCGCCCTTGACGATGTTCTGCGCGAGCCCCTCCACCACGGCGGTCTTGCCCACACCGGGCTCGCCGATCAGTACCGGGTTGTTCTTGGTGCGCCGCGACAGCACCTGCATGACCCGCTCGATCTCCTTACCGCGCCCGATCACCGGGTCGAGCTTGCCCTCCCGGGCGCTCGCGGTGAGGTTGCGACCGAACTGATCCAGCACCAGCGAGGACGACGGAGTGCCCTCGCCGCGACCCGAGCCTGCCTCCGCGGGTTCCTTGCCCTGGTAGCCCGACAACAGCTGCAACACCTGCTGGCGCACCCGGTTGAGGTCAGCGCCGAGCTTGACCAGCACCTGCGCGGCCACGCCCTCACCCTCACGGATGAGCCCGAGTAGGATGTGCTCGGTTCCGATGTAGTTGTGCCCGAGCTGCAGCGCCTCACGCAGCGACAACTCCAGTACCTTCTTGGCCCGCGGGGTGAACGGGATATGACCCGACGGCGCCTGTTGGCCCTGACCGATGATCTCCTCTACCTGCTGGCGCACCCCCTCCAGGGCGATACCCAGAGACTCCAGTGCCTTCGCAGCGACACCCTCACCCTCATGGATCAGACCCAGCAGGATGTGCTCGGTCCCGATGTAGTTGTGGTTGAGCATCCTGGCCTCTTCCTGGGCCAGCACAACCACCCGCCTCGCGCGGTCGGTAAACCTCTCGAACATGTGCACTCCTGACTGCTACGCCATCGCGACGCCGCCCGTAACTTGTCATCCCGCTGTGCCGATCCCTACCACGGCATTGATCCCTGACTGCGGGCACGAGACGCGCCGTACAGCAACTGTAACCGCCGGGCGGTCAACGTGGGTTGCTACCGCCACTCGACGCCAGTTCCAACGTGGCAACGCCGATCCGGATTCCCGTCGAGAGACCCACCTGTCTGCCCAGAGTGAACGGGTCCGGCCCCAAGTCCACCCGCTTGGGTGGTTTCTTCATCACCCATGCCGCTGAGCCCACTCAGATGTTAGGTTAGGCAAACCTGAGTGCTGGTATCCCAACCAGCTTGAGGAGGTGCGGTGCCGCGAGTCCCAGCGCCTGTAGGGGCCATGCTGAACCTAGGAGCCACAGTACCCGGGACAGATCACGCGAACCACACGGTGTCGCCGTCATCCCAGACGCCGGAAGAGTACTCCAGCCACCCATTAGCGACCTCGGTGGATGTGGTGGACGTCGCTGTTGACTGGATGTCGTTTCGGCTGCTGGAGCGCCCCTGTGGCGTGTGGACTACCTGTGAGCAGGCACTATCCGATCCCCAGTTCTTCACGAGGTGGCGCGCAGCGGTCGCGCACCGGCTGGCGCAGTCTCACACCTCGGTGCCTGAGCGCACCACTGCCGCTTACGTGCTGCAATGGTACCTGGGCATCCCGGCCCTCCTTGGCGCGATGCTGTTCCATTCCGCGCGCCGGGTGCCCACACTCCAGCCGGAGCAGCTCGCCTTCCGGCTCGATGCGGGGAGCGTGGCGAGCGTGGCGTTGCGGCCCGGCCGGTTCTGGTGCCTACCCGGCGACCCCGATGCCGGGCATCCCGACGCCATCGCGGTAGCCGACGAAACAGCGCTGGGCCACGAATTGCGTCGCGAAGTGGTGTCGCACGCCACCCGCTTCCTCCGCGTCTACGGCCCACTGGTGCGCTTCGGACGCCGCGCGCTCTGGGCCGCGGTGACCGACGTCCTGGACTGCAGCCTGGTGCGGGCAGGACGGGCTTTCGGATCCGCACGGGCCGGTGTTGCCGATGCACGGCTGGTTCTGGCGCGGCGCATCGAACCGCTCACCTCGGCGTCCACCACCTACTCGGTCACCGACGAGCGGGGTCGAATGCACTGGACCCGACGACGCGGCTCATGCTGCTTCACCTACGCCCTGCCCGGTGGGGAGCAGTGCGCCACCTGCCCGCGAACCGACGACGCGCGGCGCGCCCAGCTCCTCGGGACGCTCGATCAACCCCTGACCTGACCAGAGGCCGTATCTTGGGGGATCGTGCCCGGGACGGATAACACGCTGCCCACCTGCCTGGAACAGCGGTTGCCTGCCGTCGTGGTCAACCCCAGCAGGTTCACAGACCTGGCACCGGTACGCGCGGAGATCAGCAACGTGTGTGCCGACCTGGGCTGGGCTGCACCGCTGTGGCTGGAGACCAGCGTCGAGGACCCTGGGATGGGCCAGGCGAGGACCGCGTTGGCAGCGGGCGCTGATGTGGTGCTGGTCTGCGGAGGGGACGGCACGATCCGGAACGTGGCGCAAATCCTCGCGGGATCGGGCACCGCGTTGGGCCTACTGCCCGCAGGCACCGGGAACCTGCTGGCTCGCAACCTTGCCATGCAACTGAACAACACGGCAAGTGCGACCCGGATCGCGTTGTCCGGTGAGAACCGACCGGTCGACGTCGGCCGGGTGCGGATCGACAATGGCGCCGAGGAACAAGTCTTCCTGGTAATGGCGGGCATGGGATTCGATGCGGCGATCATGGCAGGAGCCCCGGCGCGGCTGAAGGCGCGGGTAGGCCAACTGGCCTACTTCATCTCCGGAATGCGGGCGCTGAAGGGGCCATGGGTCAGAGTCACCCTCACTTTGGACGAGACGTCCGAACTACGCCGCCGGGTGCGCACGGTGGTGGTGGGCAACTGCGGCAGGCTTCTCGCGGGGCTGGTGCTGATGCCCGCCGCCAAGGTCGATGACGGGCTGCTGGACGTGGTAGCTATCGCACCCAAGGGCATCATCGGGTGGCTGGCGGTGACCGCGCGGGTGTTGACTCGCCGCAGTAGCGGCCACCCGATCGTCGAACACTGGCAGGGCGCCGCAATCACCATCACCTCCGAGGGACCGCAACAGACCCAACTCGATGGCGACCCGGTGAAGGATCAGTTTCCCTTGTGATAAGCGTCGAGAACCTCTGCCGGGATACGGCCGCGGTCGGAGACGTTGTAACCGTTCTTGCGAGCCCACTCGCGGATCGCGGCGTTCTGTTCGCGGTCCACTGAGGCCCGTCCGGCGCCAGTAGGCCGTCGCCCAGAGACCGCGGCCTTGCGGCGGCCGCCAGCCTTACGGGCGTTGGAGACGAAGTCGGCCAGCGAGTCACGTAGCTTGCCTGCGTTGCCGCCCGACAGATCGATCTCGTAAGACACACCATCGATACCAAACTCGACGGTCTCTTCTGCCGTGCCTCCGTCGAGGTCATCGACCAAGGTCACGGTGACCTTCTGCGCCATGCTTGTGGTCCTCCCTTGAGGCATGTGGTCCCACGGAGTCATCCAGGATGACTCCACATCAACAAGAAGCAGGTTAGCCTATTAGCGGTCGGATTGCGCAATCGACGCGCCGATCAGCTCATTGGGGCCGGGCCAGCGCCGAACTGGAGACGACCTCCTCCGATACCCGGGCCAGTGAGCGCCATGAGCTCCTGCCCATCCCCATTCCGAGCCTCCGCTCGACGGCATTCCACCATCGCACGCAGGAAGTCCGCCGAGCGGCTTACCCAACCTGCGCCCAGGGTGTGCTCCCGGACCTGCGGGGAGCATGTCGCACTCACACCGCGAGGGAGTCTGGGGGTTTTGCGACCGAACGCATAGCGTGCGGCGCACTGGCGCAGTGTGCGCAGGTCAGCTGGGTCAAACCCGTGTAGTCAGTGTAGGCTTCGTATACCTTCAGTTATGGTGAACTCCGGCTGAGTCCGAACAGGGGCCACCCGATTGGGCTAGGGACGCACTCGATGCCGCCAGCCTCAACCGGAGTCCATTTGCCGTACTAACCACCTGCGAAGAGCGGAAACGTCGAACCCCCAGGTGGGCATCACCGACATCAGGCTGCCATGCCCAGAGCTCCTCGGCGGGTGCACAGCGAACGGACACGCCGGTGGGGTTGGCGGGGTCAGCGGGTGTTGCGTTCGAAGACCATCTGCAACCCGAAGAGCGTGAGATCGGGCGCATGGTGGGCGATGGTCTCTGACTCGGCAATCACCAGCGGGGCGAGCCCCCCGGTGGCAACCACCACCACGTCACTCTCCGCGCCCGGAGCCAGCTCCGCAGAGATCCGCCGAACCAGCCCGTCCACCTGTCCGGCAAAACCGAACAGCAGCCCGGACTGTAGAGCCTCCACGGTACTCTTGCCGATCACCGATCGGGGTCGGATCAACGGCACCTTCACGAGCGCGGCGGCGCGCGCGGCCAAAGCGTCGACCGATATCTCGATACCGGGAGCCAGCGCCCCGCCGAGGAACTCTCCGCGCGCGCTCACCACGTCGAAGTTGGTTGAGGTGCCGAAGTCAACCACAATCGCCGGGCCCCCGTAGAGGGTGTAGGTGGCCAGCGTGTTGACGATCCGGTCGGCACCCACCTCCCGTGGGTTGTCATAGAGCAACGGCACCCCAGTGCGCACCCCCGGCCCCACGATCACCCGTGGCAACTGCGGCCAGTAACGGTGCAGCATCACTCTCAGCTCGCGCAACACTGCGGGCACGGTGGACAGGGCTGCGATACCGGTGACCTTGTTCGAGTATTCGCCGAGTAACCCACGGAAGGTGAGCGCTATCTCGTCCGCGGTCATCCGGGCGTCAGTACGCATCCGCCAGTCATGCACCAGCGTGGCGCCCTTTCCAGCGCCCCCCTGGTCGCCATCGAACAAGCCGAGGACGATGTTGGTGTTGCCGATGTCGACTGCGAGAAGCAACCGCTCCCCCTCAGCTGTCGGCGTTGATCAGGGTGGCCTGCCGGGCAGAGCCGGCAATCAGACCACCGCCGGCGGAGCCGGCAATCAGACCGCTGCCTGCTGGGGCGTGAGCCGGATCATTGCCCTGTTCAACGATCCGATTGGCGTCGTCGACGAACACCACCCTGGGCCGATAGTGCCGGGCCTGCGTCTCATCCATCGTGGCGTAGGAAATGAGGATGACCAGGTCACCCGGCGCCATCAGGTGTGCGGCGGCACCGTTGATCCCGATCACGCCACTGCCGCGGGCACCCGGGATGACGTAGGTCTCCAGCCGGGCGCCATTGGTGATGTCCACAATCGCCACCCGCTCTCCCGCCAGCAGGTCTGCCACATCCATGAGGTCTTCGTCGACTGTCACTGACCCCACGTAATGCAGATCTGCCTGAGTGACTACGGCTCGATGGATCTTGGACTTCAGCATGGTGCGGAGCATCGTGGACCTCCTGTGTCCGATCCCTGCGCTGGAACGCTTTCGGAGGCTGGGAATGCGCCCGTGGACACTGTGGGATCGGTCACGCCCAGGTAGACGCCTACGTTATCGATCAACCGGGTGTTCCCGACGGTGGCTGCCACCAGCAACCGGGCCGGGCCACGTTCCGGGGCGGGCCCGAGCTCGCAGTCGCGCAGAGCCAGGTAGTCCACGGCCACGGCGGGTTGTTGGGGCGGGCGGGGACGTGTCAGTACCTCGGTTGCCGCGGCACGCACCGCGTCCGCGCCGCGGTGGCCCGCATTGGATCCGGCCACCAATGCCGCCCAGAGCGTGGCCGCGGTGGCCCGCTCCTCGGCGTCCAGGTAGACATTGCGGGAGGACAGTGCCAGCCCGTCGGGTTCGCGCACGGTAGGCACTCCGACCACGTGCACGCCCAGGTGCAGGTCCCGCGTCATCCGGCGGATCAGAACAAGCTGCTGATAGTCCTTCTCGCCGAAGAACGCGCAGTCCGGTCCCACGATCCCGAAGAGCTTGGCCACCACGGTGAGTACTCCGGTGAAGTGGCCCGGTCTGCTGGCCCCCTCCAGTTCGGCACCCAGCGCTCCAGCCTGCACGGTTGTATCCGATCCCGGCGGGTACATCGCTGCTGCCTTTGGCCCGAACACCAACCCGACGCCTTCGGATCGGCACAGCGCCAGGTCGGCCTCGAACTGGCGGGGGTAGCGGGCCAGGTCCTCATGCGGCCCGAACTGCAGCGGGTTGACGAAGATCGACACCACGGTGACCGCGTCCGGAGCGGCGCACGCGGCCCGAATCAACTCACGGTGGCCGACATGCAACGCTCCCATCGTCGGGACCAGCACCACCCGGCGCCCGCTTCGACGAAGCACGTCGGTCACCCGGGACAGCGTCGCGGGGTCCTCATGGACCGTCAGCTCGCCGGAAGCGAAACCGGTCATGACACCTCCAGCGTGGCCCTGATTCCGGCTGCGGCCGCAGACGAGAGCAGCCCGGCAAGCTCGGCACGGTAAGCGGTCCTACTGGCCTGCGCGCGATAGGAATCAAGCAACTCCGGGGCTGACTCGGCGAGCACTCGCAGATGCAGCCGCAAGGTGTCGAGGTCGCCGCGGGCTACTGGACCGGTTAGGGCGCGGTCCCCGTGGCGCAGCGTGTTGTCCAGCGCCGCCTCCAGCAACGGACCGAGGAGTCGCTCGGCGGGCACGATGCCTGCCCGCTCCAGCGCGTCTACCGCATCCCGAACCAGGGTCGCCAGGTGATTCGCGCCGTGCGCCAGCGCGGCGTGATAGAGGGGCCGCGATTGCGGCGGGACTCGCACCGGCTCGGCGCCCATCTCCAGCACCAGCGCCTCCCCGACGCTCCAGCCGGTCTCGTCGGCGACGGTGACGCCGACGCAGGCCGTGCTCAGCCGGGCGACGTCCTCCCAACGCCCGGTGAACGTCATCGCGGGGTGCAGCGCGAGCGGGAGGACGCCCACAGCGGTGGCCGGTTCGAGCACATCCACCCCGCGGGCACCACAGGTATGCACCGCGATCTGACCTGCCCGGAACGCCCCGGTGGTGGCGAGCCCGGAGACCAACCCGGGCAGCACGTCGTCCGGGACAGCGAGCAGCACAAGGTCAGCTCGGCGCACCACGTCGTCGGGTGGCAGTACCGGCGCATCGGGCAGCAGGTCTGCCGCCCGGCGCAGGGATGCCCGGGATACCGCACTGGCAGCGACGATCACGTGCCCGGCGCTGGACAAGGCGGCGCCGAGTACCGCCCCCGCCCGGCCTGCGGACACCACTCCCACAGCCAGGCGAGCCGGGCGGCCGACCACATCCCGTGAAGCGGACGCCCCCGACCGAGGCATCGTCGCCATGTGCCGTCCTCCAGCCGTTCCAGTCCCACCATAGCCAGCGGGTACCGGACTTCCGTGCGGGCAGATTAACGCCGAACACGCATGTCACGCCGCGGCGAGTGAGCAGCTTCACCCAAGCAGCTCCGTCCCGACATCAACGTCGCAGCCCGCTCAGCTCGGCGGGAGCGGTGGCAGCGCCTGCGGGGCACGTACCGCGCGCGCCCTGGCGGCCAGCACCGCGGCCAGGGTCTCGTAGTGCCACCGACCGGCCTCTGGACCGACTACGCCGCGGCGCATCCGGTCCCGCAGGAATGCCAGTTCGGTGACCGCATTCTGGTAGTCGCGCACCGCATCGGCCGCCTCTTCGCCTGCTCGGCTGCGCACCGCAGCCAGCCAGCCTCGCCTACCTGCCAGGCTGGCCAGCAGCGGGACCTCGCTGGGAGCGATCCACCCCGCAGTCGCGAACCCAGGCAGCTGCGCAGCGACCACCCGTTGCTCCCGGCGGCGCTGCCAGACCACCAACCCGACCAGCCCAGCGAACAACGGCAGCATGATCACGAGGTAGACGACGACCAGATAGCCGAGACCGGCCGAGATGTTCCACAGCGCGTGCAGTAGCACCGCACCCAGATAGCCGAAGAAGGGCAGGACCAGCATCGCGAGCGGGCTGCGGGAGCGTACTGCCAGGCCCACCGCGATCCCGATCATCGCAGTGAACACCGGATGCGCGAAGGGCGAGAGCACCCCGCGCACAATGAACACGCCGATGACACCACCGTCCTCCCCGGCCAGCCCGTCGGTAGCAAACGCACGTCCGAAGTAGAGGATGTTCTCGGTGAACGCGAAACCCGCGGCGACCAGCCCCGCGTAGACGATCCCGTCGACGACGCCGTCGAATTCGCGGCGCCGCCACCACACCAGACCGAACAGGAATGCGCCCTTGAATGCCTCCTCGGCAATCGGGGCGGAGACCACCGCTCCCACCAGGTCACCGCTGCCCGCGCCGAGTGCCTGCTCACCTATCACCGCCACTGTGTCGTTGATGACGCCCGCGCCGAGCGCACTGACCCCAGCGCCCCACAGGAATGCGGCCAGCAGCAGCCCGGACGGCTCCGGCTCCCAGCGATCCACCCAGAGGAAGGCGGCCACCACCAGCACCACCGGCAGCACCGCAGCGAGCGTGCCCACCAGCACGGCCGCGCTCCCGATGCTCGTGCTCAGTAGACCAAGCACGATCAGCGCTGGGATCGCCAGTGCGACCAAGCTGAGCACGGGACCCAACACGCGCCGATTGTGCTGCTGCCTCCACGGCTGGTGAGTGCCTGCCCCGGCAGTGCTCATGGAATCGCAGCCTAGGTGTTTTCTGGAGGACCTGCGGGAGGAACGTACTCAGTCGTCCGGACGACTGTGCCTGCGGCGTGGGGTAGGACTCTCCCCATAGGAGGCCAACAGCTCGTTCACTGGCCGCCGATGGTGCGACCCATCGCTGTTTGCCTCGTGCGCGGCGTGCGAGGTACTCCCGTACCTTGGCGCGCTCGTACTGCTGTGCCTACCGCTCTGTGATGTCTGCCGGCTCACCGGGCTCGATGTCTGCCGGCTCACCTGACCGTCCGGCGGATCCTCGTCGAGCGCTGATCGCCAGGACGGCGTCGGGGGGACCGCTGGGCTCCATGTCCGGTTCACCGCGTCCGTTGCGAGCTCGGCTTCCGCTTGGGCATAAATGTTCGGGAAGTCCGGCTGCCTCATCTCCCATGAATCCCGCCCTGTTGGGCCGACCCCTCGCACCGTCGACTCAGCGGAAGGAAGACTAGGCACCATCCTGGGTACCGTTTTCGTCGCTGACATCCTGCCGTGGCTGTCGGCGCCCGTCCAGGAGTGATCAGGCATCGGAAGCAAACGAGTGGATTCGGCCCGTAGCGCAACCCGCTCCACCAGTACGTCCCTACCCAGCAGGTTTCGGAGAGTGTCCCGCAGCGCAGCCAGCTCACCACGCAACGCCACGATCTCATTCTGCTCACGCCGTTCGACCTGCTCGCGCAGCTCGCGTTCCACCTTCAGCTCGTGCTCCCGCCGGGCCGCGATCTCGCGATCCAGTTCAAGTTGGTAGATCGCGCGCAGTTCGCCGGCCCGTTCCACGCCGGAACTGACCTCGCGGCGCATCCGCACGGCAGCGAAGGTCCCGAACAGCGTCGCCCACAGTGCCGCGACGATACCCAGCCGCAATAACCGGGAATCGTCGCTGCCGAGGGCCAGCACGGCCGCCGCCAGTACCGCCAACACAACGCTGCCGAGTATCAGAACGCGGCCGGTCTCATGCCGTAACGCAGGCTTGGGGCCGGTCATGGCGCATACCGTACCTGCCAGCGCAGCTGCTGTAGAGATCGCGGCGCTTAGCAGTCGGAGCTATGCGTCGGGCTGGTGGTCCTCGGTCAGGCGGTCGTCGCCGCGGTGCTCACCCGGAATGTGCGGGGTCCGGCAGCAGTACTCCAGCCAGAGCCCGGCCGCCACCAGTGCCCCCGCGCAGAACATCCCCACCAAGGCGGTCACGGTGTCCGAGGCGGCGTCCGGCACCCGGTCGCGCTGTGGCAGCACGTGGAACAGCACCCCCGACCAGGCACCAGCCGTGATGGCCCCGGCCATGGACGACGCCTTGGCCAGCACGACAGCCTTCGCCGCGGTGAGCGCCTGCACCGGCTGGGCGCCTGGCCTGCGTTGAATCCGTGCCCGCAGCGTCACGCCCAGCACCACCTCGACGACCGCGACGACGAACAGCGTGGTACCGGCCAGTGGCGGTAGCGGCGGCAGATCGCCATAGGACAGCCGAAACAACAGATTCACCAGCACCGCTGCGACGGCGCCTGCGCCTACCAGATCCCGGGCTCGGGTGAAGGTCATGATGCCCCCAACGAACGGACAGCCAGGTGGACGGCCAGGTCGTCGCGTCGCCGCAGGCCACGCAGCTGCGCTACGGGCAGCGCGGCGACCAGCTCGGCCACCGGACCGTGTCCGGGCAGCACCGCGCTGGGCGCCACGTCCAGCCACGGCACGAGCACGAAAGCACGCTGGTGCGCCCGTGGGTGCGGCAACGTCAGGTGTGGATCGTTGCGGTGGGTCTCCTCCGGAGAGGTGCGCTCCACGTCGATCACGTCCACGTCCAGGGTGCGCGGCCCCCACCGGATCTCCCTGGTTCGCCCGGCGGCCGCCTCACAGCGCTGGCCACGGCGCAGCCACTCCAGCGCATCGGCATCCGGATCGTCGACCAGCATTACGGCGTTGAGGAAGTCATCCTGCTCGGCGACCCCCCAGGGCACGGTCGCATACACCGGTGACGCCGCGCGCACGCAGCCGCCCAACATGGTGACGCAGCCCTGCAGGTACGCCAGCCGATCACCGACGTTCGACCCGATCGACAGCACCGCCGCGCTCATCGGGACCGCCGCGTGGTGATGGCGACGTCGGCAAAGTTGAGCCCGATGGGTGCGGCGGGCTTGTGCACCGTCACCTCGACTGCTTGCACCCGCTCGTCGACCAGGATCTCGCAGGCGATCCGCGCGGCCACCGTCTCGATCAGGTCGCAGGGTTCTCCCCCGACGACTCGGGCGGCAAGCTGGGCCAGCTCGCCGTAGTCCAGTGTCGCGGACAGCTCATCGGTTGCCGCGGCGGGACCGAGGTCCAGCCACACCGTCGCGTCGACGACGAACTCCTGCCCCCGCGCCCGCTCCTGCTCGTGCACCCCGTGCCTGCCGTGCACCCGCAACCCGGTGAGGGTGATCCGGTCATTCACCGTGGACCTCCCGCCCGGCTGTCCTTCGACGCGGCGAGCTGCCAGGCGGTGGCGACCGCGATGGCGTCGCGCGAGCCCACCACGTCGTGCACCCGGACTCCCCAGACACCCGCCGCGGCGGCCAGCGCGGACACCGCGGCGGTGGCCGTGTCGCGCCGCCCCGGGTGGCGTGGAGTGCCGTCCGCCTCGGCGAGCAGGGTACCCAGGAACCGCTTGCGGGACGCCCCGATCAGCAGCGGGAACCCCAGTTCGACGAGCACGCCGAGGTGCCGTAGAAGCGCCCAGTTGTGCGCCGCATTCTTGGCGAAGCCGAGGCCGGGGTCCAGCACCAGCGCTGCCGGGTCCACCCCGGCGAGCACCGCGGCATCGACCCGAGCCACCAGCTCGGCGCGCACCTCGGCGACGACGTCGTGGTAGTCGGCCAGCTCATCCATTCGATTGCTGTGCCCACGCCAGTGCATGAGGACCCATGGCACTCGGCAGCGCGCCATCGTGGGTGCCATCGCCGGATCGGCGAGACCGCCGGACACGTCGTTGACGATGATCGCGCCGGCCTCCAACGCTGCCTCGGCGACCTGCGCACGGGTGGTGTCCACGCTGCAGGGCACACCGTGGGCGGCCAGCTCACGGAGCACGGGCACGACCCGGGCGATCTCGGTGCCCGCATCAACCCGATGCGCCCCTGGACGGGTGGACTCGCCCCCCACGTCGACGAGATCGGCCCCCTGCGCGTGCAGCGCCACGCCGTGAGCCACGGCGTCATCGCGGTCGAGGAACCGCCCGCCGTCACTGAAGGAGTCGGGTGTGACGTTGAGGATGCCCATCACCACGCAGCGGCCGGGATCGGGCAGCACCGGGTGCACGATCATCTCCGCCTCATCAGTTCCAGTACCTCGCTGCGCGAGGAGGCGCTGGTCTTGAACATCCCCCGCACCGCCGATGTGGTGGTGGTCGTCCCGGGCTTGCGGATGCCGCGCATCGCCATGCACAGATGCTCGGCCTCGATCACCACGATCACCCCGCGTGGCTCCAGCCTGCGCACCAGCGCGTCGGCGATCTGCGAGGTGAGCCGCTCCTGGACCTGGGGACGCTTGGCATACAGGTCGACCAGCCGGGCCAGCTTGGACAGCCCGGTCACCCTGCCTTCGGCGTTCGGGATGTACCCGACGTGCGCCATGCCATGAAACGGCACCAGGTGATGCTCGCATTGGCTGTACATCGCGATGTCCCTGACGAGCACGAGCTCGTCGTGCCCCTCGTCGAAGGTCCGCTCCAGCACCGTGTCCGGGTCGACGAACAGGCCCGCAAACATCTCCTGGTAAGCCCGCGCGACCCGCGCCGGAGTGTCCCGCAAGCCGTCCCGTTCCGGGTCCTCCCCGCAAGCGATCAGCAGCTCCCGCACCGCCGCCTCAGCTCGGGAACGGTCGAAGGAGCGGACCAAGCTCACGCCCGATCCGGGTATCCAGGCTCCGTCGGATGGGACCCGCCAGACTGGCCGTCAGCGTCGCCGTCATCCTGAGCACTGTGGCGGGGAGGTTGCCATACCGGGGCAGGCGGCTCAGTGGCCGGACGCCATCCGGGCGGCGCGCCATAGTTGGGTGGACCGTACTGAGGCGGGCGCGGGTACTGGGGCTGTCCGGTTCCCGTGCCCGGCCCCTGCTGCGGGCGAGGCGGCCCGTGCTGAACTGGCGGGAACTGCCGGGTCTGATTCTCGGGCAGCCTGGTATCCGGCGGCCAGGTTTTCGGGGAATAACCACCCTGTTGGAGTCCCGACTTCGGGTGCCCGGTGGGCACCCCGTTGGCCTCACCAGCGGGGTTGGCCTCACCAGCGGGGGTGTACACCGGGGGGTACGGACCTGCACCGTTTCCCACCGGAGCGGGCTGCGGTTCGGGCCGTGGCCACGGCTCGCCACGCTCCTTGGCCAGTTCCCCGGCTGTCTTGATCGGCGGCTTGTCCGATGGGGTGCGTCCACCGAAGTCGTTGAACGCGGTGATCCGAGGTCGCTTCTCCACCTGGCTGAAGATCCGTTCCAGGTCCTTGCGCTGTAGGGTCTCCCGCTCCAGCAGTTCGACGACCAGTACGTCGAGGATGTCGCGATAGGTGTTGAGGATTTCCCATGCCTCGGTGTGCGCAGCCTCGATGAGCGCGCGCACCTCCTCGTCGATCTCGTGCGCGACCTCAAGGGAGTAGTCGGACTGGCGGCCCGCGGAGCGCCCGAGGAACGGATCACCCTGCTCCTGGCCGTACTTCACAGCACCGAGTCGAGCGCTCATGCCGTACTCGGTGACCATCGCCTTGGCAATCTTGGTGGCCTGCTCGATATCCGATGACGCCCCGGTGGTCGGCTCGTGGAAGACCAGCTCCTCGGCGGAGCGTCCGCCCAGCGCGAAGACCAGCCGAGCGATCATCTCCGACCGGGTCATCAACTCCTTGTCGTCCTCAGGCACAACCAGCGCGTGCCCGCCGGTACGGCCTCGGGGCAGGATCGTCAGCTTGTACACCGGGTCGATGTCCGGCATCGCCCAGGCAGCCAGGGCGTGGCCGCCTTCGTGATAAGCGGTGATCTTCTTTTCTTGTTCGGAGATAATCCGGCTCTTGCGCCGGGGGCCGCCGATCACCCGGTCGACCGCCTCCTCCAGCGCGGCACCGGTGATCAGCCGACCGTCCTCCCGCGCGGTCAGCAGCGCGGCCTCGTTGATGACGTTGGCCAGGTCGGCACCGGAGAAACCGACGGTGCGTTTGGCAAGCCCGTCGAGGTCAACACCGGCTGCCAGCGGCTTGCCCTTGGAGTGCACCTCCAGGATCGCGCGGCGGCCTCGGATGTCGGGCGCGGCGACCGGTATCTGACGATCGAATCGCCCAGGCCGCAGCAGCGCCGGATCCAGAATGTCCGGTCGGTTGGTCGCGGCGATGAGGATGATGCCGCCGCGGGCGTC
Source organism: Pseudonocardiales bacterium (assembly GCA_052390495.1). Taxonomy (GTDB): domain Bacteria; phylum Actinomycetota; class Actinomycetes; order Mycobacteriales; family Pseudonocardiaceae. The sequence continues at coordinate 41,461 of JBQTGW010000146.1, forward strand.
GAAGCCATCCATCTCGACCAGCAACTGGTTGAGCGTCTGCTCGCGCTCGTCATGGCCACCGCCGAGTCCGGCGCCACGCTGCCTGCCCACCGCGTCGATCTCGTCGACGAAGATGATGCACGGAGCGTTCTGCTTGGCCTGCTCGAACAGGTCGCGCACCCGGGAGTTGTGCAGCAGCAACGGCTTCTCGCCACCGAAGAACGCCTCGTTGTCACACCCGCAGAAGTCATAGACGTAGCCGTCATGCGGCTTGCGCACGATGCGGGTGATCACCGGCTTCTTCTGCTGACGCGAGCCGTCGCCGGTGAACGGGTTGCTGGTGGCACCGATGGTGAGTCGCCAGTACTCTCCAGCGGGCAGCGGGGTGGCCTTGATAATTCGGCCGCCGAGCTGGGTGCCGTGCCCGATCCCGGTCTTGATGCCGTGCATCGCGCAGAGCCAGGCGAGTTCGCGGATGAGCTGCTGGCTTACCGAAGTAAGCTGCAGCCTGCCGGTCGGGGACTGGTAGCCGTCGCCGAGTGCGTAGCCCTCGAGATAGCCGAGGAACTGCTCGCGGGGCGCGGTCCACAGCAGCTCCGGGATGTGCTTGGCGCCGCTACCGCTACCGCAGTAGCGCTCGAAGAACCGCCCAAGCACGGCCGAGTGATAGATCAACCGGGTCGAGTTGTCCTCGGTCGGTACCACCTTGGGCATCAGCCCGAACACTCGACTCATCAGCTCGGTGCAGTCAGCGAGCAGATCGATCTCGTGGGTACCGAAGACGAACTCGAGACCGCCGTTCGCCCGACCTTCGGCGGTGTAGTACCCGAACAGTTTGGCTAGGCCAGGGGTGAAGGGAACCTCGTCAGGCAACCTCGTGCGAGGGTACGCAGTGGACAGTGCCCGCGGTTGGTGCTTGTTCCGGGTCCAGTTGCTCACCGTCGTCTGCGAGGCACCGACCACAGCTGCCAGCTCGTGCTGTGGCAGCTTCCCGGCGAAACTCTGCACGAACTCGTATCTGGCGTGCTCCCAGTTTTCGCGCTCGACCAACGGGAGCATCACGGTGTCGGGCTGCGGGGCGAAGATGTGTGCCCGAACCTCGTGCTGGGTGCCTGTGCCTGGGAGGAATCCGGCGCGCGTCTTGTACGGCAGGTCAACGAGCACATCCCCGGGCCGCAGGTCCCGGGTTGCCTTAGCCTTGATCCCGCCGTGGCCACGGACGAAGACACTGTGGTCCCCGGTGGTGCGGATCATGCCGCCGAGGTGGTGGACCTCGTAGATCTCGTCCACCTTGTGCCGGTACACCGCGGAAACCGCGCTCCACTGGCTGCCTGCGAAGCTGTCGAGTCGGCCCCGGAAGCCGGTCGATCCACGCCGATAGCCGAGGGTCTGTAAGCCGTCGACACGGACGGGATAGTCGTGCTGGCCTGCGGGATAGTGCTGGTCGACATAGTCCCCAATGGGCATGAGCCTGGTGCCATCACCGTCCCGGACAAGTACCGGGGTGTCGCCGGTGATGCTTGCGCCGACACCGACGAACATTTCCACGAAATCCGAACCGGAGATCGAGTAGAACGGCACGGCCGCCTCACCGGCCACCGCGCGGGCCAAGAGGGTCTTGCCGGTACCGGGCGGCCCGTAGAGCAGCACTCCCTTGGGGATCTTGGCACCGAGCGACTGGTACCGGGCGGGGTTGGCCAGGAAGTCCTTGATCTCTTCCAGTTCCTCGACGGCCTCGTCGGCGCCCGCGACGTCGGAGAAAGTGGTCTTGGGCATGTCCTTGGACAACTGTTTGGCCTTGGACTTACCGAAATTGAGTACCCGGTTCCCGCCGCCCTGGGCATTGTTCATCATCCAGAGCAGCAGCAGGAGCACCAGTCCGAGCGGAATGAGGTAGATCAAGATCTGGAAGAGCAGGTTCGGCTGGTTGACCTTGGTATCCCAGCCCTCCGGGATCTGGGCCTCGCGCAACGCCACGGTGATCTCGTCACTGCTCTCGGCGGGGTACTTGGTGAGTACCTGAGTGCCTTCGACGCCATCCAAGGGCCGGTTCAGGGTGAGCCGGAGTCGCTGCTCCTTGTCCTCAAGCGTGGCTTGGTTGACATTGCGCGCGCTGAGTTGCTCCAGCGCCCGCGAAGTGGTGATCTCGGTGTATCCGCGGGTGTCGCTGAGTAGCTCGGTGACGGCGAAGTACAGCACCAGCACAGCGACGATCCACAGCAGCGGGTTGCGGAGCAGCTTCTTGCGATCCATTCGGCTACGGCCCTCGGCGGCCTCGACCCTCCTGAGCAGATGTCGCGTGGCGGTGGCCCGCCATGGCAGGACAGCAGAACAGTCCTAGTTTGGTCCAGCGTACCGGGCCTACTTGCGTGTCGGCCCGGGGAGAACCCGGCCTGCTCCCCCTCAACGGCGAAACTCGCCCAAACGTTCCGGTCAGTCGGATGGTCTAGTTGGCGTAGACCTTGGGGTCAAGGGTTCCAATGTAAGGCAGGTCACGATAGCGCTCAGCGTAGTCCAAGCCGTACCCGACAACGAACTCGTTGGGGATGTCGAAACCAACGTAGCGCACCGGCACGTCGACTTTGACCGCATCCGGCTTGCGGAGCAGGGTGCACACCTCCAGAGAAGCTGGGCGGCGCGCGGCCAAGTTCTTGAGCAGCCAGGACAGCGTCAAGCCCGAGTCCAGGATGTCCTCCACGATGAGCACATCGCGGCCCGCGATGTCCCGGTCCAGGTCCTTGAGGATCCGCACCACACCCGAGGACGAGGTCGCGGAACCGTAAGAGGCCACCGCCATGAATTCCAGCTGTACCGGAATCGGCAGCGCACGGGCAAGATCGGTCATGAACATCACGGCGCCCTTGAGCACCCCGATCAGCAGCAGGTCCCGGCTGCCCCGCTCGGTTCGGAAGTCAGCGGCGACCTCCTCGGCGAGCGCAGCGATACGTCGCTGGATCTGCTCCGCAGTGACGAGCACGGCAGCGATGTGGCCCGAATACACGGCCGGTACCCCCCCATCCGGTGTCGTCGGTAACTGTGTCGTGACTTTGGGTCCATTCTGAGCTGACTCTGGGGTACCTCTGGGGTGACTCACGAAAGGTGCAGCTTGCCATGTGATCGGTACACCCGCGAATCTCCGGGCAACCACACAGCGCCCTGCCCCGACCACCTACCGATCAGGTCGTCAGCCGCGCGCAGGTGAGCGTCGGTGAGCTCGGGTACCCCGGCGTCGAGCAGCCAGCGACGCAGCGCCCGGCGACGCACGGGCGCAGGCGCCGCTTGCAGCATCGGCACGTGCAGCGCTGTGCCCTTCCCCACAGTGCCCTTCCCCACAGTGCCCTTCCCTGCGGCGCCCTTCCCTGCGGCGCCCTTCCCTGCGGCGTCCTTCCCTGCGGCGCCCTTCCCTGCGGCGTCCAGCGCCGCGGCGGACAGCAGGGCGCGGGCGTGATCTTCCAGCAGATCGAGGTCCTCCTGCAATTGTGCGGCGGTGCGGGCCAGCGCCTGCGCCACCCCTCCGCCCAGCACATCCTCCAGTAGCGGCAGCACCTCGGTTCGCAGCCGGACCCGGCGGAACCGGGAGTCGACGTTGTGCGGGTCGGCCCACGGAGTCAGGCCCAGCCCGGCGCAGGCGGCAACGGTGACCTCCCGGCGGACGCCCAGCAGTGGCCGACCCCAGGGCGGGTCGAGTTCACGCATCCCGGCCAGCGAACGCGGCCCAGAGCCCCGTCCCAATCCGAGCAGGACGGTTTCAGCCTGGTCATCCAGGGTATGCCCGAGCAGCACCAGCGCCCCCACGGGCGACGCCGCGCGCAACGCCGCGTACCGGGCTCGGCGCGCCGCCGCCTCAAGACCGCCCGGCCCTTCGACCGTGACCTCCAGGACCCGAACCTCGGTGGCGCCGAGCTCGCGCAGCCGCTGCGCCGCGGTCTGTGCCACCCGCTGGGAATCAGGTTGCAGCCGGTGATCGACGACCAGACCGTGCACCGCCAAGCCGAGCCGCCCTGCGCAGTGCACGGTCGCAGCGGCCAGCGCCAGCGAATCGGCACCACCCGAGCAGGCCACCGCAACGGCGTCTCCCGTGCAGTGCGCGGCCAGGAATCGCCGGACCGCGGTGCGCACCGCGGTGACCGCCGCGGGCGGGCGCGCCGTGCGTACGGCACCCGGCGTCGTACTCACCTCACCCGGCGCAGCCAGACTGCCGGGTCGGTGATCTCGGCGCGAGTGGGCAGCGTCTCCGGTGATGTCCACACCGCATTGAACCCGGCCATGCCGACAGCATCCACCACATGGCGGGTGAACGCGGCGCCCTCGGCGTACTGGCGCAGTTTGGCGTCGATCCCCAGCAGCGCCCGCATCACCCGCTCAGCGAGCCCGCCACCCTGCCTGCGGACGGTGAACCGCTGGCGGATCTGGCGAACCGAAGGCACCACCTCAGGCCCTACGGCGTCCATCACGTAGTCGGCATGACCTTCCAGCAGGGTGGCCATGGCCAGCAGCCGGTCCAGCGCCGCCCGCTGCTCGGCCGACTGCAGCAGGGTGAGCAGGGCGAGCGGGTCTGAACCACCAGCCTCACCCCGCCGGGCGCCACGCAACGCCGAGGGCAACCGGCTGAGCATCCCAGCGAGGGACTCCGGATCGTCGATTGCGGTGATGAAGGTGTGCACCTGGCTGGCGAAGTGGTCACGTAGCCAGGGCACGGCGTTGAACTGCAGCCGGTGGGTCGCCTCATGCAGGCACACCCACATCTGGAAGTCGTCGGCGGGAACGGCTAGTACCCGCTGGACCGTAAGCACGTTGGGCGCGACGAGCAGCAACTGTCCCGGGGCTGCCGCCGGGCCGCCGAACGGATCGTACTGCCCGAGTACCCGAGAGCCGAGGAACGCAAGCGCCACCCCGACCTGCACGCCTGCGGTCCTGGCCAGCATGCGCCGCGCCACCCCTTGGGGGGGTGCACCGCGATCGGAGAGCAACATTTGCAGGCCGCCGGTCGCCGCGTCCACCCAGCCACGGCGGTCCACCACCTCGGCTGGGCGGGGCGCCAGGCCGTCGTCCATGCCGGTCAGCTCCCGCACATGTCCCTCGGCGGTGACCGCCAGCTCCCGTAGCCTGCGCACCGTCAGCGCCGCCTCGTCGGCGGCGACTGAAGGCCCGGATGACAACAAGCGACGCGCGGTACTGGCCGCGACACCCCAGTCGATGGGCGATTCGACGGTTCGACCATCCATGTCCGACTCGGCGTCCAGGTCTGATTCGGCAAGCGCGGGATGTCCCATGCCGACGACGGTACGCACCACTAGCGGCATCCGCAGGTCCGCAGTGCGGCAGCCAGCGCATCGAGCCGAGGGCGCACCGAAGCCGGAGCGGGACCATTGGACAGCAACGCGAACACCAACACCCGTCCTTCGGTGTCCAGTACGGTGCCCGCCAGGCTGTTGACACCGGTCAGCGTGCCGGTCTTCGCTCGCACCCAGCCCCTGCCTCCGGTCGCGGAGCTCTCGTAGCGATCGGCCAGCGTGCCACTGCCGCCTGCCACCGGCAGCCCGACCAGCAGTGGTCGCAGCGCCGCGGCGTAGCGCGGCGACCCGCTGGGAGCGGCCGCGGTACCTAGCAGCTCGGTGAGCAGCTTCGCTGGGACGTGGTCATGGCTCGACAGCCCGCTGCCGTCGACCAGGGTGGCGTTCGCGACGTCGAAGCCGTGCTCACCCAGCACCTGGAGTACCGCACGGGAGGCACCGGAGAACGAAGGCTCAGCGCTTTTCGCCCTGGCCACCTCCCTGGCCAGCGCCTCGGCCAGCACATTGTCCGACGTGCTCAGTACCAGGGCGACCAGATCCTGCACCGATGGGGACGCCACCTCACCGAGCACTGCGGCCCCCGGCGGGGCGCTGCCGAGGCCGACCGCATCGGCATCGGCCCCCAGCCTGTGGGCCAGTTCTGCCGCGGCCGCCATCGCGGGCATCCCGGCCCTGGGCGAGACGGCCAGGTAAGGATCGGCTCGACCACCGTCGAGCATCACCGCCTCGATGGGCGTGACAAACCCGTCTGCCACGTCGCCGTTAGTCCAGCCGGGCGCGAGCACGTCCCCGGAGTACCGCCCGACGTCGACCAGCACGCGCCGCACCGGTCCCACTGCCGCACCTGCGACCTGCGTCACTAAGTCATCCAGCCGGGCCGCGCCGGGGTAAACGGTCTTCGCAGCATCCGACAGCGCGGACAGCGTCGGGTCCCCTCCGCCCACCAGCACGACAGTTCCCGGCTCGGCGCCTGCCAGCACCCTCGTGCGCAGCGTGGTGTGGTGGTCAAGGGCGAGCAAAGCAGCCGACGCCGTGAGCAACTTGGCGGTCGACCCGGGCACCACCGGGGTCGCCGCCTCCCGCTGCCACAGCACCGTGCCGGTCACGGGGTCGACCACCTGACCTGACAGGGTGCCCAGACCGCCGTTCGCGACCAGCGGGTCCAGCACGGCACCGACACCGGCACCTGTTGGGGCCGGGCCCAACACGTCGGCCGGACGCAGCATGGGACGGGGCAGTACGGGTGCGGGTGGCGGCATCGTCGCCACTACGACGGTCGCGGGCCCACCCAGCGCGGCGGCACCGAGCGCTCCCCCTGCCCCAGCGCTCGCTACGAACACCAGGACGGCGACGATCACCGCGATCCGTTTGCCCCGCTGCGCAGGCAGGCGCAGCGCAGCACGGACACGACTACCGAGCCCCGACACTGCGCCACTGCCTCCTCTACCCACTCGTACCCACTCGCAGCGTCCGCTGCTGTTGGAGAAGTTAAGGGTGGTGAGTCACCATCCTTTCAGGTGGGGGCCAGCGCCAGTGGGGGGCCAGGGCCAGGTGGGGGCCAGTGCGTCCGTGATCGCCGTCCGCCAGGGCGGGGCGACGCACCCGGCCAGTTGGCTCCGAATGGTGCTCGGGGAGAGGTTGTGCTGAGCGGACACGCGGGGGACTAGCGTTGGGTGAGGATTTCTAGGAGGCCGCAGATTTCTAGGACGCGGCGGACTATTGGCTGGGGGTTTTCTACGGTTAGGGGGACGCCGCGGGATTTGGCTCGCTTGTATGTGTCGATGAGGACAAAGACGCCGGTGGAGTCGAGTAGCGACACCTCGGCTAGATCAACTCGGATCTCGCGTGGGGGGTCTTCGGCTAGCAGGTCGAGGATTGTCTGGCGCAGCCGAGGTGCGGTCGCGAGGTCCACTTCGCCTGCGACGACCACGACCGAATCGGAGTCGAGGGTGGTGCGCTGTACGACGATTTCCACCGCGCGTTCACCCCATGCCCGTCCGCTGGCCAGGCCGGATTTCTTCCAGCCGAGTCCGCGCTTGTGCCACGGCCGTTTCTGCCTCGCCCCGCATCCCATCCGGCACCCCAGCATGCACACTGCGCAGTACGGTCAGCGCGTCATCGACGGCGCTGCGCCGCGCCGGCGATTCGGCCACCCGCGCGCGGGCGGCCTCGGCCTGCACGGCCAGCTCAGCACTGGTTCGCCACAGGTCGGCGAATACTGACACCTTGGCCCGCAGCATCCAGGGGTCGAACGGCCGGGTGATGTAATCCACCGCGCCTGCCTCGTAACTGCGGAACGCCAGATGGGCGTCGTAGTCGGCCGCGGTCAAAAAGATGATCGGGATATTGCGGGTGCGCTCCCGTTGCTTGATGTGCCCCGCGGTCTCGAAGCCGTCCATCCCCGGCATGTGGGCATCGAGCAGCAGCAGGGCGTAATCCTCCACCAGCAGCCGCTTCAGCGCGTCCACACCACTGGTGACTGTTACCGGCTCCACCCCAAGACCCTGCATCAGGGCTTCCAGGGCCAGCAGATTCTCCCTGCGGTCGTCAACGATCAGGACCCTCGGGATAGGCAGCAAGGTCACTTCCCACCCTCGTGGGCGCGATGGCGCGCCACCCAGTCGGACATCACTTCCAGTAACTCATCGAGGTCCACCGGTTTGGTGATGTAGTCGGTGGCACCCGCCGCAAAGCTGGATTCCCGGTCACCGGGCATCGCTTTCGCGGTGAGAAAAACCACCGGCAGCGTCGCTCCGCCCGGCAGTTCCCGGATCAGGCGGGTGGTCTGGTTGCCATCCAAGTCCGGCATCATCGCGTCCATCAATACCACGTCCACCTCGGGATGCTCGGTGAGCATGCGAAGGCCGTCCGCACCATTGTCGGCATAGAGCACGCTCAGCCCGTGCAGCTCCAGCGCGCTGGTCAGCGCGAAGACGTTGCGCACGTCGTCGTCGACGATCAGCACGGTGGCCCCTTCGAACCGCCTGCGGGCCGGTGAGTTGCGCCGTCCGGCACGTGGTGGACGCAGGATCGGCGTGACGCCGTGGCTGCGCGCCGGGCGCCAGTCGTCGCCGGTGGACTCAATGGTCTTGGACTCAACAGTCCTGGTCTCAGCGGGCCTGGACGCAGCGGCCGGCTTGTCCGACGGCGGCCCTTCGGGCAGGTACAGGGTGAAGGTGGAGCCCTCGGCGACCGTGGACGCGACCATGATCACCCCGCCGAGCATCCGCGCCAGCTCCCGGCTGATCGAAAGACCCAGTCCCGTGCCGCCATACTTGCGGCTGGTGGTGCCGTCCGCCTGCTGGAACGCCTCGAAGATCATCGCGAACTTCGTGTCCGCGATGCCGATGCCGGTGTCCGCCACGGCGAATGCCATCACCCGCTCCGCGGCATCGAGGGTCGGAACGCCGAACACCACCCCCCGCGGAGCCGGCTCGATCGTCAAAGTGACACTGCCGGAATCGGTGAACTTCACCGCATTGGACAACAGGTTACGCAGGATTTGCTGCAACCGCTGGGCATCGGTGACGATCTGGTCAACCCCACCGTCGGCCATCTGCACGCGGAGCTCGAGACCCTTCTCCTCAGCCTGCGGTTTGAAAGCCTGTTCGACGTAGCTACGGATGTCGGCCAGAGTAAGCAGGCCGACCTCGATATCCACCCGCCCCGCCTCGATCTTGGAAAGGTCCAGGATGTCATCGATCAACGCCAGCAGGTCGGAGCCGGCGCTGTGGATGGTGCTGGCGAACTCGATCTGTTTGGGATTGAGGTTGCGGTCGGGGTTGTCGGCTAGTATTCGTGAAAGCAGCAGCAGTGAGTTGAGCGGAGTGCGCAGTTCGTGGCTCATATTGGCCAGGAACTCCGACTTGTACTGGCTGGCCAGCGCGAGCTGCTGGGCCTTCTCCTCCAGACCCCGCCGGGCCGTCTCGATCTCCAGGTTCTTGATCTCGATCTTGCGGTTCTGCTCGGAAAGCAGCTCGGCTTTCTCTTCAAGCTCGGCATTGGTGCGCTGCAGTTCGGCCGACTGGTCCTGCATCTCCCTGGCCAGCCGCTGGGACTGAGTCAGCAATTCCTCGGTACGGCGGTTGGCCTGAATGGTCTTGATTGCAACCGCGATGGTGACCACCAGCCGTTCCAGGAACGCAAGGTGCAGCTCGGAAAACGGGCTGATCGCCCCGAATTCCATGACGCCCAGTGACTCACCCTCGAACAGCACGGGCAGTACCACGACGGCCGCGGGCGTGGTGCCTCCGACGCCGGATCGGATCGGCAGATAGCCGTCGGGAACTGTGGTGAGCAGGATGACCTGCTTACCGGCGGCGGCCTGCCCCACCAGGCCCTCGCCGGGCAAGAATGTGGCTTGGGAACCGAGAGCGGTCAATCCGTACGAGCCGGACAACCGCCACTCCGCAGGGCCGGAACCGTCAATAACGGGCCGCAGGAAGAACGCGCCGACCTGGGCATTCACCAGCGGAGCCACCTCAGTCATGATCATGTTGCAGACCTCGGTGAGGTCCCGCTGGCCCTGCAGCAGCCCACCGATACGAGCCAGGTTGGAGTCCAGCCAGCCCTGCTCGGCGTTCTCCGTGGTCGTCTCCCGCAAGGTGACGATCATCTGGTTGATGTTGTCCTTGAGGTCGGCGACTTCGCCTTTCGCCTGCACGGTGATCTGCTGGGTCAGGTCACCCCGGGCCACCGAGGTCGAGACGCCCGCGATGGCGCGGAGCTGGATGGTCAGCGTGGAAGCGAGCTGGTTGACGCTCTCGGTCAGATCCCGCCAGGTCCCCGAAACACCCTTCACCTGCGCCTGACCACCCAACTTGCCCTCGGTACCCACCTCACGGGCCACCCGGGTCACCTCGTCGGCGAACGAGGACAGCTGGTCGACCATCGTGTTCACCGTGCTCTTCAGCGCCAGGATCTCGCCCCGGGCGTCAACGGTGATCTTCTGGCTCAGGTCGCCCTCGGCTACCGCGGTCGTGACCTGAGCGATATTGCGCACCTGGCCGGTGAGGTTGCCCGCCAACTGGTTGACGCTCTCAGTCAAGTCCCGCCAGGTCCCCGAAACGTCCTTCACCTGCGCCTGACCACCCAACTTGCCCTCGGTACCCACCTCACGGGCCACCCGGGTCACCTCGTCGGCGAACGAGGACAGCTGGCCGACCATCGTGTTCACCGTGCTCTTCAGCACCAGGATCTCGCCCTGCGCGTCAACGGTGACCTTCTGGCTCAGGTCTCCTTTGGCCACCGCGGTGGCGACGTGGGCGATGTTGCGTACCTGCGCGGTGAGGTTGGACGCCATCAGGTTCACCGCGTCGGTGAGGTCCTTCCAGGTGCCCGCCACATTCGGCATCCCGGCCTGGCCACCCAGCTTGCCCTCGGTACCCACCTCCCTGGCCACCCGGGTCACCTCATCGGCGAAGACCCGCAGCGTGTCGGTGAGAGAGTTGATCGTTTCGGCGAGCTCGGCGACCTCGCCGCGGGCGGTCACGGTGATCCGCCGGGACAGATTCCCCTCCGCGATCGCGGTGGACACCGATGCGATCGAACGGACCTGGTTGGTGAGATTCGACGCCATCGTGTTCACCGAATCGGTGAGCGCCCGCCAGGTGCCCGCGACGCCCCGGACGTCGGCCTGGCCGCCCAGCTTGCCCTCGGTACCCACCTCCCTGGCCACCCGGGTCACCTCATCGGCGAACGAGGACAGTTGGTCGACCATCGTGTTGACCGTGCGGCCGATCCGCAGGAACTCGCCGCGCAGCGGCCGATTCTCGATCTCCAGCGCCATGTGCTGGGACAGGTCGCCCTCGGCAACGGCGACGATCACCCGGGCGATCTCGCCGGTCGGGCGGGCCAGATCGTCGATGAGCGAGTTGACCGCCTGCGCGTCCTCGACCCAGGAACCATCGAACGCCTCCTCGTCGAGGCGCTCCAGCATCCGGCCCTCTCGCCCCACTACCCGGCTGATCCGCATCAGGTCGCGGTTACGCCGCTCCTGCAGGGCGACGACCTCGTTGAACCGGTCGACGACCTCACCGACCAGCCCGCTACGCCGCGGCAGCCGCACCCCGAAATGGCCCATTCGTACCTGGGCGAGAGCCTCGGCGAGTTCGGTGAGCACGGTGGTGGTCGCGTCCAGCGAACCGCGTTCCCCGGCACGCGGGCCGGTGCGCGGAGCCGCACTCATAACAGATGCCTCCTCGGACCAAAGGTCTGTCCAACGCGCTCTGTCTACCGTGCTGGGATCAAGAATGCGAGGCCACGCCACCTGCTGCTACCCGTTCGGCAGACTAGACAGGTGGCCAGCCGCCTGATGCGTCGATTCCAGCTTCCCCCCAACCCCAACTCACCCTCGGCCGCTCGCGCCTTGCTGCGTACCGCCTTGGCCGAGGCGCAGCTCGAACACTTGACCGACGTGACGCTGCTGCTGACCACGGAGCTCTGTTCGAACGTGGTGCGCCACGCCGGTACCGACATGGAGCTCACGCTGAGCATCGACGACTCTCGCTTGACCGTCACGGTGACCGACCAGGGACCGGTGCCACTCGAACTCGCCAGGACCGCAAAAACGGCCACGGCGCAGCGCCAAAACGGCGGGCACGGGCTGGGTATGGTCGCGGCACTGGCATCGAGCTGGGGAACGCGGCACGACGCCACCGGTCGCCATATGGTGTGGTTCTCCCTCGAAACCGCAGAGAGTGCGGCTGCGCCACTCACGGGTGCCCCCGGCACAAGAGTGGCCGGGGGCGCAAGCCTGCCGGTGGCTGCTGCACCTGCCGAACCCGGTGGCCGCACAGCTCGACGTGCCTTCGCTGGTCACCGAGCTGCTGCGGCGGCTGTGCGAGGTGCTCGGAGCTGACCAGGCGAGCGTGTCGCTGGACCGCGGAGACGGTATGGGCGAGCAGCCGCTCGCCAGCCATGGCTGGGCCGATACCCGCGCCGCGACCCCATCCTCGGCGAAGTCCGTGATCGACGTCCAGCTCGCGCTGGAGGCCCCGCTCAGTGGCCGGCTGCGAGTGCATCGCCCGCCGCGCACCGCGGCCGACGAGGAGCTGGCCACGCTTTCTGCCCACCGGATCGCGTTGGCCATCGAGTCCGACTGGCTGCGCGGCGCGGACCGCCTTCGCCGGTCGTGGATGACGTACCTGGCCGACACCAGCGAGCTGCTGGCGCAGTCCCTGGACGTGAACTTCACCGCTGCGCTCGTCCCCCAGATCGTGATACCCCGGCTAGGCGATTGGTGCGCCGTGCATCTGGTCGGTGAACGGGGCAAGATCACTCGAGCGACGTGGGGGCATGCCGATGAGTCCGCTCTCGCGCCGTTGCGGTCCTGGCTGGACGGCGAGGGTCGCAATGATCAGGGGGACGACGAGGGAGCCTTGCGGGGCCGGATCGACGAGGCACTGCGCGGCACCCGGCCAATCACCTTCGCCGCCCCAGTGGAAGGCGTCACGGTGCCGCTGATCGCCAGGGGCGCGAAGCTGGGCACCCTGACCGTGGGGAGCCCGCAGGCCCGGTCGCACACCCCCGAGGACGTCGCGCTGATCTCCGACGTAGCCCGGCGCGCGTCCCTGGCGCTGTCCAACGCACAGCTCAACGCCGCGCACGTGACCGTGTCGCAGGCGTTTCAGCGGGCACTGCTGCCCCGCGCGCTGCCGGTGTCGCAGCAGGTCGAGTTCGCTGCCGAGTACCTGCCAGCCAGCGCGGGCACCGACGTCGGCGGTGACTTCTACGACGTCCTTGCGCTGCCGAGCAAGCGCTGGTTGGTGTCCTGTGGGGACGTCTGCGGCAAGGGAGCCCCGGCCGCGGCGCGGACCGGGCTGGTTCGCGACGTACTACGGGTCCTGGTCCGCGACGGCTGCCCGCTGGAACGGGCCGTCCGGCTGCTCAATGACGCTATGGGCGAACCAGTCGGCGAGCAGCGGTTCTGCACCCTCGCGGCGGCGCTGGTCGCGACCCGCGCAAACCGGCCGGGCCTCGCTGTCCAACTGGTACTCGCCGGGCAGGACCAACCGCTCCTACTACGTGCCGACGGATCGACGGAGTTCCTCGGCGAGTTCGGTACCGCCGTTGGAGTGATGGAGGACATGCAGTTGTCGACTACCCGCCACACTCTGGCACGCGGTGACTCGATGGTGATCTACACCGATGGGGTGACCGAACGGCGGCGCGGTAAAGAGTTCTTCGGCCGCGCCCGACTCGCCGAGCTGGCAGGCACGCTCGCCGGCGCCGCGGCCGCCACCATCGCCGCCGCGCTACGCACCGCTATCAAAGACTTCTCCCCCGGCCCCCCTAAAGACGACATAGCCTTGCTGGTCGTCAAAGCACGATAGCCCGCTCAGACTCCTTGAGCCTGCGGATCAACTCCGGATCGGTGGTCAACTGCTCGAAACTCCGGATACGTGCGTCCCCATCAATGCACAGAGCGTTGCCGTGCGTCAGCGCTAGATCAACTCTAATCGGCTAGATCAACTTAAATCCCGTTCTGATCATCTGATCGACCTAGCTGGGCCGAAGGTCCGGATATCGCGAATGTCAACACCCCAATTGGATCACCCAAGGCGACTACTCGCGGAGGGACGCCAGTTCTAGCGATGGCGCTGTCAGTGTGTTGGACCGATGAGATATCTGTGACCTCCTTCATCGCAGCGAGCGCTACTGGCTCGAATTTCGTCGGCGCGAATTTCGTCGCCTGGGCCACCCTCGCCGCTATGCTGTGGGTCGCGTGGCACCTCCTCGTGAGCGCCGTCTTCCCGTGGCGGGCGTGCCGGTGGTGCGAAGGTGGCAAGAAGCGCAGCTCGTCGGGCAGGCACTGGCGGGATTGCCGTCACTGCACCGGGACCGGGAAGCGGATCAGGGCCGGAAGGCGGCTGTGGAAGGCCATGGCCGCCCGCCAACGCGGCCGCCACTGACGGCTCACCGCCGCGGGGATCACCGCCGCCGGGATCACCGCCGCCGGGATCACCAGAGCGCCCGCACGACGCTGACCGCCACCACCACACCGGCCAGGACCGCGACCACCATCAGCGCGATCACCACAGGTAGCGCCCCACCCCGCGACTGGTCGGGATGCGGACCGACGGAGATGAAGGCGCGGCAGCCGCAAGGGCAGCGGGCGGAGTGTTGAGGATGCCCGCACTCGCAACCCTCGGTCGTACCCTCTGATCCGGTAGTCACCGACCAGACCTTAACGACTACCGACGAGGGCTGGTCTCGCGGAACCGCCTGTGACCGTCCGGTTCAGATGAGCGACCAGAACCAGCCGCCCGCAAACGGAGTAATTATTACCGCCATCTGGCGCAATCTGCTCATACAGGGCAGCAGGGTAGGCAGGGACGTCATATCATTCCCCGATCCTCTCATTCCCCGATCCTCGGGGGACGTCCTTACGCCAGGCAATCTCTCACACGAGATATCGGCCAACGATCACTCAGGGAGTAGTGGATCATGACCACGCCAGCTTCCAACGCCACCGTGGGAGAGGAAGAGGAGCCGATCCACATCCTCTGGCTCAACGCGGGTCTATCCTGCGACGGTGAGTCGGTCGCGCTCACGGCGGCGACCCAGCCCAGCATCGAGGAGATCGTCCTGGGAGCCCTTCCCGGTCTGCCCAAGATCGAAATGCACTGGCCGTTCATGGATTTCGAGTCCGGTCCGGAGCAGGGTGCCGACAACTTCATCGAGTGGTTCCACAAGGCCGGCCGGGGTGAGCTGGAACGGTTCGTGCTCATCGTGGAGGGAGCCGTCCCGAACGAGGAGATCAACGGTGACGGCTACTTCAGCGGTTTCGGGCGACATCCTGACACCAACCAGCCGATCACCGTCAACGAGTGGCTGGACAAGCTGGCGCCGAAAGCAACAAGCCTGCTCGCGCTGGGCACCTGCGCCACCTACGGTGGCATCCACGCGATGGCGGGAAACCCAACCGGCGCCATGGGCGTGCCCGACTACCTGGGCTGGGACTGGACGTCCAGGGCAGGTATCCCGATCGTCTGCGTACCTGGCTGCCCGGCCCACCCGGACAACATGTCCGAGACGATCCTGTACCTGCTTTACCAGATCGCGGGCCAGGCACCGATGATCCCGCTGGACAGCCGGCTGCGCCCACAGTGGCTGTACGGCAACGCCGTACACGAGGGCTGTGACCGGGCCGGCTACTACGAGCAGGGCGAGTTCGCCGAGACCTACGATTCACCCCTGTGCCTGGCCAAGCTCGGCTGCGCAGGCCAGGTGGTGCAGTGCAACGTGCCCAAGCGCGGCTGGATCAATGGTGTGGGCGGGTGCCCGAACGTCGGTGGCATCTGCATCGGCTGCACCATGCCGGGCTTCCCGGACAAATTCATGCCGTTCATGGACTCGCTTCCAGACTTCCCGTTGTCGACGACCGTGACCTACTCCGCCATCGTCAGGTCGCTGGCCGCGATCATGATGAGGAGAGTCAACGTCGAGCCCGAGTGGCGCAAGAAGAGCGAAAATCTCGACACCGGCTACACGCCCGACTGGTAGCCCGGGTGAGGTCGGGCGAGTCTATGGACCTAACGCTGCTGCGTGCTCACCTGGATGGGAGTGTAGGTTTCGCAGCCAGTGCAGGGCAACGTAATTATCGCTCAACGTTCAACCGTGGTGACATCGAGTAGTAGCTAACACCCACACAACCGATCACCCAGCTGTGCTGACCCGCCCCCACCAACGACCGTCACCCCTCCTATCACGGTCCCCGCGCGGACCGCAATTCGGCTCCTAATGGCTGTTCTGGGCACACTCAAACAGCGATTCGGCTCCTAATGGCTTCCTACGGGTGTTCAGAACTGCGATTCGGCTCCTAATGGCTGCATCCGGACCGATCGGAGTGCACGCCCTCGCGGATGGTGTCAGTAGTCACCGGGCGGAGCCCCAGGCGTGGCATCAGCCGGATCGGTGCGCACGTCAGTCACGGAATAATTCCCCCTCCGGTCATTGTGGTGGTGGTAACCATGACGGTCCGGCGCTACCCGGTCAGAAGCCCGGCGGCGGTTGGCTCGGCAGGTGACCACCGTCCCGCCGCATGGCAGGTCCGGGAAGGGGAGTGTTCCCTGAAAACCCTGAACTTCCTCCGCTCTTGGTGATCTACGGCCTACTCTCCATGGCGACACGGTGTCCACAACGGCAAGGACGCAACGATGGCGGCCGACACACCGAACGAAATGCTAGGCGAGCTCTTGGCCTGCTTGTCCTGGAGCGGCGAGCGCCTGACCCGGGAGATATGCCCCCTAACTGACTCTGGCTGATCCAGCGTGTACGGTCCGTCACTGGGTGAATATGGGCCGAACGGCCTCCTGTGTGCGCGCCACCGCCATGTTACCGTCGAGTAGGTTCACCTCGGCGAAGGGGAAAATCACCCATGTCCATCACCAACGCGAAGCACCAGGGCGCTGCCGACCAGCAGGGCGAGGTCAGCGAGCGGCAGGCGAGACGGGTCGCGGAGGCTGCTCGGGAGACCCAGTGGCGCCAGCCCAGCTTCGGCAAGGAGCTGTTCCTGGGGCACTTGCGGCTGGATCTGGTACACCCACACCCGCGCGGGGACACGTCCTCGATCGAGCAGGGGGAGGATTTTCTGATCCGCCTGCGGGAGTTCTGCACCAGCGAGGTCGACGGGCACGTCATCGAGCGCGACAGCCGCATACCCGACCAGGTCATCAAGGGTCTTCGGCAGATCGGCGCATTCGGCATCAAGATCGCACCCGAGTACGGCGGGCTGGGCCTGTCCCAGGTCTACTACAACAAGGCGCTGATGTTGGTGGCCTCAGCGCACCCTTCGCTGGGTGCGCTGCTCTCGGCGCACCAGTCGATCGGGGTGCCCCAGCCGCTGGCGATGTTCGGTACCGAGGAGCAGAAGCGCACCTGGTTGCCCCGGTGCGCTCAGGAGATCACCGCGTTCCTGCTCACCGAGCCTGACGTGGGTTCCGACCCCGCGCGACTGCACGCCACCGCCACCCCCACCGAGGATGGCTACGTGCTGGACGGCGTCAAGCTGTGGACCACCAACGGAGTGGTGGCCAGCCTGGTGGTGGTGATGGCCCAGGTACCCAAAGGTGACGGGCACCCCGGCGGAATCACCGCGTTCGTGGTGGAGGCCGACTCGCCCGGGATCACCGTGGAGCACCGCAACGCATTCATGGGTCTGCGCGGCATCGAGAACGGCGTCACCCGGTTCCACCAGGTGCACGTGCCCGCGAAGAACCGGATCGGCAAGGAGGGCCAGGGCCTCAAGATCGCTCTGTCCACGCTCAACGTCGGTCGGCTTTCGCTGCCCGCAGTCAGCGCAGGTAGCGCCAAGTGGTGCCTGAAGATCGCCCGTGAGTGGTCGAAGGTGCGGGTGCAGTGGGGCCGTCCGATCGGCGAGCACGAGGCGATCGCGGGCAAGCTCGCCTTCATCGCCGCGACCGCCTACGGCCTGGAGGCCATGCTGGAGCTGGCCAGCGAGCTGGCCGACGCGAAACGCACCGACATCCGGATCGAAGCCGCGCTGGCCAAGCTGTACAGCTCGGAGTTGTCCTGCCTGATCGCCGACGAGCTGGTACAGATCCGCGGCGGCCGCGGCTACGAGACCGCCGAGTCACTCGCCGCCCGCGGCGAGCGCGGCGTGCCCGCCGAGCAGATCCTGCGTGACCTGCGGATCAACCGGATCTTCGAGGGATCTACCGAGATCATGCACCTGCTGATCGCCCGGGAAGCGGTGGACGCGCACCTGAAGGTGGCAGGCGACATCATCGATCCCGACGCCGACCTGGGACGCAAGGCACGCGCCGCGGCGAAGGCAGGCGGCTTCTACGCCCGCTGGCTGCCCACCCTGGCGGTGGGCAGGGGCCACCTGCCGGGGGCGTTCGCCGAGTTCGGTGTGCTCGCCCCCCGGCTGCGCTACATCGAGCGGACCAGCCGCCGCCTGGCGCGCAACACCTTCTACGGAATGTCGCGCTGGGGAGGCAAACTCGAGCGCAGGCAGCGCTACCTGGCCCGGATCGTCGATATCGGGGCGGAGTTGTTCGCGATGAGCGCCGCGTGCGTGCGCGCCCAGCGTGACCCCGAAGGCGGCAGCGCCGTCGAGCTCGCCGATGCCTTCTGCGCGCAGGCAAGCGTGCGCGTCGAGGAACTGTTCACCCGGCTGTGGTCCAACAGCGACGACAGCGACCGGGAGTTGGCCCGCCAGGTGCTTGACGACCGCTTCACCTGGCTGGAGCAGGGCGTACTCGACTCGTCGATCGAGGGCCCCTGGATCGCCCCGTCTCCTCCAGGCCCCTCCACCAAAGAAAACGTCCACCGCCGCATCGACTGAGTTATCACGACTGAACTGAGTTACCACGACTGAGAGCTACCGCGGCTTGCCGCGGTCAGCAGGTTCAGCGCGTCGTCGGGGTGCGCTGAACCTGCTGACTGCGGTCGGCTTATCCCCTAGGATGCGGCAATGCCGCGGTGGGGCTTCCTCTTAATAGTCGCTGTGCTGGTTGTGTCCTGTGGTGGGGGGAGCACGGGGCCGTTGCCTGAGGGGGCTGGGCTACTGGCCGACTCGGCCACGGCGATGCGGACCGTGATGACTGCCCGGATCAACCTCGATGTCGAAGGTGAACTGCTTCCGAAAGTGCCGCTCAAATCCGCGCAGGGCCAGCTCACCAAGGACGGCTCGGCCCGAGGCACGGCGTCGGTGGACATGGGGCGCCAACTCCTTGAGGTGGAGTTCGTGATCCTCGGGGAGGACCTCTACCTCAGGGGCCCGACGGGTGGTTTCCAGAAGACATCCGCGTCCTCGACATTCCTCGCCTACGACCCCAGGGTGATCCTGGACCCGGATCAGGGCGTCGCGGCAGTCCTGGCCAGCGGCACCGCCGCGACGACCGAGGACCGCGAGCAGGTCGGCGGGGTGGACAGCTACCGGCTTGGGGCCACCTTCCCCGGGCAGTTGCTCAGCGCATTCGTACCCGATCCCAGCCAGGAAATCACCGGCCAGGTGTGGATCGCCGCCGAGGGCTTCCGGCTGGTGCAGGCCCAATTCCCGATCACCGCCGACACTGTCGTCACCTTCCGATTCTCCGACTACGACACCCCCGCCGACATCACCGCACCCATCTAACTCTCCGCCCACCGCGACGCACGCCGGAGGCGTCACGACCAGAGCAGTGACACAGGTGCCGCGACCAACTTGGGTCCGAAGGAGACAACATCGGTGCCGGTGTACAACACGACACCCCGCCGGAAGCGGTGACCGGCGATCTCCTCAAGTACGCGCAGCAATGGTGCCGGTCGGAGCAGCGGCGCAGCTGTGGGCGGGAGCGAGTACCTCGACCCGCAGCCGAGTGCCGAAGCTCCGGGTGATGTCATCGACGAGCCGGCCGAGCGCTTCACCAACCGCGTTCGGCGTCAATATCAGCAGCGTGTGCCATTCGTGTCGCAAGAGGTCGTGCAGGCGCAGTTCGGGATCGAGGCGAGCATCGGGAGCCCGGTCACCCGCGGTCAATCCACCGAGCCGAGAACGGTCGGGCGCCGCTATGGCCGCATCCCGGTAATGGTAGGCGAGCCCGGAGATCTTGCTGATCGCCTGCTGGGTGAAACCGGGCTCGCGGCTGAGGGCGATACGCTCCTCGACGGACGTGCCATGCGCCATGATGATCGAGTGCAGTGCGTTGGTGCCCTCGATGACTTGCTGGGCAATCGGTCTGCGTTCCCGATCATAGGTGTCGAGCAGCGACTCGTCTGCCGCACCGGCCGAGACCATCGCAAGCTTCCAGCCGAGGTTGAACGCATCCTGGACGCACACATTCATCCCCTGGCCGCCCGCCGGTGAATGGCAGTGCGCCGCATCCCCCGCGAGGAACACACCCCCCTGCCGATAGTGCGAGGTTACCCGCTTCCCAATGCGAAAGACCGTTGCTCACTCGGGCTCGCCCAGGCTCACGGATCCGCAGAAGTGTTCGTCCAGCACGTCCTGGAAGGCCGAGCGAGCGGTCTCTGTTGACGCAGTGCCCTGCATGTCGCTGATCAGCACGCGGTGGTTCGCGCCGGGCAGCTTGGTGACGAGGAGCAGGCGCGTCTTCGAGACGAAATAGTGGATGCGGTCATCCTCCAGCGGAAAACCCCGGAACGGGACGTCCATCATGCGCATCTGCATGCCGGTGTACTCGTCTCCCTCATAGGGGATGTCCAGCTGCGCGCGGACTGCGCTGTGCACTCCGTCGCAGCCGACGAGCCACTTAACGCGTACCGTCTCCGCACGACCGGACGGCCGGTGGACGAGCAAAGCGGTCAGCAGACCGTCCGGCTCCGGGGAGAGGGATCTCAGCTCCGTGTCCCACTCCACTGTCGTACCGAGCGTGGTGAGCTGATCACGCAGTACCTGCTCGACGACGTTCTGGTTGATGATCAGTGTGAACGGATAGCGGCTGTGCAGTTTCGAGAAGTCCAGGCGCGCGGGCTCCTCAACGCCCTCGAAATGATAGTCCATAGAAACAGAACGCAAACCGCGTTCGAGGAAGTGGTCAACGATTCCGGCCATCTCGAACAGCTCAAGCGTGCGGGCGTGCAGCGTGAACGAACGCGAGGTGGTGACCGGCTCCGCCAGCCGATCGACCACCCGGCACGCCACCCCACGCCGACCCAGCTCGATCCCCAACGTAGCGCCCGTCGGCCCAGCACCGACAATGAGCACCGGAACCTCTTGAGTCTTCCCCATCACGATTCCTCCTGAACTCCCCACCACGTGACGCAGCGCATACAGTACGCACCTGGGCGGATTAGCGTCCGAGCGCCTTGCGGACCGTGCTGACCTTGAGGACGAGGCGGTGGGGATTGTCGCGCACCGGCTGGAAGTCGTGGTGCCGGTAGAACGTGGCTGCGGTCTCATCGATCGCATCAACGACGATGAGCCGACCGGATGCGGTATCGGCAGCGGTGATGATGCGGTCCAGCGCGTCGTGGAGTAGTTCTGCACCGAGGCCCTGCCCGTGCAAGGTGACATCGAGAGCCAGCCGCGCCAGTAAATAGGCGGGGATCACGGTGACGCCGCCGGCCATCCCGGCAGACACCTGCTCCCGCCGTACCTGATGGGGCGCGATCGCGTAGTAGGCCACCACAAGACCGGTGGCCGGCGCTGTCCAGACATAGGTCGCCGCTGTACCACCCGCCTGCGCTTGGAGCGCTGGACCGGAGAGCCACAGGTTGAGCGACGGTACCCCGCAGTCGAACCGCGACAGATCGCTGCGCTCGTCCAGGCGCCCGGACCTCCAGGTGATCACGGGCGGTGGTACTTGCGGTCACGCTGGACCAGCCGGGTGAGGACTGGTGCATCGTCAGGTATGTCGAGTGCGGCCAGCAACGCGTCGAACTGTTCCGCCGGCATTATTGTGTTCTCGCTGCGAGCCAGTACCCGGTCGGCCTCCGCGCTCGCCGCGTGGACGACGAACGTGCTGGCTGACTGGTCGAGCCGGGCCGCGGCGGCCTCGATACGCTCCTTCGTCGCGGCATCGACGCGGACTTCCAACCGTTCAGTCTTGAGGGACATCCGGACGATCCCTCCTTCCTCCGACACCTCCCGCAAGCGTACGGGTCATGTCCGTACATCACTAGTCATCGCCGAGTCGGCGGTCGTCCCTTGACCCAGCGCGAAGCTCGCGGTGACCCGGTGTTCGGGTACCGGTCACGGCGCGCATAGCCGATGACTGCGAGCGCGAATTCCTGGCCAAGCGGGCCGCAATTCTCGGCTCACCCCTCGGCCACCGCTCGGACGTGCAAGCATACGTCGATGTGCTCGGCTGGATGATGTCCGGAAACCTGCACTGGTCCTACCTGACACCCAGATACCGCGGCGCCGGCCACGTCTGGAAACGGCGCGACGTCCGGCCGGATCACCCTGCGCCCGGACCGGACGATATTCGAACCGACACCGACTCATCGCCGAAGGAAAACTTCTCCTGATCACAGTCCACCTTGAGGACAGCTGACCCGTACCCGGAACCCAGGCTGAGCCAACACCGTGGACAACGCACTGCGGGCACGCCGTTCCCGCTGGGATCGTGCCGACTGAAAGTCCGCGATCCTCGCTCACACCCGGGTGATGATGAGGTTCTTGTGGCTGTGCTGCGCGAGCGCTGTGATGTCGTCGGGATCGGTGGTCAGGATCTCGTCGCCGTCCGCGGCGGCATCGACGAGAGAAGCGTCGATGACATCACATTGGCGGGCGCGGCCGAGCAGGGTGCCGATGCGGCGAGCACCTTCGCGGGTCAGTTCAACCTCGAGCAGTCCACGCAGCAGTAGCACCAACCGAACCTGGCGTGCTCCGTCCCGCCATACCTGCGCGACCGCGCCGCTTGTGGTTCGCACATCGACCCCGGTTCGGCTCGCGCGCTCCAGAAATGCGCGGACGGTGCGGTCCCCCTGCTCGTAGGCCAGCAGCGCCCCAGCGTCGAGAATCAGGGTCACGCCGCGCCTTCGGCGCCGATGATCACTCGTGAGGTCCGTCGGGCATTGGCGATCAACCCGTCGATCTCGGTGGGATCGAGTTCGCCTTCTTCCGACGCCAGAGCGTCGAGCGCTTCGCGCAACCGCCGTTGGCGGATCTGCGCCTGAGCCGCGTCAGCCAACCACGTCGAAACGCTGACGCCCTGCTCACTGGCGGCACCTCGAACCGAGGCGGCTAGCTCCGATTCAAGCGAAATGGACAACTTCTCCGCACCCATGGCTCGATCTTACCGAATTACTACTAGGGTAGCAATCTGTCCGCGCGTTCGGTGCCATGAACTGATCCGACCCCCGAGTGTCGGCATCCACCTCACCGATGGAACCGGCATGTCGCAGCGTGCGCGTCCCGCCACCCGGGCGGCGTCGGATGCGCTAAGGTGCGCGCGGTCATACACCGAGGGAGAGCGGTGCACCACGATGAGCGATGGTCACGGCGACGACGTCGCCCGGGGGCTGCCGAACGCCGATAACGGGGCCGCGCCGCTGTGGTACACCCGGCCCGAGGCGCGCGGGGCACTCGCCGAGCGTGATATCGGCGCTGTGTACGCGATCCTGTACCGCAGCGGCGTCTCCCAGCGGGAGATCGCCCGGCGCACCGGCCAGTCCCAGTCCGAGATCTCGGAGATCATCCACGGAGATCGCCGAGTGCGGGACGTAGAGGTGCTGGAGCGCATCGCGGACGGGCTCGGGGTGCCGCGACCGTTCCTGCGACTGCTGCGAGATGTTCCAGGCGAGGGCGAGGCTTACCCTGGTGCGCAGGGTGGCCCGGACCCGGAGGTGGACGAAGAGGTGAGACGTCGCACCCTCATCGCGGCCACGTCCCTGGCGGCCCTCGGCGAGGTCGTCAAGGGGATGGGCGAGGTGGCCGAGCTGGCCCTGCCCCGTTTCGGCAAGGAGCCGCTGCCGTCGTACCTCACCCTGGCCCACGTGCGGGCCGTCGAGGCAATCACCGAGCGGCTGCGCAGTCTGAACCGTCAGTACGGCGGGCAGGGTGATCTGTTCAGTGCCGCCGCGCGGCACTACACGCGGTGGCTGGGAGTCACTGCCCCCGATGCGGTCACGGCGCGGCTGGGCTGCGCGCTGGCGGACCTGCACACCGAGGCCGGGTGGGCCTGTCACGACTCAGGGGCGGACGGCAGCGGGCACTTCACCCGCGCCCTACGGCTGGCAGATAAAGCCGGGGACGCCTACGGAATCGCCAACGCGGCATGGCACGCCGGAACAGCGCTGGTGCGACAAGGGGACCCAGATGGTGCACTGAAGGTGCTTCAGCTCGGGCAATGCACGCTGGAAGGATTTCAACCCGGCAAGTCCACCCCGGCGACGCTACGCACCGACGATCCCCGGGTACCGACCCTTGTTGCGCGGCTGAACGGGGACTCAGCGACGGCCTACGCCATAATGAACGACACCAAGCAGGCCCAGCGTTACCTCGCCAAGGCGCACGACGGGTGGGTGCCCCGTGATGAGTTCGAGCGGGCGGGTATGGATTTGAGAACCGCGCGGATTCAAATCGAACTGCGCCAGTTCGACGCCGCAGAGAACTTCGCCGCAAGGGCGGTCCGCACCTACCGCGATGCTCACGGCCGAGCCAAGACGATGGCCGCCCTTACCCTGGCCGAGCTGTACGTGCGGACCGGGGATCCGCGCGGGCTGGCGCTGGCCCGTTCGGCGATCGATGCCGTGGTGCCGCTGAGCTCGGTACGCGCCCGGGAACGGCTCGGCCCACTGGCCACCGCGCTGGAGGCCCGCCCCGGCACCGACGCCGCGGAACTCGCCCGAACGGCCCGGCAGGTGGCCACTACCAGAACCTGAACGATTACCGAACAGCCGGGGACGGCTCTCAGGGTCCAGCCAGCTGAGGGACCAGGGCAACGTCATGGTCGCTCACCGTGGCGTAATCGTGACGTCCAGTCGCTGAGCAGAGGCAGCCAGGTCCCCTCCCGGCCGCCGCCAGACCATGATCGTCGAAAGTGTGGGGGGGGCGGGGCAAGTTTGGCGGGGCCCCCCCCCCAAAGAACGGAAGGGGGGCGGATAAGTCGGACCACCGGGGGCACACACCCCC